>NZ_JAOPXV010000024.1 GCF_025964975.1 Nocardioides sp.
GCTGAGATGGCTGACATGCAGATCCAGAACCTGCGGGTCTACGAACGACGTGGCCTGCTGGCGCCGGCCCGCACCGCGGGTGGCACGCGCCTCTACAGCGTGGACGACATCGAGGTGCTCCAGCGCATCGGCTCCCTGCTCGAGCAGGGGCTCAACCTCGCCGGGATCGCCAAGGTGCTCGCCCTCGAGGAACAGGTCCGCGACATGAGCGAACGGCTGGGGGAGAGCCCGACTCAGACGTGACCGCTGAGCTGCGCGAGCCGGACGGCGAGGGCGTCGACCATCTCGCCCGCCTTCCTGGCCGAGATCGCGGCCTTGCGGTCCCCGCCCTGGCTGGACACCGGGAGTACGTCGATCGACAGCTTGGCGCCGCCGGCCAGCGCCCGGAGCTCGTCCACCTTGTCGCCGAACGGCGACCCGCTGCCCGGTGAGTAGTAGTGCAGGACCTCGTCCAGCTCGTCGGCATACAGGTCGGCCTTGGTCACCGCAATGACCAGCCACACCGGCTTGTCGCGGCGTACGGCCATCGAGGCGATGCGGTGCGAGGTGATGGCCCAGTCCTCGAGCTCGGCGACCAGCTGTTCGGCGCGGGTCGCTGTGGCGGCGCCAGTGGTCCCGCCCGTACGCCGCCCGGTGGCGTGGCCGTTGGCGACGACATGGATCACCCCGTCGACCGGCTCGTCGTGGAACACCTCGTCGAGGGCGCCGAGCCGCGTGGCGGCGTTGTCGCCCGGGACGACGAGGAAGCGGAAGCCGTGCAGCCGCGCCGAGCGCCGGGTGCGGCGCTCCATCACCGCCGAGCCCACCTCCGCGACGCTGTCGATCGAGGACCGCCGGGCGAGCCGGTCCGCCAGCTGGGTCTTGCCGACTCCCGTCATGCCGGTGACCGCGACCGTGGGGTAGCGGTGGCGGAAGAGACGTCCCACCCGCTCGGGCGCAGCGGCCAACCCGGTCAGCACGCCGCCGGCGATGGTCGCCCCGAGCGCGGTGCGGCCGGAACTGGGCAGGACGGATCGGATGCGGGTGGACTGTCGTGACACGGGGGCCTCCTCGGCGGTGCCGGAGTTGTGAGGTGCCGACTCCTGAGGGTGGACCCGTCGGCAAAGCCCACCCGCTGACGAGAAGCCTATGGCCCCGGGGGAGTCGTGGTCCGACGTCGTAGGGTCACCGCATGCCTCGCACAGCACTCGTCCTCGGCGGCGGCGGCCTGACCGGCATCGGCTGGGAGGCCGGGATCATCAAGGGGTTGGCCGACGAGGGTGTCGACCTGTCCACAGCAGACGTCGTGGTCGGGACGTCCGCCGGCGCCGTCGTAGGAGCGCTGATCACCACGCGCCCGGTGGACCAGGTCTACGAGGAGCAGGTCCAGCCGCCGAGCCGCGGGCTGGGCGCTCCCAACTACCGCCGCAGCATGATGCTGCCGCTGGTGCCGCCCATGCTCTTCCCCGGGGCCTCGCGCACCAAGCGCCGCCGGGTCGGAGCAGTGGCGCTGCGAGCCCATCCCCCCGGCGGCCACGAGCGGGTCGAGGTGATCCGGTCGCGGATCGGGGTGGAGGAGTGGCCCGACCGCGACCTGAGGATCACGGCCGTCAACGCCGAAACGGGTGAGTTCATCACCTTCACCCGCGACAGCGACGTCGACCTGGTGCACGCGGTGGCTGCCAGCTGCGCCGTACCCATCGTCTGGCCGGCCGTGTCCATCGACGACACCCCGTACATCGACGGCGGGATGCGCTCCACCGCCAACGCCGACGTCGCCAGCGATGCCACCGACGTCGTGGTGGTGCTCGCACCGCTCCCCCAGGCGGTGAGCCGCAGCGCTCGCATCTCCACCCAGCTGGGGCGTTGCCGTGCCGAGCGGTACGTCGTGGTCACCCCTGACAAGCAGTCACTGGCGTCCTTCGGATCCAACGTCCTCGATCCTGCGCGTCGCCCGGACGCGGCTCGCGAAGGGCGGAGGCAGGCCGCCGACGTGATCGACGAGATCCGCGCGGCCTGGCGCGCGGTCCCGCGCTAGGCGGAACCTTCCGGCGGCGCCGGCCTTCCCCGGACCCCGCACGCCACCGCACACTCAGGTCCACGAGCCAGCGGACGCGGGAGGCGCCCTGGCCACCATGATCGGTGAACACCGAGCAGGTGACCGGCCTCGCCCACGGCCTGCTCGCCGACGCCGACCGGATGGACGGCGTCTCCGGCCAGCTCCGGGGAGTGATCGGTGAGCTGTCGACGCGCGCCTGGTGGGGCCCTGAGCGCGCCAGCGGGCACGAGCACCCTGTCGGGCGCCCTGCCCAGCCTGCCGGGCACCGGCGCCGTCGGCGTCCCCACGGCGACGACGCCCCTCGCGACGCCCACGCCGGTCGGGACCCTGGCTCCTGGCAACCGCCCGGACCGCGACCTGCTGGAGCTGGCGACGGCGTCTACCCAGGCGGTCGGCTGGCTGATGCGGCCAGCCGCTACCGCGAGCTCACGGCCGGCGAGCTGCGCCAGCTGGGGGTCACGCAGCAGATGCTCCGCGACGACCGCACCGAGGACGGCCGCACCGTGGTGTCGTTCCGCGGCTCCGGCGGGCGCGGCCTCAAGGATTTCGGCCTCACCGACATCCCCAACGGGCTGCACCTCCCCTCGCCCCAGGGTGGGCAGGCCATCGCTCTGGCCCAGCGAGTCGCCGCGGGGGTGGGCGCGGGCAACCTGACCTTCACGGGCCACTCCCTCGGCGGACACCTCGCTGCGGCCGGGGCCGTCGCGACCGGCGCCCGCGCCGTCACCTTGAACTCGGCGAGGCTGGGCGACGCCGACTTCGCCCGTGCCCTCATCGCGAGCCGCCGCGGCGGCCGTCCGTCGCAAGATCAACGTGTCGGGCCAGATCCGCAGCTACTCGACGACCGGCGAGCCGCTCAACGTCGTGCAGTGGCTGCGCCTGGGCCCTCGTCCGCTGGGCGAGCAGGTGCCGATGACCGACCCGGTCCCGGGTTTCCCCAAGCGGCACGGCCCCGCCGGGCTGCTCGAGACCTACGACAGCACCTTCCGCCGTACGAGCGGCGGCCGCTGAGGTCAGCCCGAGCGTCGTGCCCGAAGCACGTGGTCGGAGTGATGGTGTGCCCCGGGGCCCTCCGGAGCCGTCCGGCCCCGCTTCTCGACCACGTCGATCTCCCACCCGTCGCGGTCGGTGAGGGCGGCGATGAGGTCCTTGTGTCGGACGTAGTCGTCGGGGTCGAAGCCGTGCTCGGCCGCGCGCTCGCGGTCGACGTGGGAATGGTGGACCACGAGCAGCAGCCCGCCCGGTGCCACGCGAGCCAGCAGCGTCTCGATGATCGTCCCGTCGCCACGCAGCAGCGCGGGGTAGAAGACGCTGACCAGGCCGTACGTCGAGGCGGCCGGCGAATTCTCCAGGTCCTCCAGCGCGATGGCGCGCCAGTCCACGGCGAGGCCGGCCGCCGCGGCTGCCCGCGAGGCGCGGTCGAGTGCCTTGGCGGAGACGTCGATGGCGGTGACCTGCCAGC
The DNA here is from genome assembly GCF_025964975.1 of Nocardioides sp. Lineage (GTDB taxonomy): Bacteria > Actinomycetota > Actinomycetes > Propionibacteriales > Nocardioidaceae > Nocardioides. The sequence continues at coordinate 3,501 of NZ_JAOPXV010000024.1, forward strand.
CCCGCTCGGCCAGCCAGATGGCGTCCGCGCCCTCGCCGGCACCGACGTCCAGCGCCGTACCTGGCTCGAGGTTGCTCGCCTCCACCACGAGCTGCTCGTTGGCATGCCCGCTCCACAGCTGGCCGTCGCCGTAGCGCTCGTCCCAGTCCAGGCCGTGGGGGTTCTCGTGCTCGCTCATCTAATCTCCTGGGCCGCAGTCTGGCGCATCGGAGAGGTCCGCGTCAGGGGCCTCGCTTCAGGCCCGCGCGTAGATTGGGTCGCATGGAATTCAGATACCTCGGAAACAGCGGGCTCAAGATCTCGGAGATCACGTATGGCAACTGGCTGACCCACGGGTCGCAGGTGGAGAACGACATGGCCGCCCAGTGCGTCCGTGCCGCCCTCGACGAGGGGATCTCGACCTTCGACACCGCCGACGTCTATGCGAACACGAAGGCGGAGACCGTGCTGGGCGAGGCACTCAAGGGTGAGCGCCGCGAGTCCCTGGAGATCTTCACCAAGGTCTACTGGCCCACCGGTCCCGGCGGAAAGAACGACACCGGCCTCTCCCGCAAGCACATCATGGAGTCGATCAACGGCTCGCTGCAGCGCCTCCAGACCGACTACGTCGACCTCTACCAAGCCCACCGCTACGACACCGAGACGCCGCTCGAGGAGACGATGCAGGCCTTCGCCGACGTCGTCCGCCAGGGCAAGGCCCTCTACATCGGGGTCTCGGAGTGGACCGCCGACCAGATCCGCGCCGGCGTCGAGCTGGCGCGCGAGCTCAACATCCAGCTCATCTCCAGCCAGCCGCAGTACTCCATGCTCTGGCGCGTGATCGAGGACGAGGTCGTCGCGACCAGCGCGGAGCTCGGTGTCTCGCAGATCGTCTGGAGCCCCATCGCCCAGGGCGTGCTGTCCGGCAAGTACGTCCCCGGCCAGCCCCTCCCCGAGGGCTCGCGGGCCACGGACGAGAAGGGCGGTGCCGACATGATCAAGCGCTTCATGCGTGACGACGTCCTGACCAAGGTGCAGGACCTCAAGCCGATCGCCGACGACGCCGGTCTGACGATGGCCCAGCTGGCGATCGCCTGGGTGCTGCAGAACGACAACGTCGCCGCCGCCCTTGTCGGGGCCTCGCGTCCCGAGCAGGTCGCCGAGAACGTCAAGGCCGCCGGGGTCAAGCTCGACGCCGACGCGATGGCCGCGATCGACTCCGCGCTCGGTGATGTCATCGAGCGCGACCCGGGCAAGACCAAGGAGACATCCCCTCAGACGCGGGTGGTCTGACGATCCACTCGCCGCCCGGCCCGGTCGATCCGGTGCGCATCGCCGCCCTGCATGTCGCCAAGGCCACGCGGCTCCCGATGCGCAACGTCGACCGGGTCGAGGTCGAGGCGGGCAAGGGCATCGTCGGCGACCGCTACCACCGGACGCGGCACCGGCACGTGACGGGCATGTCACTCATTCCTCTCGGTGCGTGGGTTGGGTGCTGCGATCAGGTCGTCGATGCGGGCGATGCGCCCGCGCCAGACGGTTTCCAGCTCGGTGAGCATCGAGCCCGCGGAGCGGACGGCCTCCACGTCGCCGCTGGCGAGTGCCTCGCGACCGCTGCGTCGCTTGGAGATCAGGCCGGCGCGCTCCAGGACCGCGACGTGCTTCTGCACGGCCGCGAAGCTCATGTCGTAGGACGCGGCGAGCGTCGAGACCGAGTGTTCTCCGGTGAGCACTCGACGCAGGATGTCGCGCCGGGTGCGGTCGGCGAGCGCGTGGAACATGGTGTCTGCCTTGTCCTCGTTCTCGGTCATGGGAACAATATACAACCAAATGGTTGTACGTGGTCACGTCCCTCTCCTCACGGGTGGGTTCGGGCGAGGGCGCCCCCCGTAACGTGAGGAGAGACCTCGATGCCAGGAGAGCCCGCATGAAACCCACCGTGTCCCGCACCTTCACGACCACCGCAGCACCCGAGGCCGTCTTCGACTACCTCGCCGACTTCACCAACGCGGAGGAGTGGGACCCCGGCACCGTGTCGTGCGAGCGGACGTACGGCGGCGGGGAGGTAGGCACGATCTACCGCAACGTCTCCTCGTTCATGGGGCGGGAGACCCAGATCGCCTACAGCACCGTCGAGCTCGAGCGCCCCACGCGCATCCACTTCACCGGCCACAACGAGCAGTTCGACGGCCACGACGTGCTGGGGATCCGCGCCCACGGCCAGGGCTCGGAGGTCACCTACACCGCCGAGTTCTCCTTCAGTGGTGTCGCGCGCCTCGCCGTACCCCTCGTCAAGGCGTATCTCCCCCGTCTCGCGAACAAGACCGTCGACCAGCTCAAGACCTGCCTCGATCGGCTCCCGAGCGCACCGTGACCCACCACCGACACAGCAGCCGCCAGCCACTGGTGGCGCGGGCGCTCGACACCGCGATGGACCGCTCGATGGTGCTCGGCTACACCACGATCGGGCTACGCGTACGCCGTGCGCTGCCCGGGTGGCCGACCGATCCGCCGACGGGCGCCCTCGAGGGCAAGGACGTGCTCGTCACCGGTGCCAGCTCCGGCCTCGGGATCGCGACCGTCGAGGGACTGGCTGCCCTTGGCGCGAGGGTGCACCTCGTGGTGCGCGACGAGCCCAAGGGCGAACGCGTACGCGCCGAGATCGGGCAGCGGATGCCGGACGCCCAGCTGCGGGTCTGGCGGTGCGACGTGGGCGACCTCGACGACGTACGCCGCTTCGCTGGTGTGATCGGGAGTGAGCTGTCGTCGATCCACGCCGTCATCCACAACGCCGGCGTGATGCCCCCCGAGCGCACGGAGTCGGCCCAGGGCCATGAGCTGAGTATGGCCGTGCACGTGCTCGGACCGGTGGTGATGACCGAGGCGCTGCGCCCGCAGCTCGCCGGCGGACGGGTCGTCCTGGTCAGCAGCGGCGGCCTCTACGGCCAGGTGCTTCGGGCCGACGACCCCGGCTTCCTCGACGGCGACTACTCGCCGACGACGGCCTACGCACGGTCCAAGCGGATGCAGGTCGAGATGCTCCCCCTGCTGGCGGACCGGTGGTCGCTCGACAGTATCCACCTCTCCGCCATGCACCCCGGCTGGGCGGACACCCCCGGCGTGCAGGACTCGCTGCCGCGCTTCCGCGCGATCACGCGACCGGTGCTGCGGGACGACGCCCAGGGCGCCGACACCAGCGTCTGGCTCGCCGCAGTGGAGCCCGAGCCGCCGGCCGGGCGGTTCTGGCACGACCGGCGGGTCCGGCCGATCAACCTGGTGCCCACCACCCACGTCGGTCAGGACGGGCGGAGCGCCGCGTGGGCCTGGTTGACGCAGGCGGCTGGACTCGACCAGGGGTCGTAGGGCACAGGCCGCCGCGGAGGGGCTGGGCGCACTCATCGCGGGGGCCCGGTCTGCTTGCGGGTCAAGGTTCTTCGTGCCCGCCAGACTGTGGAGCGGGCGACCATGATGGCTAGTCGGCAACGAGGACGTCGGTAGCCGTCTTGACCCCTCGGCTGCTCAGGCTGACGGTGAATGTCACCCGCTGCCCCGCGCGCAAGGGCTGGTGGCCGTCAATGTTGGCGACCTCGACGTGGACGTCTTCGCCGCCATCGTCGGGGACGATGAATCCGAACCCGCGGACCTCGCTGAAGTACTTGACGGTCCCGACGGCGAGGTAGTTCGTCGTGCCAACAGTCGGGACGTCAACGAACTGAGAGACCGAGGCAGGCGCACGCTCCTCGTCCTCGGCGAACTCCGAGCTGCAGCCGCTGCCGAGAACGAGGAGCGTGACGGTCGCGATGGTGGGCGCTAGGCGCATGTTTCTCCTTGGTTGAGCTGTGACGCCACGGCCTACGCGATCCGGGCGTACTTGCTTTGGCAGAGCCAGTCGTGCATCCGGTCAGCGCTCGCTCCGAGGCGATGCGCGACCATCGCGTTGCGCGATCATCGCGTTGCGCGATCATCGCGTTGCGCGCCGACGTCGCGGGTCGGCCTCAAAGGCTGGTGATGAAGTTGAGGTCCTGCTGGGGTGAGAAACCGGGGAAGACCTGGGCGGTGGAGGCATTGAGCCGTCGGGTGACGACCTCGTTGAGCACGCCGCGGTAGTCGGTGGTGACCAGCAGGTCCGCGTCCGAGGTGTTCGTGAGGCGCGGCATCGCGCCGTAGTAGCCACCCTTGACGCCGGCGCCCATCACGAACATCACGTTGCCGTGCCCGTGGTCGAGCCCTTGGTTGGCGTTCTCGGTGACCCGGCGCCCGAACTCGCTGATGGTCACCAGCGTCACCTTGTCGGCCAGCGGGCCGAGGTCGGCGAAGAAGGCGCCGACGGAGCCGGCGAAGGCGTCGGCCATGTTCTTGAGGTTGCCGCTGTCCGGCCGGCCGATCCAGGTGTGGTGGTCCCAAGAGCCGTGGTCGACGGTGATGATCTCCGCGCCCACGTCGGCGCGGATGGTCCGGGCGCACGCGTGCAGGGCCCGCCCGAGGTCGTTGCTCGGGTAGACGGCGCCATTGGCGGGGGTCGTCGAGCTGGCCCGGACCGGGGCGAAGTCGGCGACCACGTCCAGCGCGGTGTCGACGCCGGTCGCCAGCTCGCCGCTCGACTCGCTCCACGCGGACAGCAGCGCCGCCCTGCGCGCTGCCTCCGAGGCGGCGTCGGAGGCGCCCGCGAGGCTGACCCCGTCCACCCCGGTGGTGACCAGGACTGGTTGCGGCCCGACCATGGCTGCGTCCGGGACGCCGCCGCCCAGCTGGATCGCCTCGATCGGTGAGCCGGGGCCGTCGCGACCGACGAGCCGGTTGAGCCACCCCACCCGCTCGGGAGAACCGGGATCGGCGTCCTCGACCTCCTCCATCGCCGCGAAGTGCGACCGGTTGGCCACGGGCAGGCCCGTCGCGTGGATCGCCGCGATCTTGTTGCCGTGCCACAGGGGCATCAACGGCGCGAGTGACGGGTGCAGGCCGAACATCGCGTCCTTGGCCAGCAGGCGGTCGCTGGGGACGCTGATCGAGGGGCGCGCCTGGTAGTAGACGGGGTCGGCGTGTGGGACGACGAGGCTGAGGCCGTCGGCAGCACCGCGCATGGAGAGCACCACCAGGACCCGCTCGGCCGGCGTTGCGGCGTACGCCGTCTGCACCAGCGTGGACCCGTGCGCGACCGTGAGCGCGGCCGCGCCACCGAGGACGAGGGAGCCGCGCAGGAATCCGCGTCTCGAGGTGCGGAGGTAGTCCTCGCAACAGGGCAGTTGTTCAGTCATGGTCAGCTCCGAGTCAGCGGTGAAGGTGGTCGGGGCTGTCGAGCAGCGTCGTCAGCAGCATCGGCATCTTCCAGCCCACGATGGCGTGCGTGGCAGTGATGGCGGCCTCCGCCTTGGTCCCGGTGGCCTGACAGGCAGCCTGCACCAGACGTGCCGGGGCAGGTGTCCCGAGCAGCTGCTTGCACAGGTGGTCGACCAGCGCGTCGAAGCGCATGCCAGGCGTCGGCACCCAGTCGACCGGGGCGCGGTAGACGATGTCCTGCTTCGGCCACCACCGACCGGCGGCTGAGTAGTGGAACTGGAAGGAGGCGAGCACGCGGGTGGCGGACGACCAGGAACGGTTGTCCTGCGGCTGGCCGTCGGGGCGTCCCCAGCTGAAGGGCGACTGCCCGATCGCGTCGGCCTGGTAGAGGATCGCGTTGGCCGCGGACGCGCCCGCCGTCGGGGGGAGCACCTGGGCGCCGAGGGCGCGGTACGTCGCAACGACGTCGTCGGTGGGAGTACGGACCTTGCGCCCGGCGGCCGCGCGGAACTCCGGGTGAGTAACCAGCGCGCGGAGCACGGGGTCGATCGCGGTCCCGCTCTCGAGGTAGACCTGCGTGAGGTCGGCGACGAGCTGGTCGGACGGCTGGTCGGAGACGAAGCGAACGGCGAGCTTGCGGGCGATCCGGGCTGCCGTCAGCGGGTGGTGGGCCAGGTAGGTGAGGTAGGCCTCCGCCACCGGACGACCGTCGGTGTTCGTGTTGGCGTGGGTGAAGCCCATGACCTGGACCGGCCCGACGTAGTGGCTGTTCTGGTCATAGGTGGCGTTCCAGGTGCGCCACATGTCCACGCGATATCCGGTGAGGATGCGGGCGGACGACTTCACGTCGTCCTCACTGAAGGTGCCACGACCGACGGTGTGCAGCTCGAGGAGCTCCCGTCCGAGGTTCTCGTTCGGGGCCCGCTCGGTCGAGGACGCGTTGTCCAGCGAGATGCCCATGGCGGGGTGGGTGATGGCCGCGACCAGCATCTGGTCGAAGCGTCCCAGCGCGTGGCTGCGCAGGAGCTTTCCGTAGGCGGCGCGGTAGGTGTAGACGCCGTCGTCATGGACTGGGACGTGCAGGTGGTTCTCCCAGAACTCGGTCATCATCTCGAGGACCTGGCGCTGCGAGGAGATCCGGCGGAGCAGGCACCAGCGGGCGTAGTTGCCCATCGCCGACCAGCCGCCCTCGATCCCGTCCTGGTCCCGCTGCGCGATGGTGGTGTGGTCGGCGTCGATCGAGACCCACCACCCCTGCATGGCGTCGGTCTCGGCGTCGGGGATCGAGGCGGGGTCGAGCTGTCGCTCGAACCACGCCTCGGGGCTGCCGGCCTCACGCATCGACTGGTGCAGGCCGGGCGTCACGCCGTAGGAGAAACGGTTGCCCAGGTGGAGCGACCAGGCGGTGGGCAGGGGGGAGGCGATGAAGTCCGGGTCACCGCTCGGTGGCGAGGGGGGCGGCGTGGTCGGCACCGGGGGCGGCGTCCGCGTCGGCACGGGGGCCGGGGCCGGCGTCTGGGTCGTCGGGCGCTTGTGGTGACGGTGCTTGCAGCGGTGCTTGTGCCGACACGTGTGTGTGCGGTGCTTCTCGCACCGATGGCGGTGCTGGCACACCTTGGCGTGCTTCGGTCCCCACGCGGCCTCAGCGGCCTCCGCAGGGCTGCCCGCCAGCAGAGGTGCGGCGCCCACGGCGGCCGCCAGTCCGGCAGCAGCCCGCCACGACAGGCCGCGCCGGGAGAACAGCGCTGGGGACGCGTCAGGGACCGTCGAGGGCTCGACGGGCGAGTCAGGGATCAGGCGATGGGACACGGACGCAGGCTCTCCGGAGAGGACGAGTGATGACCGGCTGACGGCGCGGTCGGCACCTCGCCGTCAAGAGGTTCTGTCAGGATGTCAGTGCACGACCCACCGCGTCGCCGAATGCCCAGATTGGTCCAGTCCAGTGCAGCCCGCGGTGTCGTAGGGTCGGCGAGGTGGACGCGCACCCCAGCGACGAGTGGCCAGACCCCGACCGCAGTGACGCGGAGGAGTGTCCGCCGTCGATCTTCCCCGGCGCCGGGCGCCGCGTCGACGAGGACGAGCGCCTGGCCGCTCTCGATGCCGAGTCGGCCGGCAACGCCGAGATCGGCGACATGGTCGACACCGATGAGATCGACTCGCGGGCGCACGACCGGCCCGCGGAGCAGGACTGAACCTCAGCCGGTGGCGCAGTCGGCCAGGATCGCGGCCAGCTCGGTCGGCCCGGTGAACATCGGCCAGTGTCCGGAGTCGATGTCGACGTAGTCCACCCGGCCGGCGATGAGCACGATGTCCGTACCTGCGTTCATGGTCAGTTCTCCTTGATTGCGAGTGTGTCCAGGTCTCGTTCGGCGTCGAGGCGGTGGTGCCATTCCTCGTTGAGGACGATGAGCAGGCACTGGCTGGGGGGGAACTCCTCGATCTGGGGCCAGCCGGGTTCGGTGCGGGCCACCGTCTAGTCGAGCTGCTCGTGGGTGAGCGCGGTGATGACGTCGCGCACCGTGGCCTGTCGCGTGCGGCGTACGGCGAGGACATCGTCCAGCGACGGCCGGGCGTCGCGGTCCCACGGGATCCCACCATCCGCCCGACCCAGGCCGCGCTGGCGAACCCCAGGTGGCGCAACGTCTCGATGAAGGACCACTCGTCCCCGACCCGCTCCACCGTGGTCGGGCGCATCTTCGCGCGCTCGGGCATCCGGCGGCCGAGCTCGGCCTCCAAGAGAGGTCCGATGTCGACGCCGTTGATCGTCACGTTCTCGATCTCCCCGGTGATCTCCACGTCGACCACCTGACATGTGCACGACTCGCCCAAGGAGTGCGTCGGCGTGGCGAGACCGAGCCTCGGTCGCGCCCCTGAGGGTGGATCGCCCTTGTCCGTCGACCGGCACCGAGGACAGGGTGGGGCCATGAGCAACCACGACGAAGGTGACTTCGGCCAGAGCGACCGGGACGCGGCGGAGCGGGCAACTGCCGAGATCAACCTCGAGGAGCCCAGTGCGACAGACGACGTGCCGTGGAGCCCGCCGGACCGCCAGCCCCGCGGCGCCGAGATGGCCGAGGTCGACGACGAGTCGCTCAGCATGCGCCTCATGCAGGAGGAGCCCGACCCCACCGCCCTGACCGAGGACGAGGGGCCGTTCGTGGGAGGCGATGATCCCGACGCCATCGCGGCGGACCAGGACGTGCTCGGCGGCGACCCCTACGACGAAGACCGGGTCAACCTCGACGACGAGCGCGGCCCGGAGGCCGCCGCGATGCACCTGGAGTGACGGTCGCGCGTGCGCTCAGCGCGCGACCTTCCAGGTGAAGTACGGCGACTCGATCGGACCCATCAGCCGGATCCAGGCGAGCATCATCGCCTCGGTGCCGCGCGCCGTCGTGATGTCACCGACGTCGATCACGTCCTGGTGACCGAGTGCGACCAGGAGCGAGATGACCTGCGCCTTGGCGGCGTCGTCGTTGCCGGAGACGAAGGTCGTGAAGTCACCGCCGTTGACCAACGTCGGGTCGACCATCGCCTCCGCCGTCATCGTGTTCAGCGACTTCACCACCCGCAGCGAGGGGAACTCGCGCTGGATCTGCTCGCCCAGCGAGTCGTCGTTGGCGACGAAGAGGGTGGGCAGCTCGCCGGTGAAGTCGAGCGGGTTCGCGACGTCGAGCAGCACCGTGTCGTCGGCGATGGCGGCCGCCCAGATGCCGGCGATCGCGCCGCGGCCGTGGAGCGCATTGACGACCAGGTCCGCCCCCGAGCTCGCCTCGGCGTAGGACCCGACGCTGACCTGGCCGTGGTCGGCCGACCCGACGAACGCGTCCAGGAGGTTCAGCTTCGCAGGAGCCTCGGAGGGGTCGCGGCTGCCGACGACGACGTCGTGCCCGAGTCGGGCCAACCCCACAGCGACGGCCCGACCGACCATGCCCGTGCCCAGAACTGCGATCTTCACGAGTGCTCCTTGACCTCGGCGAGTCGGCGGTGGAGCCGCTCGCGGACTTCGTCGGGCGAGTAGGCCCTCCGCTCACGTTCATGGCGCGCGGTGGCAGCACCTGTCACGACCGTGCCGACGACGCCGGCCAGGCCCAGCAGCTTCCACAACGCGAACCTCTTCGCCATGGGTCGGAGCATAAGGCGTCTCGAGGCACTCACCCGCCGGGACCAGCAACCGGTGCACACTGTGGCGCATGAGCGACCACCTGACCCTCGATCGAGCGGTCGACCTCACCCGCACCGGCGACCTCTGGCTGTTCCGGGGGCGTACGGCGGCGGACCGCGCGATCCGCACGCTGACCAACTCACCGGTCAACCACGTCGGGATGGCCGTGGTCATCGATGACCTCCCGCCGCTGATGTGGCACGCCGAGCTCTCGCGGGTGCTGACCGACGTGTGGACGGGTGGCCACCACCGCGGCGTACAGCTGCACGACCTGCGCGAGGCGGTCGACCGGTGGTCGGACACCTACGGGCAGCAGGCGTGGTTGAGGCAGCTCACCCCCGAGGTGGGTCGGCGGGAGGAGGACGCGCTGATGACGACCATCGCGCGCCTCGACGGGGTCTCCTTCCCCAGCACGGCCCGGCTCGCCGCCAGCTGGTTCCGGGGGCGGGACGCCTATGTGGCACCCAAGCGCCGGGGCCGCAAGATCCGGCCGGAACAGGCGTACTGCGCGGAGGTGGTCGCGACCACGCTGCAGGACATGGGCGTGCTGGCCCTCGACCGACGCTCGCAGTGGTTCGACCCCGGCACGTTCTGGTCGGGGGACTACCTGCCCCTGACGAAGGGGTGGGACTACGGCATCGAGGTCCAGGTCGGCGAGCCGCCCGGCGGACCGGTCCCGAGCGCGCGGCACCGTTGGCGCTGACGCGCTCATCCACAGCCGAGACAGGCCCCGGTTTCCGCGCGCCGCGGACGCGGAACCTTCTCTCCACCAGCCGTCAACGCAGTGGAGGAGAAACCATGACCACCCGACTCTGGGCGGAGTACGGCGCCATGACGCGCGCCGCCGCCGATCAGCGACACGCCCGCAACACCTTGATCAGGATCCAGCACGACCGGCGCGCGGCTGGCCTCGATCCCGACGCGCTCGGCAAGATCCTGCCCGCCCACGAGCTCGTCGCGACCTTCCGTCACGTGGACCGCGCCACCCGCGCCGGACTCTGGGACGCCGCTCAGCGCTGCGAGGACCTCAGCGACGGCGTCCGTGAGGTCCGCACCCTCTACCGCGCCATCGACGAGGCCGTGGCGGAGCGCTTCGCGGCCCTTCGGGGGGAGGTCCGATGAGCGCCCACGCCGCCACGTCGGGTGGCGTCGAGCTGCACCTCGGAGCACTGGGAGCTGAGATCGCAGCCGTCATGCGGCCCCTGCTCGCGCCGCTGGTGGAGAAGTGGGAGTGGGTCACGGGCGACGGCGAGCAGGTGCACGAGACGGCGCACCGCTGGCGATCGATGTCGGACGCCGTGACGGAGGTCGCCGACTGCCAACGCGCCTCGTCCGACCGGCTGGTCGGCGAGTGGGAGGGATGGGCATACCTAGCCTTTGACGACGCGGTCGACGAGGTGGTCCGCGACCTGAAGGAGGTGGCCGTGCGCACCAGGGAGGTTGCCGACCTCCTCGACCAAGCGGCTGTCGCGGTCCGCGAAGCCGAACGGATCGTCGCCGACCTGATCCGCGGGCTGATCGAGTGGGCGGCCGTCACGCTCGTGATCAGCGCGGCCGGGGCCGTCGTCACCCTGGGGGCGTCCGCTGCTGCAGGCGCTGCCGCGGCCGCTGCGAGGGCGGGCGTGGTCGGGGCGAGGATCGCCTCCGAGCTGGGCCGGCTCGCGCTCGAGCTGCGCAGGATCCAGCTGGTGCTCGGGGTCTACCAGACCTGGGTCAAAAGCCTGACGTTCGTCCAGCGACGGCTCGTGAATCAGGCCGAACGCATCGTGGTCGGGGATCTGTCCGGCCTCGACGCGAGCTTGATGGGGCCTGCGCTCGATCTCGCGGAGATCCGGGTCGCGCCCGAGCGCTGCTTCGAGGAGCCGGGCGCGGGCCCGAGGTGGTGATGGGCCGACGGCTGACCTAGTCGCCGCCGAACACCTCGGCGATGTGCACGAGCGCGTCCCCGGAGTTGACCAGGACCTGCTCGGTCCGCCCGATCACGATGCCGGTCCGGCTGGCGTGCACCAGTCGCAGGGTCTTGCCGAAGGAGTCGACGAGCGCGCCGAGACGGTCGCCCTCGGTGACGCGCTGGCCGAGCGTGGCGTCGAGGTCGAGGATGCCGGTCCGTCGCGCCCGGACCCAACCGCTGGCGCGCGACTCCACGGACGGGTCGGGCGTCGGCTCCTCGACCGGGTCCGTCATCCGGAGCGCGGCGAGCACGCGGCGTACGCCGATGACACCCGCATCGATGGCGTAGCGGTCGAAGCGCAGCGACTCGCCCGCCTCGTAGAGCAGCACCTTCGCTCCCCGCTCGCGGGCGGCGTGCCGGAGCGAGCCGTCGCGGATCCCGGCATGCAGCATGACCGGGGCGGCGAAGGCCTCGGCCAGCTCACGGGTCAGCGCGTCGTCGAGGTCGGCTCGGATCTGCGGCAGGTTGGAGCGGCGGTCGGAGCCCGTGTGCAGGTCGAGGCCCACCTCGCACTTCGCGACCACCTCGGTCATGAAGAGGTGGGCGATCCGGCCCGCGAGTGATCCACGCGCCGAGCCGGGGAACGACCGGTTCAGGTCGCGTCGGTCGGGTAGGTAGCGGTCGCTGGCCATGAAGCCCAGGACGTTGACGATGGGTACGGCGACGAGCGTGCCCCGGAACGTCCGCGGGTCGAGCCCGGAGAGCACCTGGCGGATGACCTCGATGCCGACGACCTCGTCGCCGTGGATGGCCGCGTTGAGCCACACCGTCGGACCGTCCTCACGCCCGTGCACGACCCGCACCGGAAGGCTGACGTCGGAGCCGGTCACCAGCCGGGTGATCGGCAGCTCGAGGTTGCGGATCGTGCCCGGGCGGATGCGCACGGAGCCGATGGCGAAGGACTCGCGTGCCACTAGGCGGCCCGCACGGGGTGGGTGGGGGCGGCGGAGGTCACGGTCGGAGGATATCGGTGAGCCCGGTCAGGGCCGTACGACGATGTTGCCCACCTTGCGTCCCGAGTCGGCGATCTCGTAGGCGCGCACGATGTCGTCGAGGGCGAGCACGTGCTGGTTGACGACGGTGAGTGTCCCGTCGGGGACCAGGTCGAGCAGCGCGGTGTAGTTCTCGGCGCGCTCCGCCGTCGTGCCGCCCTTGACGTTGCCGCGGGCGCGCAACGCCTCCCCGAGCGTGCCGGCGACCAGCAGCATCACCCCGTCGTCGGTCAGCAGCCGCCGACCGGCGTCGATCCCGATGTTGCCCACGGTGTCGATGACGACGTCGAACCTCATCTGTAGCCCGGCGACCGGGGTCAGGGCGTAGTCGACGACGTGGTCCGCGCCCAGCTCCTTGAGGAGCGTGGTGTTCGCTGCGCTGGTCACCGCCGTGACCTCGGCCCCGAAGTGCTTGGCCAGCTGGACCGCGTTGGTCCCGACTGCACCGGAGGCACCGTTGACGAGGACCGTCTGGCCCGCGCGTATGTGGCCGACGTCGCGCAGGAAGTGGAGCGCGGTCGAGCCGCCGAAGAGCAGGCCGGCGGCCTGCTCGTGCGTGACAGCGGCCGGCTTGTGCACGAGGCGCTTGGTCGACGCAGCGACGAGCTCCGCGTGTGCGCCGCCCGTGCCGGTCGAGCCGCAGACCTCGTCCCCGACCGCGAAGCCCTCCACGTCGGCGCCGACGGCCTCCACGACTCCGCTGGCGACCACCCCGCGAACCCCGCTCCGAGGACGGCGGAGACCGAAGATCAGCCGCGCGAGCACACCGTAGCCGTGGGGGAAGCGAGCCCCGCGGATCCGGGAGTCCGCAGCGGTGACCGCGCTCGCGTGGACGCGGATGAGCACCTGCTTCGCGCCCGGCACGGGGTCGGGGACCTCCTCGATGCGCACGACCTGCGGTGCGCCGTACTCGCGGTGGACTGCTGCCTTCATGAGATTCCCTTACAGCGTAAGTCATACAATGTAAGGCTGACCGTAGTCGCGTCGGGACAACTCCGCAAGAGGAGCACTGGGAACGGCTCAGATCCCGCGGTTGCGGCGGCGTACGGCGCGCTTGGGCCGGCCGCCGAGGTAGGAGCGCCGGGCGTCGACGAGATAGCCCTGGCGCAGCGCCTCGCGGCCGATCAGCATCCGGAAGCCCATCCGGTCGCGACTCGACAACGTCACCTCCGCGGTGATCGTGCGCTCCAGCAGCGTGAGCTCCATCAGCACGACGTAGCGCTCCTGGACGTGCCCGGTGGAGGACCGGACCTGCCGCTTGTCGTGGACGGGCAGCTCCACGTCGACGGAGTCCTCGGTGGAGCGCTGCCAGGGCTGAATCGAGAAACGGACCCAGGGCTGGCCGTCCCGCTCGAACTCGGTGACGTCGAAGGCGTGCAGGGCGCTCGACCTGGCGCCGGTGTCGAGCTTGGCCTTGATCCAGTCGACCTCGAGGCCCGGCAGGCTCACCCATTCGCGCCACCCGACCGTCGCCTGATCGGGACTGGTTGGATGGGGAACTGCCACCCCCCTATCCAATCAGGTGTGAACAGTGAAGCTCGCCATTCTCTCCCGCGCACCCCGCTCCTACAGCACGCAACGGCTGCGCACCGCCGCCCAGGACCGCGGGCACGAGGTGAAGGTGCTCAACACGCTGCGGTTCGGCATCGACCTGTCGGGCGACCACCCCGACCTGCAGTTCCGCGGCAAGCAGCTCTCCGACTACGACGCGATCCTGCCGCGCATCGGCAACTCGATCACCTACTTCGGCACCGCCGTGGTCAGGCAGTTCGAGCAGATGGATGTCTACACCCCCAACACGGCCTACGGGATCTCGAACTCCCGCGACAAGCTGCGGGCCTCGCAGATCCTCTCCAAGCACCAGATCGCGATGCCGGCCACGACGTTCGTGCGCGATCGCGCCGACGTGATCCCGGCCATCGAGCGCGTGGGGGGCGCGCCCGTGGTGATCAAGCTCCTGGAGGGCACCCAGGGCATCGGGGTCATCCTGGCGCCCGACATCAAGGTCGCTGAGGCGATCATCGAGACGCTGCAGAGCACCCGGCAGAACGTCCTGATCCAGCGCTTCGTCTCGGAGTCGAAGGGCCGCGACATCCGGGCCCTCGTCGTCGGTGACCAGGTCGTCGCCGCGATGCGCCGGGTGGCCAAGGGCGACGAGTTCCGCTCCAACGTCCACCGTGGCGGCACCGTCGAACCGGTCGAACTCGCCCAGGCCTTCGAGGAGGCAGCCGTCCGCTCAGCGCAGATCATGGGCCTGCGCGTCGCCGGGGTCGACATGCTCGAGGGCAACGACGGCCCGCTCGTGATGGAGGTCAACTCCTCACCCGGGCTCGAGGGCATCGAGACGGCCACCAAGCTCGACGTCGCCGGCGCGATCATCGACCACATCGACAACCAGGTCGCCTTCCCCCAGATCGACGTCCGTCAGCGCCTCAGCGTCTCGACCGGGTATGGCGTCGCGGAGCTGCTCGTCCACGGCGACGCCGACATCGTCGGCAAGACCCTCGGCGACTCCGGCCTGCGCGAGCGCGACATCAGCGTGCTGACCCTGCATCGCGGCCCTGCCGTCATCCCCAACCCGCGCGGCGACATGGTGCTGGAGCCGGAGGACCGGCTGCTGTGCTTCGGCAAGCTCGAGGAGATGCGCTCGATGATCCCGGCCCGCCGCAAGCGGGTCCGCAAGGTCAAGCGTCTGCCGAGGAATCCGATCCACGAGCAGGAGTGACGCGCGGGCACGCTGGAGCGGTGAGTGAGCCACCTTCCTGAGTCAGAAGATGTCGCTCACTCACCCCTGATCCAAGCAGCCGAGAGCATCCAGCTCCTCGCGTACGGCGACGCGGTCGGCCTCCGTCGGGCGGCCGGTGAGCATCGCGCCGAGCTCGGCTGACGGCAGGAGGGAGCCGACGAGGGCGGCGACCCGCTCTCCCGCCCTGGTCGTCGCGTCCTCGACCGCGCGCAGGATCGCGTCGGCGAGGTCGGCCGCCGGCATCGAGGTCGCGGTGGGCTCCAGGGTGAGCGCGATCGGCCGACCAGCGGCGTTGACGCGGACCCGGACGCGACCCTCGGCGGTGCGCGCCTCGGCGTACAAGCCGGTGAGCTCGTCCTGGAGCTGGGCGACCTCCTCGAGCCGGCGGGCGGCTTGCTCGCGGAGGTCGTCGAGCCAGGGCTCGGAGAGGGCATCGGTCATCGCAGTGCTCCGTTCGTCGGGTGTGGTGCCCGCACCCGTTCCCTCAGGCGTCTGCGACAACCCGTCCGGACCGCACCTGTGGACAACCCTCAGTAGCCGCTCTCGGGCTCGACCATCTCGGCGCGGACGCCCAGTAGCCGCACCGGGCGGTCGTCGGCGAGCGCATCGAAGAGGGCCAACGCGGTGTCCGCGACGAGGGCGGGGTCCATCGTCGGCCCGGCCAGCTTGCGGACCTTGGTGTGGGTGAAGAACGGCGCGAACCGCACCTTCAGGTGCACCCGCGTGGCCGCCCGACCCTCCTTGGCCAGGTCGTCGATGACCCGCTCGGCCAAGTCGCGCAGAGCTGCAGCGACCTCGTCACGGGTGGTGAGGTCGACCTGATAGGTCGTCTCCCGTCCGTGCGCCCGGGCGACCCAGGGCGTGTCGTCGGGCCACGACCTGCCCTCGCCCCGTCCCAGCCGGCCGAAGTGGGGCCCGGTGTTGGGCCCGAACGCCTCGATCAGGGGCTCGTCGGGACTCGAGGCCAGCTGGGCGACGGTGTCGAGCCCGATCGCCGCCAGCCGCTGGGCGATCTTGTTGCCCACCCCCCACAACGCGGTGGTCGGCCGGTGCCCCATGACGTCGAGCCAGTTGTCCCGGTGCAGGAAGTAGGTGCTCTGCGGCTTGCCGAAGTCGGTCGCGATCTTGGCGCGGACCAACGTGTCGCCGATCCCGATCGAGCAGTGCAGCCTGGTCCTGTCGAGCACCGCCGCCTGGATCGCCAGTGCGTCTCGTAGCGGATCGTCCGTCACGACGCCGACGAACGCCTCGTCCCAGCCGAGCACCTCGACGACGGCGCCCGGGTGCGCGCGCAGGGTCGCCATCACCTCGGCGGAGGCGGCCTCGTAGACCGGGAAGTCGACCGGCAGCAGGACGGCCTCGGGACAGCGGCGCACGGCGATCTTCAGCGCCAGCCCCGAGCGCACCCCTCGCTCGCGAGCCTCGTAGGACGCGGTCGAGACCACCGCGCGCTCGGTCGGGTCGCCGCGACCACCCACGACGACCGGCCGCCCCACCAGCTCGGGGCGACGCAGCAGCTCGACGGCGACGAGGAACTGGTCCATGTCGACGTGGAGCACCCAGCGGCGTGCAGTGGTCACCCGACCATGATGGCGTGTCCGCCGCAGCGCGGCACTGACCGACTGATCGGGCCCACACCCCTGACAGACTGGCGCGGTGATCGACCCCTTCCAGACGATCCTCGTCGTCGCCGCGCTGCTCCTGGCCGCCGTGACGGGTGCGTACGTCGCTCTCGACCGCAGCCCGGACAAGGTGCTGATCGCCGTGCTGGCCGTGCTCGAGCTCGCGCTGGTCGCCCAGGCCGTCGTCGCGATCGTCCAGCTCGCGCGGGGCAGCGACGCGGTGGGTGGGGGGATCACGTTCGTCGGCTACCTGCTCTCGATCCTTCTCGTCCTCCCCGCTGGCCTGCTCTGGTCGCTGGGGGAGCACAGCCGGGGAGCCACGGCGGTGCTGCTCGTCTCGCTGGTGACCGTCGCCTTCCTCGTCCTGAGACTGGTGCAGCTCAGTGCGGCCTGACGAACGGTCGACCGCCAGCGGGCTCGGCCGGGCCCTGGTCGCGATCTATGCGGTCTTCGCGCTCTCGGCGAGCGCCCGTTCGCTCGTCCAGCTGGCCACGAAGGCCGACCAGGCGCCGGTCGCCTACTCGTTGTCGGCCGTGGCCGGCCTGGTCTACGTGGCGGCGACGCTCGGCCTCGCCGAGGTGGGTCCGGCACCGCGCCGACTCGCCTGGGCGGCCGTCGGGTTCGAGCTCGTCGGCGTTCTCACGGTCGGGACCCTGACCGTGCTGGACCCCGAGCTCTTCCCGGACGCGACCGTCTGGTCGGCGTACGGGCAGGGCTATGGCTACCTGCCGTTGGTGCTGCCGTTCGTGGGGGTGGCCTGGCTGTTCAGGACCCGGTCGACGAGGTGAGTGATGGGCCCCATCGTGGATGGAGCCACGTCATCACTCGACTCGGGCGATCGCCGGGAACTCCTTCATGGCGTGGTCAGCGATCCGCTTCATCATGTAGGCGTCGATGCCGCCGCCGACGAAGCCGCCCGCGACCGGCAGGCCGCGGCCGAGCTTGCCCAGCGCCTTCGTGCCGACGCCGCGCATCAGGTTGAACCCGACCGCCTTGTTGACCACCATCAGCGCGGCCGGCGGCATGCCCCGCAGCGCGAAGGTGGCGAGGCGTCCGCCCCCGGTGGCCATCCCGGCTTTCTTGAGCACGTCCTCGGACTTGGAGCCGACCAACGTGAGCAGGACGGCCGTCCGCATGCGCTCGTCCTCGACGTCATAGCCCCGCAGCGTCGCGACCGCGCCGACCATCCGGGTGGCCTGGACGTAGAACTCGAACACGTTGGCAGGCAGCGCGACCGGCATCGTGACGAATCCGCCGAGCCCCGTGACGAAGCCACCGATGCCGCCGCGGAGCATGGTGCCCCGCGCGACTGCGTTGATCGCCTCCTCGGCGGTTCCCTTGTCGCGCAGAGCCTCCTGCGCCACCTGTGCGGCCGAGCTGAAGGGTCCGCGGCCGTCGAGACCGATGTCGAGGAGCATGTCGACGACCTTGCTGATCGCCTGGCTCGCGGCGCCCTCGTCGGCAGCCGGGTCGTTGGCCGCCTCCAGGGCCGACTTCGTCCTGGCGACCTGGTCGCGCTTCGGCTTGAAGAAATCGGTCAGGCCCATGTGCGCTCCCTGTGTGTGTGCCGGGGTATGGCGGCCGGCGCCGCGCTTTCTTGATCGCGATCCTTCCACGGCCGCCCGGCCCCGAACCCATCCAACGGGGGGGTGAGAGCGAGCTCTCGGTCTATCGGAAGTTGCGCAGCCGCAGGCTGTTGGTCACCACGAACACGCTGGAGAAAGCCATCGCGGCTCCGGCCAGCATCGGGTTGAGGAGGCCGGCGACAGCCAGCGGGATCGCGGCGAGGTTGTAGGCGAACGCCCAGAACAGATTGCCCTTGATGATCGCCAGGGTGCGCCGGGAGAGCCGGATCGCGTCACCCGCGACGCGGAGGTCGCCCCGCATCAGCGTCAGGTCGCTGGCCTCGATGGCGACGTCGGCTCCGGTGCCCATGGCCAGACCGAGGTCGGCCTGCGCGAGCGCTGCCGCGTCGTTGACCCCGTCGCCGACCATGGCGACGACGCGACCTGCGGCCTGGAGCTCCTTGATGGCCACGACCTTGCCCTCCGGCAGCACCCCGGCGATGACGGTGTCGATGCCCACGTCAGCGGCAATCTTCTCCGCCGCTGCCCGGTTGTCGCCGGTGAGCAGGACCGGCCTCAACCCGAGGCCCTTCAGCTCCTCGACGGCCTGTCTTGACGTGGGCTTCACGGCATCCGCCAGGACGACGATCGCGGTCGTACGTTCGTCCCAGCCCACCTCGATCGCGGTCGCGCCGTCGGCGTACGCGTCCTCGACGGCACTTCGCAGGACACTGTCCTTGTGGGGCGCCAGCTGGGGGCGGCGCGCGAAGACCCGCCGGCCGTCCACGGTGCCGGTGACCCCGACGCCGCCGGTGGCGACGAAATCGGTGACGGCGAGGTCCGAGGCGGCGTACGTCGCGATCGCGCGGGCGATCGGGTGCTCGGACGCGTGCTCAAGTGCACCCACCAGGTGGCGCACCTCGTCTGCGTCCACTCCCGCTGCGGTCGCCAGCGACACGACGCTCATCTGGCCCGTGGTGACGGTGCCGGTCTTGTCGAGCACGATCGTGTCGACGGCTCGGGTGGACTCGAGGACCTCGGGCCCGCGGATCACGATGCCGAGCTGGGCGCCGCGGCCGGTCCCGACGAGCAGCGCGGTCGGGGTCGCCAGCCCGAGGGCGCAGGGGCACGCCACGATGAGTACGGCGACCGCGGCCGTGAAGGCAGCGGGTGCCCCCGCTCCGTTGCCGAGCCAGAAGCCCAGCGTGGCGACGGCCAGCAGGAGCACCACGGGCACGAAGATCCCGGAGACCCGGTCGGCCAGCCGCTGCACGGGCGCCTTGCCGCTCTGCGCGTCCTCGACCAGGCGGGCCAGGCGTGCGAGCTGCGTGTCGGCCCCCACCCGCGTGGCACGGACGACGAGCCGTCCGCCCGCGTTGACGCTCGCCCCCACCACCGAGTCACCGACCCCCACCTCGACCGGGACGGGCTCGCCGGTCAGCAGGCTGAGGTCCACGGCGCTGCTGCCGGACTCGACGACGCCGTCCGTGGCGATGCGCTCGCCGGGGCGGACCACGAAGGTGTCGCCGACACTGAGGGAGTCGATCGGCACCCTTGCCTCGATCGGGGCACCGTCCGTGCCGTCACGAACGACGGCGACGTCCTTGGCGCCGAGCTCGAGCAGTCCCTTGAGCGCCGCACCCGACGCGCGCTTGGCGCGGTGCTCGAACCAGCGTCCGGCGAGCAGGAAGGTCGTGACCCCGGCGGCTGCCTCGAGGTAGATGTTGCCCGCGCCGTCGTTGCGCTCGATCGTGAGCTCGAAGGGATGGGTCATGCCCGGCTCGCCGGCGGTCCCGAGGAAGAGCGCGTAGACCGACCAGCCG
>NZ_JAOPXV010000031.1 GCF_025964975.1 Nocardioides sp.
TTCGCAGCAGGCGTCCTTGCTCGTGGTGGGGTCGCGTGGCCTGAACGCGTTCACCGGCATGCTGCTCGGTTCGGTGAGCCACGAGGTCCTGCACCGCGCCCAGTGCCCGGTCGTGGTGGTGCGCTGATCGGCGGACGGTCGCTCGTGTGCCAACCTACCGGGGTGGCGCACCCGAGCATGTTCGACGACGCGGACCCGGTCCTGCGCCGGGTGAGGGCACTCGCGCTGGGCCTGCACGACGCGGGGGAGAAGATCTCGCATGGCCGTCCGGCCTTCTTCACCACCAAGATCTTCGCCTACTACGGGGGGGCTCGGTGAAGGTGGCAGGCAGCTATCGCCAGCATGAGCAGCCGGTGCTGGTGCTGGTCGATGCCGGCGAGCGCGAGGCGCTGCTCGGCGACGACCGCTGCTACGTGCCGGCCTACCTCGGCGCCTCCCACGGGATCGGCCTGGACCTCACCCAGGACACCGACTGGGACGAGGTCGGCGTGCTGCTCGACGCCAGCTACCGGCGCACTGCAGGACCGCGCAGGGTCGCGGTGCTCGACGCACAGGCACCCGCAGGCTGACGTCTCGGGCCACGGCACGACGACGGTGCGTCGCGTGGTCAGTCCATCAAGGCAGCGCGGGCAACGTGGCGGCCCGGTGCCCGGCGTAGTTCCTCGCCCATCGCGCGAGCCAGCTGAGGGGCAGTGCCGTCGAGAACGCTGCGCACAGCTCTGCCAAGGTCTGCGGACGTGACCACGTTCGGGTCGAGCGCTGCCCCCAGCCCGGCCGCCTCGATCGCCGCCGCTCCGGCGAACTGGTCGGTGGAGAACGGCAGCACCACCATCGGCACGCCGGCGGTGAGTGCCTCGGTCACGCTGTTGTTGCCGCCGTGGGTGATCAGCAACGCGGCGCGCTGCAGCAGGGCGACCTGCGGCAGGTAGGGACGAACCAGCCAGTCGGGCGGGACGTCCGGCAGCCCGGTGGCGGAGCCAGTAGCCACCGCGACCCGGAGACCGAGCGGCCGCAAGGCATCCAGCACGGCCGCCAGCACGTCGTCGCGGGCCGACAGGAAGCTGCCGAAGCTCACGTAGACCACCGGCTGGTCGTCGGCCGTGAGCCACTCCCGGACGTCGTCGGCCGCGGGCTCGGCCCGTACGGCCGAGCCGAGGAACGCGTGCGGTGGCAGCAGGGCCATGCGTGCCGGGTCGTGCAGGGCCGTCGGGTAGTTCAGCATCAGCAGGTCACCGTGCTCGGCGAACGCGTCCGCCGACGGTGTGGCACCGGGCGACAGCACGCGCAGAGCGTCGTTCCACTCCGCAGTGAACGCGTCGCGTACGTCGCAGCACAGCCGGTGAAGGGCAGCGAGATCGGAGTCCGAGGCGGTGAAGGCGGCCGGCCAAGCCGGCGGGTAGCCGTACACCTCGTCGCCGACGGGCAGTGCGGACGGGTGGCCGAGCACGACATCGGCATACGGAATGCCCGCCACGGTCAACGCGAGGCGGGCGCTGAACGCCAGGTGGTCGACGATCACCTGGTCGGGCTTCACCCGGTCGACGAGGTCCAGCACGGCCCGGGCCCGATCCACCGGCTCCCACAGCAGGTCGATGCGCCGCGCCTCGGCCTGGTAGCGCAACGTCGCCACCATGCCGTGCCGGGTGGCGTCGAAGAAGCCGCGCAGCGCGTCGTCCTCGCCGGGCGGCTGCTGCTCGACCCTGATGACACCCGGATTCGATCCTCGGCCCAGCACCAGGTCGGCCCGGTCGAAGCCGAACCCTGCGACGATGCCGGCGGTCGCCGGTCCGGTCGCCACCACCACCTGCTCGCCGGCGTCGCTCCAGGCCGTCGCGAGGGTCGCCAACGGCAGCAGGTGCGACGCATAGTCCGGACTGATCACCAACAGGGTCATGCGAACGACCGGGTCACGAGCGGTCCGCCGTACGGGCGGCACCCGCATAGATCGAGCTCAGCCGCTCGGCCATGGCCTGCACCGTGAAATCGGCGCTGATCCGCTCATGGGCGCGGCCCATCCGCTCGTCCTGACCGGGGGCAGTCGCGATGTCGAACGCGGTCCGGATGGCGCGGGCGACCTCCCCCGGTAGGCGGGTGTCGACCAGCACACCGGTCACCCTGTTGTCGATGAAGGTGGCTGGGCCGCCGCCGGCTGCGGGACCCACGACCACCAGCCCGGAGGCCAGGGCCTCCAACAGGGCGAGGCCGAACTCCTCCTTGAGGCTGCTGCACACGTACACCCCGTCCGGGCCGAGGCCGCCGACCCTGCCCGCACGCGCGGCCGCCAGCCAGACCGCCACCACGTGGTTGGGGCGGTGACCGGGCAACAGCACGCCTGCGGCAGCGTCGGGGAAACGTTCCAGCACCTGGGCGATCCGATCGAGCTGCTCACGTTCGTCCGGAGAGGGATCGGTGATGTCGCCGCCCACGATCAGCAGGTTGCATCGCTCGGCCAGCTCAGCATCGCCGGCCCACGCCTCGACCAGGGTGGCCATCCCCTTGACCCGGTGGAGGCGCCCCACGCTGAGCACGAGCGGCAGCCCCCTGCGGCGCTCAGGCAGGGCGGCGACGAGCGCATCGAGCTCGGCGAGCGCAGGACTGGGCGTCCCGGGCCGCCCGAGCTCGGCGCTGGCCGAGGCACTGACCCCCAGATCGATGCCCTCCGGAACCACGGTGAACCGGTCCGGCT
>NZ_JAOPXV010000041.1 GCF_025964975.1 Nocardioides sp.
CCACCGTCACCTGGCCCTCCTGCATCGCCTCCAGCAGGGCGGCCTGGGTCGTGGGCGGCGTGCGGTTGATCTCGTCAGCCAGCAGCAGTCCGGCGAACAGCGGTCCGCGGCGGAAGGCGAACTGTCCCACCCGTTGGCCGTAGATGTAGGAGCCGGTGAGATCGGCGGGCAGGAGGTCGGGGGTGAGCTACGCCCGGGAGAAGTCGAGTCCGAGCGCCTGGCGAAGGTCCGCGCGGCGAGGGTCTTGCCCAGACCGGGGAAGTCCTCGATCAGCACGTGTCCCTTCGCCAGGATCGCGGCCAGCACGAGACCGAGCGGCTGCTGCTTGCCGACCACGGCCCGGCCGACCTGGCTCAGCACCTCCTGGGCGACGGCTGCGCTCAGCGGCGCTGAGCTCGGTGGGCTGGGGCACGGCGTCAGTCGTGGTCACGGAGCTGCTCGATTGGGGTCAGGTAGCGGTCGATGTCGGTAGATTTCGACACTCTCGAGGCGGGCCATCCCGAGCGCGTCCGCCGCATGATGGCCGACGACTCAGAGACGCAGCTCGCGCTGCTGCAGGATGGAGAGCCGCGCAACGCCATCGTGGCGTGCTGGCACCGGTTCGAGGTGCAGGCACACGGTCGCCGCGGCCTCGACGTGGCGCCTCAGCTGCCAGGCGCGTCGGGCACGCCGGAGCAGCAGGTAGGCCACCCACCCCATGCCGACCAGCACGAACAGCTGGATGGCACCACCGATCAGGTTGGCGATGATGATGGTCGGGCGCCGTACTCGCGCTTCTCGATGTCCCTTGCGCTCGAGCTCCTTGACCCCGTCGATCGGCGGTGGGCTCGTCGTCGTCTTGGTCGTCTCGCTGCTCGGCCGGGAGCCGGGGCCGGTGAACACCTTCGAGGGGCCGATCAACGCGGCCCACCCCACCATCGTCACCAGGAGGCAGGTGACGACGGTGGCGGCCACGGCTTGCCACGCCCCCTGTTCCTGGGCGGGAGCCCAGCCCCAGCAGAGCCGGCGAAAATGGCCCGACGGCCCCGTCCCCCACAGACGGAGCCGCCGGAATCTGGTGCTACGCGATCAGAGGATCGGGCTGAACGGCTCGGTGCCGGGGACGAGCCGCAGGCCGCTGATCCCACCGTTCTGCTGGGCGTAGGTCAGCTCGTGGTTGAGGTCGCCGACCCCGTTGGACGCCGCGAGCGGGGCGAGGGCGAGCGTGGACAGCGTGCCCAGCGCGTTGCCCCGGCCGTCGAGGAAGGCGCTGCCCGAGTCACCGGGCACGCCCGGGCTCACGGTGTAGACGGCGTGGGACCAGCCGTCGCCGTCCGTCATGACGCTGGTGCCCTGCTTCGGCGAGAGCGTCTCGATGCCGGCGCGGAGGCTGGAGTTGCCGTAGGAGTAGACGGTGTCGCCCGTGCTCGTGCCCGTCGTGTTGATGCCGACCGGACCGCCCCAGAACGGGATGGAGGGGTTGACCTTGGCGACGTCAGCCCCGTCGACCTTGACCAGTGCCAGGTCGTTGTAGGCACACGTGTTCTCGTCGGTCTCGCCGCGCTGCTGCATCGTCAGCCAGGAGGAGTAGGCCAAGGTGCCCTGGCCGACGGTGGTGCCGCCGCTGATCAGCGAGCCACCCTCGACGAACTGGACGCGGGTTCCGAGCGGGAGCGAGGGCGCGGTGCAGCCATTGGTGTCCGTCGCCTCGCCGAGGCCGGCGCAGTGCGCCGCATAGCCGACGTAGGTCGCTCCGGCGCCGTCGGTGTAGACGAAGTTGGCGGTGCACTGGGCGCCTTCGGTGTACATCTGGACGCCGGGGTGGATCTTGGCGGTGGCGGCCGGCGCATAGGACACGGTGGCCGACGGCCCCTTGCTGCCCTTGGCTGCAACAGCCGGCGCAGTCGTCGCGACGGCGGCCGTGAGAGTGACGCTCGCGGCGGCTGCGAGCAGGGTGCGTGAGGTGCGCATATGAGGTCCTCTTCCGATCGGCGCCCCCGCTCCCGAGTGGGCGAGGGCTCGTCCGAACGTCCAACGAGGCGCAACCCCCATGGGTTACGCCTCGCGGGTGATCAGACCTGCCGGAGAGGGACCGCGCGTCTAGTACGTCGGCTGGCTCGGGTCGATCTGGCTGACCCAGGCGACCACGCCGCCACCGACGTGGACGGCGTCGGAGTAGCCGGCGCCCTTGACGATCGCCAGCGTCTCGGCGGACCGGACTCCGGACTTGCAGTGCATGACGATCTGCTTGTCGCTAGGGAGCTGGCTCAGGGCGTTGCCGTTGAGGAACTCACCCTTCGGGATCAGCACGGCACCCGGGATGTGGTTGATCTCCGCCTCGTTGGGCTCGCGGACATCGACGAGCACGAAGTCACGCCCGCCGTTCTCCCGCTCCTTGAGCATGTGCTCCAGCGTGGTCACCGAGATCGTCGAGCCGACCGCAGCCTCCGCCGCCTCGTCCGAGACGGCGCCGCAGAACGCGTCGTAGTCGATCAGCTCGGTGACCGTCGCGTGCTCGCCGCAGAGCGCGCAGTTGGGGTCCTTGCGCACCTTGAGCTTGCGGTATTCCATCTCCAGTGCGTCGTAGATCATCAGCTTGCCGGCGATGGGGTCGCCGATGCCGGTGAGCAGCTTGATCGCCTCGTTGACCTGGATGGCCCCGATGCTGGCGCAGAGGACGCCCAGCACACCGCCCTCAGCACAGCTGGGCACCATCCCGGGCGGCGGCGGCTCGGGGTAGAGGCAGCGGTAGCAGGGCAGGTCGTCGCCCAGCATCGGCGCGAACACCGACGCCTGGCCGTCGAAACGGTAGATGGATCCCCAGACGTACGGGATGCCGAGGAAGTACGCCGCATCGTTGACCATGTAGCGGGTCGCGAAGTTGTCGGTGCCGTCCACGATGAGGTCGTAGCCCTCAAACACCTGGAGCACGTTGTCGTTGTCGAGCCGCTCGGGGTGGAGGACCACCTCGACGTACGGGTTGATCTCGACGATGGACTCCTTGGCGGACTGGCCCTTCGGCTTGTCGATGTCGCTCACGCCGTGGATCACCTGACGCTGCAGGTTGGACTCGTCGACGGTGTCGAACTCGGCGATGCCGAGCGTGCCGACTCCGGCCGCGGCGAGGTAGAGAAGTGCGGGGGAACCGAGGCCGCCGGCGCCGATCACGAGCACCTTGGCGTTCTTGAGGCGCTTCTGTCCACTCATCCCGACGTCGGGGATGATGAGGTGCCGGCTGTAGCGGCGGACCTCGTCGATGGTCAGCTCGGCAGCGGGCTCCACGAGCGGGGCGAACGACACGGGCACTCCTTGGACTCAGATCGATTCGGGGTCGTGGAGGGCAAACACCACCGACCGCCCTCATGTTCCCCGGCTCGCACGACCGGACCGCACAAGTCCCGGCATCCGGACGAGACGTGCCGTCGGCCCTGCGGTTCCCCGGGGATACCTATGAGTAGGCTGCGACCTCAAGGAACCGCCGGGAGGACACAGCACGTGAGCGTGGATCGATTCGACTCAGGTGAGTCCCGACCCCGCGGGGCTCGGATGCCTCGCCGCGAACGCCGCGTCCAGCTGATGGAGTCGGCGCTCGAGGTGTTCGTGGTGCACGGCTACCACGCCGCCGCCATGGACGACATCGCCGATCGCGCCGGCGTCTCCAAGCCGGTGCTCTACCAGCACTTCCCCGGCAAGCTCGACCTCTACCTCGCACTGCTCGACGAGTCGTGCGACACTGTCATCGACAACTGCCGCCAGGCCCTTGCCTCCACGAACGACAACAAGCTCCGCGTGCAGGCCACGATGCAGGCCTTCTTCGACTACGTCTCCTCCGACACCGGTGCCTTCCGTCTGGTCTTCGAGTCAGACCTGACGAGCGAGCCTGCCGTGCGAGCCCACATCGACCGCGTCACCACCGAGTGCGCCGCGATGATCGCCGAGGTCATCCACGAGGACACGGGGCTCCCCGACGAGGCTTCGCGCCTGCTGGCCGTGGCGCTCGTGGGAATGGCCCAGGTCAGTGCGCGGTTCTGGCTCGGCGAGGACGGCGTCAGCAGCGGCGCCATCCCCCTCGAGGACGCTGCCGCGCTGGTCTCCGGCCTGGCGTGGCGCGGCATCCGCGGCTATCCGAAGTCCGAAGACACCTGACCCTTCGCAGCACCCATCGACATACCCCACAAGGAGTGACCATGGAGGTCAAGATCGGCGTGCAGCACGCGCCTCGCGAGCTGGTCGTGGAGACCGACACCAGTCCGAGCGACTTCGAGGCACAGCTCTCGGAGGCCGTCGGCACCGGCGGGATCCTCGCCTTCACCGACACCCGCGGCCGCCGGATCGCGATCGCCGGCGACAAGATCGCCTATGTCGAGATCGGCTCCGGCAAGTCCGGCAGCGTGGGCTACCGCTGAGCCACGCCACCCCAAAGAGGCACGGTGATTGCTCTGCCGGTCCTTGATGAGCATCATGGAACCTGTCGACGTGCTCGACATGCTCGCACCATCAGGGTGCGACTAGAGAAAGGTTGACACCATGATTATTGACATCATCGTCCTCATCGTCCTTGGCACGATCATTGGATTCCTCGGCAAGCTCGTGGCTCCCGGTGACAAGGACAACACGCCCGTCTGGCTGACCATCCTGTGCGGCATCGGCGGGATCCTGCTCGGCTACTTCATCTACGACGCCTTCGGTGGCAACGGCTCCAACGGCGTCGACTGGGTCAAGTGGATCGTCGCGATCATCACCGCTGCCGTCCTGGTCATGATCGCCTCGACCGTGACCGGCCGCAACAACAGCAACCACAGCACCCGCGTCTGATCCAGGCTCGCGCCTGACCCGGACAGCGACGAAGGGCCCCACACCGCACGGCGTGGGGCCCTTCCGCTTGTCTCGGGGTCCGTCAAGCGTCGAGGCCCAGGTCGGCCATCCGCTGGGCATGGTTCTCGGTCAGCCTGCTGAACATCCGGCTCAGGGCCGCGAGGTCGAGACCGGGGCGGTCGACACCCCCGGCGAGCAGGGCGCTCAGGGCGTCGCGCTCAGCGGCCACCCGCTGGGCCTGGGTGAGCGCCTCGCCCATCAGGCGTCGGCCCCACAGCGCGAGGCGGCCCCCCAGGCGCGGGTCCTGGGCGATCCCTGCCCGCACGCGCCCGACGACGAAGGTGGAGTTGCCCGTGTCAGCCAGCGCCGCGACGATCAGGTCGCGGGTCTCGGCGTCGAGGTAGGCAGCGATCTCGCGATAGAAATCTGCGGCCAGGCCGTCGCCGACGTAGGCCTTGATCAGCCCCTCGAACCAGTCGGCAGGCCGGGTGTGGGCATGGAAGTTGTCGAAGCCCTCCTTGAAGGACTGCATGGCGACGTACGGGTCCGCGCCGAGTTCGGTGAGGCGGGCCAGGAGGCGCTCGAGGTGACCGAACTCGGTCGCCGCCATCGATCCGATGGCCACCTTGTCCTCGATCGTGGGCGCCAGCTTGGCGTCCTCGGCGAGGCGCTCGAACGCGGACAGCTCGCCGTAGGCGATCGCTCCCAGCAGGTCGATCACCGCCTGGGTGTAGGCGGGGTCCTGCCCTGGGTCGGTGATCAGCGCCGACCTGGATGCCGACGGGGATTCAGTCATGCTCGCACCCTAGGCGATAGAGTGGTTTCATCGGGCGCCCTGTTCCGTCGAGGATCTGACCGGCGCCGACGTATGTGCGCGGCAGGCTTTCTCTTGCGAGTCCGCCGCACGACGAGGACTTGAACAAGAAAGCGACATAGACGTGACCACCACATTCCGTGAGCTCGGGGTGCTCCCCCTGATCTGCGACGCGCTCGACCGCGCCGGCATCACCACCCCCTTCGCCATCCAGGAGATGACCCTCTCGGTCGCCCTGATGGGCACCGACCTGATCGGCCAGGCCCGCACGGGCACCGGCAAGACTTTGGCCTTTGGCATCCCCGTCCTGCAGCGCAGTGTCACCATGAGCGACCCGGCCTACGCCGACCTGCCGCAGGGCAAGCCGCAGGCCCTCATCGTGGCGCCGACCCGCGAGCTGGCGCTCCAGGTCTCCAGCGACCTCGCCATCGCCAGCAAGGACCTCGGCCTGCGCGTCCTGACCGTCTACGGCGGCGTCGGCTACGACACCCAGCTCGACACGCTCCAGTCCGGCGTGGACATCGTGGTCGGCACCCCGGGTCGCCTCATCGACCTGGCCAACCGCAAGGCCCTGGACCT
This sequence comes from Nocardioides sp., assembly GCF_025964975.1. Lineage (GTDB taxonomy): Bacteria > Actinomycetota > Actinomycetes > Propionibacteriales > Nocardioidaceae > Nocardioides. The sequence continues at coordinate 6,188 of NZ_JAOPXV010000041.1, forward strand.
GTCGCACGTCCACGCGCTCGTCCTGGACGAGGCAGACGAGATGCTCGACCTCGGCTTCCTGCCTGACGTCGAACGCCTCCTGAGCCTCACGCCCGAGACCCGGCAGACGATGCTGTTCTCGGCCACCATGCCGGCCGCGATCGTGGCCCTGGCCCGCAGCCACATGCGCCACCCGATGAACATCCGCGCCGAGTCGTCGTACGAGAACGCGACCGTCCCGGCCACGGCCCAGTTCATCTACCTGGCCCACGACCTGGACAAGCCGGAGATCATCGGCCGTGTTCTGCAGGCCGACGACGCGGAGAAGATGATCGTCTTCACCCGCACCAAGCGTCAGGCCCAGCGCATCGCCGACGACCTGGCTGAGCGCGGCTTCGCGGCCGCTCCCCTCCACGGCGACATGGCGCAGATCGCTCGCGAGAAGGCGCTCGCGAAGTTCCGCGAGGACAAGCTCAAGGTGCTCGTGTGCACCGATGTCGCCGCGCGCGGCATCGACGTCCGCGGCGTGTCCCACGTCGTCAACTACACCTGCCCCGAGGACGACAAGACCTACATCCACCGCATCGGTCGCACGGGCCGCGCTGGTGCCACCGGTACGGCGATCACGCTGGTCGACTGGCCGGACATCGCGCGCTGGAAGATGATCAACAAGGCGCTCGACCTGCCCTTCCCCGACCCGCCGGAGACCTACTCGACCTCCCCCGAGCTCTTCCACGACCAGGGCATCCCCAAGGGCACCAAGGGCCGGATCGTCGATGCCGCTCCGGTCGAGCGGAAGCCGCGCGAGGACCGCGGTGGTGACCGTGGCCATCGCGACGACAAGGGCTCCGAGCGCCCCGCCCGCAGCCGCAACAACGACCGCAGCCGCAGCCGTACGCGCAGCGGATCGTCCGTCTCGGGCGAGACGTCTGGTGCGCCGGCCGCCGCCGCCACCGAGGGTGACAAGCCCACCGCGACGCGCACCAACCGCAACCGTCGCCGCACCCGCTCCGGCGGTGGCGCTGCCTCGGCCGCGACGTCCAAGGAGTCCTGAGCAGCACCACCGCCGCACATGACGAGGCCCGCCCGAGCTGAGCTCGGGCGGGCCTCGTCGTGTGTCGGTCGTCGACCGGCGTTGCTCAGTGCGCGGAGGGTACCCAGACCCGGGCGGTGAGGGCGGGGTGGTCGCTGATCCCGTTGTAGACCTTCTTGAAGCCGGAGAACTCGGCACCACTGCCGAGCATCCAGTCCGGGCCGCCGAAGCGCGGGACCGGGCACGGGTTCTTCGCGGAGCCGCCGTTCATCGAGACGAGCGGGGTGGCGGCGGCGAACTTCTGGCAGAACTCCGCGCGCTCGTTGACGTCGCCGATCACGAAGACCGGGCGGTCACGCCCCTTGAGCATCTTCTTGACCAGGGCGATCTCGGCGGCGGTGGAGATGTCCCGATCGCGCTCCTGTCCACCCGGGGCGTTGTGGATTGCCACCACCCAGAATCCACGACCGGTCTCGCGGTCACGTAGGCGAACGAACGGGATCGGCCGCGCATGGCCCAGGAACGGGCGCATGATGTAGCCGGTCTCCACCATCTTGACCGTCTTGGAGTTCCAGGCGATCTGGATGGCCGAGCCGCGAGTGCCCAGGCCCCGACGCGGGAAGAAGTTGTAGCGCGGCATGACGGTCTGCATCTGGCGCAGCTGGTCCTTGGCCACCTCCTGGAAGGCGGCGGCGTCCGCACCCTGGTCCTGCACCCACCTCGCGGCCCGGGTGGCGCGGTCGACGCCACCGCGCGCGATCGAGCTGCTGAGGATGTTGAACGTCGTCAGGCGCAGCCCGTAGCCGTTCGGGGGCTTGGGCTTCTCGGTGCCCGGCGTCTCGTCCGCTGACCGGATGACCGGCGCACTCGTCGTCTCGGCGTGGGCGGCGGGGGGGCCCAGCGCCACCGGCGTCAGCGCGAGGCTGAGGGTCAGCGCGCAGGCAGCCGCGAAGGCCTTGGGGGTGTGGGGCATCCGGACACCATGACAAGGACCCTGCCGCGTCGCAAAATCGGCGTCAGTCCGGCGCTCGGCTCAGACGACGACCACAGGGGTGCCCTCAGGGGCAAACTTCCACAGGGAGATCGCATCGGCCTTCGCCTGCCGGATGCACCCGTGGGACCGCGGAGTGCCGAGCTCGGCACGGCTCTGGAGCGCCACTCCGAGCTTGGTGGGGATGGTGTGGAACCCGATGGCGGCACGCTCCCCGTGGGCGAACCGCACGAAGAACTCCATCACGCCCGAGTCGTCGAGGCCCACTGCCCAGCGCGAGCGGGAGAAGACGGAGTAGGTCCCCGGCTCGAGGTTGTCCTCCACGCTGCCCGACACGAGATAGGTACGCCGCACCGTGCCGTCGCCCCGCACGAGCCAGACCCGCTGCTCGGCCTCGCTGAAGACGACCCGGCGGCCGGCACCCGAGCCGGCGGGTAGGACCACCTCGTCCCGCCCTGGGTCGGCGGCCGTCCCACCATCCTTGTCGCCGGCAGTGTCGCCGGGCGGGTGGGTCCCGGTCGCGACGCCGGGGACGGCTGGGCCCGCGACCTGCGGCTGGATGCCCGCCGCCTCCTGG
>NZ_JAOPXV010000067.1 GCF_025964975.1 Nocardioides sp.
GAGTTCCGTCGTCAGGCCGTCGACTTGTACGAGTCCACGCCGGGGGCCACGGTCCGCGGCATCGCTGAGGACCTGGGCATCGTGCGCGGCACGCTGCGCCACTGGCTCGAGGCGTATGGGACCGGCAGGAAGACCGCTGCCGACGGGACGTTGACCTCCAGCCCGCTGCAGTCCAAGCCCCCGACGACGAGCCTTGAGGGGCCCGCCGATGAGACACCGGAGCGGAAGATTGCCCGGCTCGAGGCGCGGGTCAACGAGCTCGAGGTCGAGACCACGAAGCTGACCACCGAGCGAGAGATTCTCCAGCGGGCGGCCAAATATTTCGCCGGGGAGACGCGCTGGTGAGTCGCTTCCAGTTCGTCGCTGACAACTCCACCACCTTCGAGGTGAAGCGACTGTGTGAGCTCGTCGAGATCGAGCGCTCGTCCTACTACGCGTGGAGAGCAGGAGCGCCGGCCCGTGCCGAGCGAGCTGTCGCCGATGCTGCACTCGTGGAACGGATCCGGGTCATCCACGCCGCTGACAACACCGTCGGCGCACCGAGGATGAGCGCCGAGCTCAACGACGGCGTCCCACCGGCCGAGCGGATCAACCACAAGCGGGTCGCGCGGGTCATGCGCGCGGCCGGCATCTTCGGCTACGTAAAGAAGCGCCGCGTGCGCACCACGATCCCCGACCAAGCCGAGGCGAAGGTCCCTGACCTGCTCCAGCGAGACTTCACCGCCCAGGCGCCGAACCAGCGTTACGTCGGCGACATCCAATGCCGACGTCGGCATTTCAGATCCTATGCCGACCTCCGAACTATGCCGATGTTCCTCACAACGGGGAGTTTCGGTGGGGCTTTCGGCGTCGGGCGGTCGGCATAGTCACAGTGATGCGAGCCAGGCGAGGATGTCGGGGTCGGGGCGGTAGGTGCCTGGTTCCACATCGGGTGGTCTCGTGCGGTCGAGGGCTGCTTGCTTGATGCTCATGTCGGCGTGGAGGTAGGCGTCGGTGCTGTGGGTGTCGGCGTGTCCGAGCCACAGCGCGATGACGGCAACGTCTACACCGGCGGCGAGGAGGTTCATCGCTGCGGTGTGCCGCAGGGTGTGCATCGTGACGTGCTTGCCGACGAGGCTGGGACAGACGATCGCTGCGGCCGCGAGGTGCTTGGTGAGGCGATGCTCGAGCGCGTCCCGGGACAGACGCTGCCCCCGGGGGCCACAGAACAACGCGGTCTCGGGCCGGGCGACCCGCTCTGTCAGGTAGGCCGTCATGGTGCTCACGGTCGCGCGCGTCAACGGGGTGATTCGTTGCCGTCGCCCTTTCCCGGTGCAGGTGACGTGGGGACCAGTGCCAAGGTGAATGTCGTCGACCGTGAGTGAGCAGATCTCGCTGATGCGAAGCCCGGTCTGCACCGTCATCGCCAGTAGTGCGTGGTCGCGTCGCCCGGTCCAGGTCGTCGGGTCGGGTGCGGCGAGGACGGCGACGACCTCGTCGGGAGTGAGGAACTCGATCACCGGCCTGGTCGTGCGTTTGGGCGGGATCGCGAGGACCTGGGTGATCGTCGCGGCGTGTTCGGGATGGTCGGGCAGGGCACGGCTGAGCACAGAGCGGATCGCGGTCAGCCGGACGTTGCGGGTCTTGGCGCTGTTGCCTCGTTCTTGTTCGAGGTAGTCGAGGAACCCGGTGATGTTCGTCGCGGTGACGGCATCAAAGTCGAGCGCGTCGGCGGTGACCCCGAGTTTCGCGGTCAGGTACTTCAGCAGCATCCGCCACGTGTCGCGGTAGGAGCCGATCGTGTTACTCGACAGGTCCCGTTGGCTGCGGGCGAAGGTCGTGAAGTAGGTCTGCAAGCTGGTGGCCAGAGCGTTCATGACCGTTCTCCTTGGGCGTTGGGTTCGAGCCTGCTGGCGGCCCGGGCCATGAGTTCGCCGGTCGCGGTCAGGTACCAGTACGTGTGGGCGGCGTCGGAGTGTCCGAGCCAGGTAGCGAGTAGCGACAGCACCCGGTCGGGGTCACCGCCATGGGTGTAGGCAGCGGTCATGTGCGCGGTAGCGAAGGTGTGTCTCAGGTCGTGCAAGCGGGGACGTGCTTTGCCGCGAGGGACGAGTCCGGCTGCTTCTCGTACTCGTTTGAACCTGGACTGGAAGGTCACGTAGACGTACCCGGTCCCCTGGGCGGTCACGAAGACCGGGCCGTGGGGGTCAGGGTGGGTGGCTACACGGGCTGGCAGAGTGAGGTACTGCTCCAGGGCTGTCGTTGTCGACGGGTGGATCGGGACGAGCCGCTCGTGAGACTTGGCAGCCTTGATCACCAGCACGTCGTTGTCGAAGTCGATGTCATCGACGCGCAGATTCAGCGCTTCCCCGATCCGCAAACCCGTGGCGGCAAGCAGCCCAATGACGGTGCGGAGGGTCGCCGCGATCCGCTCGTCGCTGAACACTTGGTCGCATGCAGCGAGCAAGGCATCGAGGTCATCTTGGCTGTAGATGAACGGCACCGCTCGGGGTTTCCTGGTCGGCAACAAGCCGTTGGGGATGACCGGGACGTCGACGCCGTTCGCGTTGAGGTAAGCGGCGAAGCGGCGCACCAAGGATAGGCGGGTGGCCCACCATGACGGGTGCGCGTCAGGGTTGAGCCGGGCCCACGTCACGGCGTCGTCGATGGTGAAGGTCTGCGTCTGCCCGCGTGCTTCGAGCCAAGTACAGAACAGGCCGACTTGTCGTTCGACGTCGTTGAGCTGGAACCCCAGGGCCCGGCGCATCAACAGATACCTGTCGAGCTGAACACGCAGCGTCGCTGGTGGCGTCGGCGTCCTCGGGGTTGTCAGGGTTGTCGGGGGTGTCATCGCGGCACCTGTCCGAACGGGACGACCAGTTCGCGCAACGACGCGAGGTCGACTTTCGCGTACGTCATCGTCGTGACGGTGTAGGCGTGACCCAGCAACTCCTTGGCTTCGGTCAACGTCCCGCCCGCGGCCAAGACGTCCATCGCAGCGGTGTGCCGCAGCCGGTGTGCGTAGATCGGATCGATGCCCGCCAAACCCGAAAGGCGGGCGATGACTCCCGAGATTCCCGAGACCGTCATCGCCTGGCGTGGCGCCCTGGTCCGCACGAACACGGCCCGGTCCAGCGCAGATGGTCGAACCCGTAGCCACGCTTCGAGCGCTTGGCCGACATCGACGGGCAGTGGCAGCACGTGCTCGCGGCCCTTGCCGGTGACTCGCATCCGCCCGCTGACCCAGTCGATGTCGTCGAGCATCAGGCGGGAGGCTTCGCCGGCTCGCAGGCCGAGCCGGACCAGAATCAAGACGAGGGCACGG
>NZ_JAOPXV010000075.1 GCF_025964975.1 Nocardioides sp.
AGACGAGCCTCGGCAGGAGCTCCTGCGTCGACGAGTCGAGCTCGGCCACGAGCCAGGAGGTCTCCTCGACGTCCAGCAGCACGGCCTCGTCGGCGGCGACGGACAGGTCCACGGTGGCCCCGGTCAGCTCGACCCTCTCGCGGCGCCAGGTGCCGTCAGGAGCGCCGATGGCAACGGTCAGGGCGTGTCGGCGCTCAACGGCCGATCCGGCAGGCGGCGTACGGCGCAGGACTCCGGCCTCGCGGTCCAGGCTGATCCGGTCCACGCCGCTGGAGCGGAGCCAGCCGTCGGTCACGTCACTCAGGTCGCCGGCACCGGCTCGCTGCCAGCTGTCGAACAGGTCGTGCATGGTGGCGTTGCCGAACCTGTGTCGGGCGAAGTGGTCGTTGACGCCGGCGAAGAACACGTCGTCGCCCAGCCGTGCGTTGAGCTGCTTGAGCACGTTCGAGCCCTTGGCATACGAGATCCCGTCGAAGTCCTGGAGCGCCGCCAGGGCGTCGACGGCACCGTTGCCCGCGACGGGGTGGGTGGCGGGTCCGGCGTCGGAGAGCAGCCCCCACTGGCGTCGCGCGTAGGCGTTGTGCACCCAGGCCGTGTCGAAGTCGGTGACGTCGGCTGTGACGCGGTTGCCCATGTATTCGGCGAAGGACTCGTTGAGCCAGAGGTCGTCCCACCACTTCGGAGTGGTGGTGTTGCCGAACCACTGGTGGGCCATCTCGTGGGCGATGGTGGTCGCACGGACACAGCGCGCACCCCACGTGACCTTGGAGGTGAAGATGAGCGGATCGCGGAGGGTCACGCAGCCGGGATTCTCCATGGCGCCCGCGTTGAACTCGGGGACGAACGCCTGGTGGTAGGCCCCGAAGGGATAGCGCTCGGCGAAGAGCCGGTGGAACTCGTCGAAGCACTGGCGCGTGACGGTGAGGATCTCGGTCGCGTCGGCGTCGAGGGCCGACGCCATGCTGGCTCGGGCCGACAGCCCCAGGGCGATCCCGTCGTGCTCGTCACGAATGACGTGCCAGGGGCCGGCGACGAGCGTGATGAAGTAGGTGGAGAGCGGCTGCGTCGTCTCGAGCTCCCAGACACCGGGCTCGACCTGCTCGCCAGGGGCGTTGCCGATCACGGTCCAGTCCTTCGGCACACGCACGTGGAAGGTGTACGGGGCCTTGAGGTCGGGCTGGTCGAAGCAGGCGAAGATGCTGGGCGCTGCGTCCATGAAGGACATGCCGTAGACGTAGTGGCGCCCGTCGGCCGGGTCGACGCTGCGGTGGAGCCCTTCCCCGTCGTTGCGGAAGCCCATGAGGGCGTCGACGACGAGCTCGTTGCGACCGGACTGTGTCTCGATCGCGATCCGTCCACGATCGAGGGCGTCAAGATCCATCAAGGTCCCGTTGAGGCGGACCTCGTTGAGGCGCACGGGCTTCACGTCCACGAAGGTGGGCCCGCCGGTCGAGTCGAAGACGGCGGTCGTCCGGGAGGCGAAGATCTTGTCGTCGACATCGAGGTCGAGCACGACGTCGTAGGTCGTCACGGAGAGCCGCTCGAACCGATCGATCGCTTCGCTCTGCTGGAGGCTGAGGTAGGGGGAGTGACTCACTCCGGCACCCTAACCGCGCCCTCGCGACCGAGGTGGGCGAGATCACCAGGCCTACGGAATCGTCGAGGGACGGATCCACTCCTTCGAGGACAAGGCGCTGCTGCGCACGGTGGAGCTGGCCCGTCGCGAACAGCGACGTGCGCGCAAGGCCATTCGCCGCGCCGCTCGCTGAACCGGCCCGCGCGGGCGTCCTATGCTCGGCGGCATGAGTGATGAGACGTATCGCAGCATCGAGCTGACCAAGATCGGCGACGCCCGGTTCAAGGCGACCAACGCCCGTGGCGGGGAGACCTTCATGGGCTCCGGTGGACTGGACCCGGACTTCACCCCGGTCGAGCTCCTGCTGGCTGCCATCGCGGGCTGCAGCGCCATCGACGTCGACCTGATCACCGCGAAGCGAGGCACGAGCACCCGGTTCGGGATCCTGGCCGGTGGCGACAACGTCCGCGACGAGGACGGCAACCACATGACCGGGCTGCGCCTGACCTTCGACGTGGCCTTCCCTGAAGGTCCCGAGGGGGACGCGGCGCGCGAGTTCCTGCCGCGCGCGATCGCGATGTCCCGCGACCGTCTCTGCACCGTCAGCCGCACGGTCCAGCTCGGGGCCGACGTCACGTACGAACAGGCCTGACCCACACGGGGTCAGGCCTGTTTCGACGGCGAGAGCTGCCGTCCGTCTCAGTCGATCGTCACGGCAGTGAGGTCGACTCCACCTGCCGGGGGACCATCCGCTGTCCCGTTCTCTGTTCCTTGGGCAGCCATCTCCCGCAGAAGCTCCACTCCCGGTTCCGAGACCGTGCCGAACACCGTGTACTGAGGGGGCAACGGCGACTCGTCGTAGACCATGAAGAACTGGGAGCCGTTGGTGTTCGGTCCGGCGTTCGCCATGGCCAGCGTGCCGGGTGCGTAGGTCTCCTGGCCCGAGAGCTCGTCGGCGTAGCTGTAGCCGGGGCCGCTCATTCCGGTGCCTGTGGGGTCACCGCACTGGAGGACGAAGATGCCTGCGGTCGTCAGCCGGTGGCAGGGCGTGTCATCGTAGAAGCCCTGCTCCGCCAGGGACGTGAACGAGTTGACCGTGCACGGGGTGGCGTCTGCGTCCAACGTGGCCGCGATGTCTCCCAGTGTCGTCTCGAACGTGACGGGCACCTCGCCGGCGACCGTGGCGTCGCTGGGCGGAGGGTCGACGGGCTTGCCGGCGTCGCCGCCCTCGACGTAGTCGCACGCGACCGCCTCGGCCGGCTCCTCCGAGGGGGAGTCCTCGGTCTCGCTGGTGCCCTCGCTCGCCGATGTGTCGGTCGCCGTACCGTCCGACTCGTTGCCGCACGAGGCGAGCAGGGACAGACAGGCCAGGGTCGCCGTGGTGGCAATCAGTCGCTTCAACATGCCCACGATCGTAGGTCAGCGGGGTTCGACGCCGGACTGAAGGCCTCGACGCCTACGATGACGGCCGTGAAGCGAACCCCACAGGTGTCTGGCGATCGACTCCCTCTCCTGATCACCATCGGGGTGTTCGTCGGGCTCCTCGCGTGTCTTCCGCTGGCGTTCATGCTCGACAGCGCCACCGACGGTGACCGGCCCATGTTCCACGACATGGAGCGAATGGCAGGGCTGCAGAGGGTGTACGTCCTGACTGGTGAGCCCCCGGTCGAGACCCAGCTCAGCAGGGGCGAGTCCGTGATGATCGGGACCAAGAAGTTCGTGGTCTCGGACGGAGTCACGCTGACCGTCCGAGCCACCGACGAGGATGACTTCTGCGTCAGCGCCAGCAACTCCGAAGGTGCACGGTCCGAGCGCTGCAGCGAGTGACGACCGCCCCGACCTGCTCGCGAACCGCGTGCGCCGGGGGGTAGCGTTTTGGGTGCCCGCTCGTTGTCACCTGCACCCCCCAACGCGAAAGGCACCACGCATGAGGTCTCGCCCGGCTCGACTCGCACTCACTCTGGCTGCGTCTGGCCTGGTTTCCGGCCTGGTCTCCGGCCTGCTCGTCGCGCCCTCCGCCGGCGCTGCGGTGCAGGCCACGGCCGCCACCGCTGCCGCGGTCGGTGACGACACCCTCGACATCCTGGTGCTGGGTGACTCCTACTCAGCCGGCAACGGTGCCACCGACGAGAAGGGCGCCGCCCAGACCTACGGTCCCAAGGGCTGCTTCCGCAGCCGGGTGAACTGGGGCGAGAAGTACGCCGCAGCCCTGCGCGCCGGCGGCCAGCCGGTCCGGCTGGTCAACCACGCCTGCAGCGGTGGCGTCACCGCGGACATCACCTCGCCGCGGAAGATGGACACCGAGAGCAAGGTCCTCGCGCCCACGCCCGCCGGCGTGACCACCGCGGCCCAGGCTGACGCGCTCCTGGCCCGGACCGACCCCTGCAACACCCGCGCGTTTTCGGACGAGGAGTTCTGGACCTATCACAGCACCGCTGTCACCCCGCTCGCGATCACCTACGACTGCACCCGCAACCTGCGACCGCAGGCCGACTTCGTGAACAGCGACGTTGACCTCCTGCTCTTCACCATGGGCGGCAACGACGCGGGGTTCAGCTCGATCGTGCAGAGCTGCTTCGTGCCCGTCACCCGCAACTCCAGCGGGTGCAAGAGCAAGGTCGAGGCCGCCAGGGCGCTGCTGCCCGAGATCCGCGAGCGCCTGCTCGGCGGCATCGCGGCGATCCGCACGCATGGTCTGCGCGACGACGCCAAGATGGTGCAGCTCGGCTATCCGTGGCTCCAGGTGGACAACAACTTCACGCTGCCCGACCCGCCCGGCTATGCGGCCGGCAACGAGGTCCGCGCCCTGGTCACGCAGGGCAACGCCGCCATCGCGGCGGCCATCCCTGCCGTCAATGCCGGGCACCCGGGACAGGCGACGTTCCTGGACGGCGTGACACGGAAGTTCTACGGCCACGAGCCTGACGCGACGACCCCCGTGGGCAACCCCGACCGGTGGATCAACCAGGTGGGCGACGGCGACGCGATCGAGGTCTTCTACCACCCGAACCGGCTGGGTCACCAGGCGTACGCCGACCTGCTGCTGGCCAGTGGCACCTTCGGTGCGCCGACCGGGCAGGTGAGCCCGACTTCCAGGGTCCGGGCCCGGATGCGGGTTCGGCTGCTGGACCACCGGGTGCAGGTGGGGGAGGAGGTCCGACTGCGAGTGCGCGTCACCCTCTCCGACGGATCGCGCCCACGCGGCAAGGTCGTCGTCCGCGACGTGACCCACCCCCGGAAGCTGCTCGGCGCCAGGATGCACAGGAGCGACGACGGCAAGCTCCGGCTGACCGTGCGCCTCCGCGCGCCCGGTCGCACGAAGCTCCGCATCGTCTACCGCGACAAGGCTGCGTCCGTCGTGCGCGCCACCCGGCGCGTCAGGGTCACACGCTAGTCGACGCAGCGCGTCGGAGCGACCGCTCGGAGAGGCCGCGCCGTCGGGCCGACGAGCATGCCGTAGGGCAGGCGCAGCGCCCGGGCCGACAACCGGGTGTGCCGCTCCTCGAGGGCGACCCGCGCGCGCAAGTGCTGCTTGGACACGACGGCGGGCTCGTGGTGCTGGAAGTTGAGCGTCATAAAGTGCTTGACGTTCTTGTAGCCGTACTGACTCGGCGTGACGAGCCGCAACGGCCCGCCGTGCCGGCCATCCAGCGCCTCCCCGTCAAGGTGGGTCGCCAGCAGCACGTCGTCGGCACTGAGGTCCTCCCACACGAAGGAGGCCCACTGGCGATCGGTGCCCAGCGCCACGGCGTACGGCGCAGGCATCTCGGTGATGCCCGCCGCCGCCAGGACCTCGCGCAGCGGGACGCCCCGCCAGACGAGCCCCGTGACGCTCCAGGTCGTCACGCAGTGGAAGTCAGCGCGGACGTCGCGCGGACCGAGAGACTCCAAGAGGTCGCCGGCAACCTGGGCGAGAGGCTGGCGCCCGAGCGTGATCGCCAGCTCCGGTCCGGAGGGGGCTGCCGGCGGGGGGAGGAACGGCTTGGCGCTGAAGCGCGGCATCTCGGCAAGGAGTCCCTGTCCCGGTGGGAGCCCGTCGGCGGCGCGGGGCCAGTAGCGGGTCATGCCCGGGCCCGCCGGTCGATCGCGGCCAACCAGCTGCGCCGGATCAGCCCGCTGGGGCTACGGATGATCAGCCAGTAGCGCCCGAAGACACGTCGGGCAGTGGCGTCGGTCCCCGAGATGCGCGTCTCGACCGTCACCAGCGTGGCTCCGTCCCGCTCGACCGCCTCCAACGAGAACGCCACCTTGACCGTGCCGGTCAGGCGGTGCTGCGCGAAGGCCTCTCGGCGCCTACATCGACGCCCACAGGACCGACGTGCTGACGGCGTACGCCGCACTTGCCGAGTCACCCTCGCTCGAGTCCGCCGGAACGATCCACCACGAGTGGATCAATCGCATCGTCGCCCTCCTCGAGCTCGAGCCGGAGCCGCTGCCTGCCTCCACGCAGCACGTCGTAGCCGGTGCCTACACGGGCGCGATCGACGCGATGTTGGGGCAGTGGGTCCGGACCGGCGGTGAGGGCTCGGTGCTGGCCGAGACCGAGGCCGTGCTCAGTCGGCTGCGCCCGGCGTGGCCCGGTTCGGGGAGCTGAGCGCCGAGGTCCAGTGCTCGCGGTGGAGCCGCTCGAATCCGTCGAGGAGCAGGTCCAGGGCGAACTCGAACTCGAACTGGTCGTCGCAGCCCTGTCCCACGACTGACGCGTCGTCGTGGGCACTCGACGAGGCGATGGCCGCGATGTTGGGGTAGTGGGCGGCCAGCTGCTCCATCAGCTCGGCTCGAGCCTCGGGGGGTCCCTCGGCGGGCTCGGCCGTTGCCCGAGGATCGACGAAGAGCTCCTGGGTGAACCCCCACATGCGTCCGCCCAGCGCATGCATGACGTGGTGAGCCAGGTCTGCGGAGAACCCGCCCGTCAGGAACATCCCGGCGAAGGAGTTCATGTATTCCAGGACGGCCGGTGTCTGCGTGGTGCGGGACTCGATGACCCGGCGCGCCCACGGGTGGCGGGCGAGGGCGCGCCGGGCGGAGAGGACCCGCTTCCGGACCGCCGGCTTCCAGTCGGCGTCGGACTCGGGAGCGCCGATCTCGGTGATGATGACCTCGACCATGCCGTCGAGGAGCTCCTCCTTGTTGGCGACGTGCTTGTAGAGGGCCATCGGCACGACCTGCAGCTCCTCGGCCAAGCGGCGCATGCTCAGCGCCTCGATGCCGATGGCGTCGGCCAGCGAGACCGCAGCGAGCAGGACGCGTTCCCGGTTGAGCCTGACCCGCGGTGTCGCTTCGCGCTCTGCGTCCACGTCCACATCTTTCGGTCTCACGCCTACGTCGGC
>NZ_JAOPXV010000140.1 GCF_025964975.1 Nocardioides sp.
CGGCTGGAGGTCGAGCCACCGCGCCAGGCACTCGATCTCCCGCTGGACCGCCTCGCGCCGTTCGGCGGAGAAGGGCTCGTCCTCGTGCACCGCGTTGGTCACGAGCAGCCCTCCCCGTCGGTCGGCGGTCAGGTCGACCTTGCCGACGAGGCGGTCCCCGTCGAGGACGGGCATCGCCCAGTACCCCCACTTCCGCTTCGCCGCCGGCTTGTACATCTCGAGCTGGTAGTCGAACTCGAAGATCTCTTCCATCCGTTTGCGGTCGAAGACGAGCCGGTCGAGTGGCGACAGCAGGGCCACCCGCGGCGCGAGCTGCTGCTCGAGGTACGCCGGGTCGACCCGCCACGGCCCGCGCACGCCCTCGATCACCGCAGGCTCGCCGACCTCCCCGACGTCGTTCGGCTCGTTCGGGGCGATCGCCGCGCGGCCTCGTGCGACGCCGAGCGACCGCAGGCGGCGTACGGACCGGAGGTGCGCGGCCTTCGCAAGCGGCACGACCGGCTCATCGGGATAGACCCGCTCGGCGAGGTCCCAGAGCTTGTCGCGGCCCTCGTAGCCGACCGGCGCGATCTCTCCGCGCTCGACCATCCGGTCGAGCAGCATCCGGACGTTGCGGTCGTTGTTCCAGCCGCTCGACTGCCACGGCACGAGCGTGGTGTCGGGAAAGTACCTCCCTGTCAATGGCCCCTCGTCGTGGAGCTTGGCCAGGATGTCGCGCCGGGTGTCGTCGTTGGCGTGGACCCAGTCGCGGATGTCGACCTGCCACTCCTTGAGCTCCCCCGGCCCGGGCCACGCTGCCATCTCGGCGCGGTAGAGCTTGAGGTCGGCCGCGGGGCGAAGCATGGAGTGCAGCTCGATCAGCGCTCCGGCCGCCACCGCGTCGTCGACGTCGCGGGATCGGCTCCTCTCCCCCAGCCGGCTCCACATGACGACCTGGGCGCTGGGTGCCACCGCGGCGGTCGGCTCGGCCTGGAGGAGGGCCAGGTGGTCCACCATGGCCTCGAAGCTGCTCGGCCGCTCGGCGGAGAGCAGCTGGGCGAGCACCGCGATCCGCCGGGCATCGGCGCGGGAGAGCTGGTGCGTCACGCGACGAAGATGCAGAAGACGTGGCCGGCGGGGTCGGCGTACGCACGCAACGGCTCGTCCGGATCATCGGACCTGTCGTGGCGCAGCTCCCCGCCCAGCTCGAGCACCCGCCCGTGCTGCTCGTCGAGATCCTCGACGCTGTCCACGGTGAGGTCGAGGTGGAGCTGCATCGGCACGCGCGGGTCGGGCCAGGTCGATCGCTGCAGGTGGTCGGTCAGCTGGAAGGCGAGCTGACGACGGCCGTCGTGGTCGGTCAGGACCAGCCAGTCCTCACCGTCGGTCGCCTCCTCGTCCCCGGCTTGGTATCGCAGGTCGAGCAGCCGCCGCCAGAACTCCGCCGTCCCCCGCACGTCGTCGGTGTCGAGGACCGTGTGCAGGAGCCGCGGGACGACCATCAGTAGAGGCCCTTCGCGTAGTTCTCCGGCCGGTAGTAGTCGTCGAGCTCCTCGAGGGTCTTGCCGGGCTGGGGCTCGAGCACTTGGCTGATGACGGCGCGGCGCGGCACGACGGACGTGGGGTCCCAGGTCTCCGGCTCCCACAGGCGCGAGCGCATGAGGGCCTTGCCGCAGTGGAAGTAGATGGTCTCGATGTCCACCACGAGCGCCAGGATCGGTCGCCGGTCACGGACCGCCATGGCGTCGAAGAAGGGCGCGTCGGCCACCAGACGGGCGGCGCCGTTGATCCGCAGGGTGTCGGCGCGGCCCGGGATGATGAAGTCGAGGCCGACGTTGGAGTTGGCGATGACGTTGCGATAGCTGTCGACCCGCTTGTTGCCCGGCCGCTCGGCCAGCGCGATGGTGGACTCGTCGATGACGTGCGCCAGCTGCCCGGGTGGATCTCCCTTGGGACTGGCGTCGCACCGTCCCTGGGCGTCGGCCGTCGCCAGCACGCAGAACGGCGACGCCGCCAGCCAGGCCCGGTCGATGTCGGTCAGCGTGGCTCGCTCCTTGGCGGCTGCCCGGTCGCCCGGTAGACCCACCACCTCTTCGAGCTGCTCGATCGTGGTGATGTCCATGCGGCGAGCCTAATGGCGTTCGTCTGGCGCCCGCCCACGCAATCCCGCACTACCGACGATCACGGGGTCGTGCGGCGCGGCGGAGCCCCTGACTGTTCGGTAGCACCGCTCCGGTGTGACCGGTGGCCGGCGAGTCACTCGGCCAGCACGCCGTCGCGGACAGTCACCTTGCCGGCGTACACCGTGTGCACGACCCGCGAGGTCAGGGAGCGGCCGTGCCACGGGTTGTTGCTCGAGAGCGACACCGAGTCGGCCCGGTCGATCGTCACGACGGCTCCGGGATCGACGAGCACCAGGTGGGCGGGCGTCCCGGCGTCCAGCGACCCGTGGTCGGGCAGACCGGCGATCCGGGCGGGGTTGGTGGACATCACGCAGGCGACCTGCGCCCAGGTCAGGTCGGGTACGGCCGTGCGGACGACCGCCAGTGCCGTCTCCAGCCCCAGCATCCCGAAGGCGGCGTCGACGAAGGCGTGCTCCTTGTCGTGGCGGGCGTGCGGTGCGTGGTCAGTCGCTACGGCGTCGATCGTGCCGTCGGCGAGCGCCACCCGCAGCGCCTCGACGTCCTCGGTGGGACGCAGAGGCGGATTCACCTTGAACGTCGGGTCGTAGCCGGTCAGCAGGTCGGTAGTGAGGAGCAGGTGGTGGGGTGTCACTTCAGCTGTCACGTCGATGCCCTGCGCCTTCGCCCACCGGATCATCTCGACCGACCCGGCCGTGGAGACGTGGGCGATATGGACCCGGGAGCCGGTGTGGCGCGCCAGCATCACGTCGCGCGCGACGATGACCTCCTCGGCGATGCCGGGCCACCCGGGCAGTCCCAGGCGGCCGGACACCTCCCCCTCGTGGCAGCACGCCGTCGGCCCGGCCAGGGCGGGGTCCTGCGCGTGCTGTGAGACCACTCCGCCGAAGGCCTTGACGTATTCGAGGGCACGCCGCATCACGCGAGCGTCGTGGACGCACTTGCCGTCGTCGGAGAAGACCCGGACGGCCGCCCTCGAGCGGGCCATGAGTCCCAGCTCGGCCAGCTCCTGACCCGCCAAGCCCTTGGTCACGGCCCCGACGGGTTGTACGTCGACCACACCGGCCTCGCGACCCAGGTCGAGGACCCGCAGGGCAGCCTCGGCGGTGTCGGTCACGGGTGAGGTGTTGGCCATCGCCAGCACGGCGGTGAATCCACCGACGGCTGCGGCCCGGGACCCGGTCAGGATCGTCTCGGCGTCCTCCCTGCCCGGTTCGCGCAGGTGGGTGTGCAGGTCCACGAGTCCCGGCAGGGCCACGAGCCCGTCGGCATCGATGACGTCTGCGCCCGCGGGCGCCTCGTCCACGAGCCGGCCGGCGTCGTCGACGTAGAGGTCTCGGGTCTCCTCCCCCAGCACCGACGCGCCGGTGATGACGAGCGCCATCAGGACTCCTCTCCCGCAAGCAGGTGGTAGAGCACGGCCATCCGCACGGCGAGGCCGCTGGAGACCTGCTCCAGGACGACCGACTGGGCGGCGTCGGCAGCGTCGGCGGCGATCTCCAGACCGCGGTTCATCGGGCCCGGGTGACAGATGGGTGCATCCGGCCGGAGCCGGGCGAGCCGGTCGCGGGTCAGCCCGTAGCCCACGGTGTACTCGCGAGCGGACGGGAAGTAGCCCCCCGACATGCGCTCGCGCTGGACCCGCAGCATCATCACCGCGTCGGCGTCGGGCAGCACGTCGTCGATGTCGTACGACGTCGCGAAGCCGGCGTCCTTGGACCAGGGACCGATGCCGCTCGGCATCAGCGTCGGCGGGGCCACGACGGTCACGTGCGCGCCGAGCTTGGTCAGGCACAGGACGTTGGACCGGAAGACCCGCGAGTGCGTCAGGTCGCCGATGATCGCGACGTGCTTGCCGTCGAGGGTGCCGAGGCGGCGCTGCAGCGTGTAGGCGTCGAGCAGGGCTTGGGTCGGGTGCTCGTGCATCCCGTCGCCGGCGTTGATGACGACGGCGTCGACCCACTCGGAGACCTGCTGAGCTGCACCGGACGCAGGGTGTCGGATTACTAGCCCGTCGACGCCCATCGCGCAGACGGTCAGCACCGTGTCGCGCAGCGACTCACCCTTGGAGGCCGACGAGCCCTTCGCGGAGATGTTGATGACGTCGGCGGAGAGCCACTTGCCGGCGATCTCGAAGGACGAGCGGGTGCGGGTCGAGTCCTCGAAGAACATGTTGATCACGGTGCGACCACGCAGCGCCGGCAGTTTCTTGACCTCGCGACGCTGCACGTCGTGCATGTCGGCGGCGGTCTCGAAGATCTCTCGGATCTGGTCCGCGGACACGTCGTTGATCGAGAGCAGGTGTTTCACGAGATGGTCACCCCGTCGAGGTCGTCGCACTCGGCGAGGCGGACGCTGACGCGTTCGGACCGGGCGCTCGGGAGGTTCTTGCCCACGTGGTCGGCCCGGATGGGCAACTCGCGGTGCCCGCGGTCGATCAGCACTGCGAGGCGTACGGCGCTGGGCCGGCCGAGGTCGGCCAGCGCATCGAGGGCGGCGCGGATGGTCCGACCCGAGAACAGCACGTCGTCGACCAGCACCACGACCTTGTCGTCGATGCCCTCGGGCGGAATGACCGTCTTGTGGGCGCGCCTGGTGGGCTGCTTGCGCAGGTCGTCGCGATACATCGTCACGTCGAGCTCACCGACCGCGACGGCCCTGCCCTCCACCGCCTGGATGCGCTCGGCGATCCGGTGGGCCAGCGGCACGCCCCGGGTGTGGAGTCCGAGCAGCACGAGGCCGGTCGCGCCCTTGTTACGCTCGAGGATCTCGTGGGCGATGCGGGTCAACGCCCGGGCGATGTCTCCGGGGTCGAGCACGATGCGAGGGTCGGCCGCGTTGTTCGCCATGGCCACTGACCTCCTTCTCCGCCTCACGGGACGGTTCCTTAAAGGATGTCGAACGGCGCAGACGTTACCAGTGGATGAGCGGGCTGCTGGAGTCCCCGGATATCCGGGACCCCAGCACGCGTCAGGGGTTGCAACCCCT
>NZ_JAOPXV010000170.1 GCF_025964975.1 Nocardioides sp.
CGCACATCCCTGACGGCTCGGCCGTCGTCTACGTCGGCCACAGCAGGGAGGCGGACAACGAGAGCATGGTCAGCCTAGCGGGTTCGCTGGCCCTGGGGCTGCCGCTGGTGCTGGTGGCTGCCACGGGGTTGCTCTGGGGCCTGATCGGCCGGACGTTGCGACCGGTCGAGGAGGCGCACCAGCGCCAGCGCGCGTTCGTCGCTGACGCCGCTCATGAGCTGCAGAGCCCGCTGGCGGCCTACCGCACGACACTGGAGGTCGCGCTGGCCCACCCGGTCGACACCGACTGGACGTCGACCGCGCGCTCGCTGCTCGCTGACGGCGATCAGATGGAGCGGCTCGTCCGGGACCTGCTCTTCCTCGCCCGCCAGGACGAGGGCGCTGTGGCCCACGGCCTGGTCGACCTCGACGACGTCGTCCTCGAGGAGGCGCGACGGCTGAGGTCCAGTGCGCGCGTCGAGATCGACACCTCCGGTGTGAGCGCGGCCCCGATGACCGGCTCGCGGGCCGATCTCGGCCGGATGGTCCGCAACCTGCTGGCGAACGCCGACCAGCACGCGACCTCGCGGGTCACTGTCCTCCTCACAAGTGACGGTGACAGCGCTCGGTTGGCGGTGGCCGACGACGGGCCCGGTGTCCCTGCGCGGCTTCGCTCCCACGTCTTCGACCGCTTCTGCCGGGGCGACGAGGCTCGCGCCCACGAGACCGGGAGCACCGGGCTCGGGCTGGCCATCGTGCGGGCCGTGGCCGAACGCCACGGGGGTACGGCGCAGCTCGACCACGCCTCGGCGGGCGCCACGTTCATCGTCCGGCTCCCGATGCGTGACCACCGGCAACAAGGCAGGGAATAACCCAGGATGTGCGACCATTGATGAAGGCAACCGCCCGACGATCTTTGGGAGCACCACATGACCGAGCAGCTCGAGACCACCACCGACCGCCGCACCGACCAGATCAACCTGAGCGATGTCGCTGCGTCCAAGGTCAAGAGCCTCCTCGAGCAGGAGGGTCGCGACGACCTGGCCCTGCGCATCTCCGTGCAGCCTGGCGGCTGCTCCGGCCTGCGCTACCAGCTCTTCTTCGACGAGCGCACCCTGGACGGTGACGTCACCACCGACTTCGACGGCGTGACCGTCGTGGTCGACCGGATGAGCGTCCCCTACCTCAACGGCGCGCAGATCGACTTCGTCGACTCGATCGAGAAGCAGGGCTTCACCATCGACAACCCCAACGCCACCGGCTCCTGCGCCTGTGGTGACTCGTTCCACTGATTCCCTGATCCACAGCAAAGACGAAGGCCCCCGTCCATCGGACGGGGGCCTTCGCCGTTGGGGCCAGGGGGGTGGCTTCCCGATCAGTCCAGGTGGAGGTGCAACGCGTTGGCGAGGCGTGCCGCGGCCTCGCTCACCTCGATCTCGCGCTTGTGGATCTCTGCGGGGTAGTCCTCGAAGTGCAGGGAGAGGCGTGGTCCCCTCACCGCAGCACGAGCCGCGCGCTCGAGCCTGAGGTTCGCGCCCACCGCGCGGCAGTCCGCGGCCATCTCCGGGGTGGGGGAGAGCTCGTCGTGGGTCAGGTGCGAAGCAGCGGTGCGAGGGGTCATGACGGCGACGATATTGGCTACTCGCGCGTAGGCCCGGCAGTACCCGCAGGTAGTGTTCGCGCGTGCCTCTTCTCATTGCCGGATCCATCGCGACCGACCATTTGATGTCCTTCCCCGGCAGGTTCTCCGACAGCCTGGTGGTGGACCAGCTGGACAAGCTGTCGGTCTCCTTCCTGGTCGAGGACCTCGAGGTCCGTCGCGGTGGCTGTGCCGCCAACATCTGCTTCGGCCTGGGCAACCTCGGTCTGCGGCCGGTGCTCGTCGGGGCCGTCGGGGAGGACTTCGCCGAATACCGGTCCTGGCTCCAGCGGCACAACGTCGACTGCGACTCCGTCCACGTCTCCCAGACGCGGCACACCGCACGCTTCGTGTGCACCAACGACAGCTCCCACGCCCAGATTGCGAGCTTCTACGCCGGCGCCATGAGCGAGGCCCGGGAGATCGAGCTCCAGCCGATCGTCGACCGTGTCGGCGAGCCCGACTACGTCCTGATCGGGCCGGACGACCCGGAAGGCATGCTGCGTCACACCGACGAGTGCCGGCAGCGCGGCTACAAGTTCGTGGCCGACCCCTCCCAGCAACTCGCCTTCGGCGACGGGAAGATGATCCGCCCGCTGATCGACGGCGCCGAGATCCTCTTCTCCAACGAGTACGAAGCCGACCTGATCACCCAGAAGACCGGCTGGTCGCGGGAGGACATCCTGTCCCGCGTCGGCACGTGGGTCGTCACCCTCGGCGCGGCCGGGGTCCGGATCGACCGCGAGGGCGAGGAGTCGATCACGGTCGAGGCCGTCCCCGAGATCGAGAAGGTCGAGCCCACCGGCGTGGGCGACGCCTTCCGTGCGGGTTTCCTGGCGGCCCTCGGCTGGGGTCTGTCGCTCGAGCGCGCCGCCCAGGTCGGCTGCCTGCTGGCCGTCTATGTCGTGGAACAGGTCGGGACGCAGGAATACGTCCTGTCCCGCGCGGACTTCCTCGAGCGCTGCACCTCGACGTACGGCGCCGAGGCGAGTGCCGACATCGACCCGCACCTCAAGACCCTGCACCCCTGACGGGATCCGCTCAGCTGAGCCGGCGCACGAGATAGCGGGCGGCACCGTCCGTCGCAGTGTCTGCGCCGACGAACTCATGACCGCGCATGCGGCACCAGGCGGGCACGTCGACCCGGGCGGCGGCATCGCGGGCCACGACGGCGATGATCTGTCCGACCTCGACGTCCGCCAGGTGCCTGGCCAGCTCGATGACGGGCATCGGACACAGCATCGTGCGGCAGTCGAGCTCGAGGGCAGGCCCCACGACGGGCCCGTCGGGACTCACAGTCCCACCCGGGCGCGAAGGCTGCCGATGACGTCGGGCAGCGCGTCGCAGAACGCGTCGACCGGCTGGCGGCCGGCGCCGCGCTGGAGCGAGAGACGCACGTTGCCGTGGGTCAGCACGCCCATCGCCTCGAGGACGTGGCTGGGGGTCAGCGTCGAGGACGTGCACGAGGAGCCGCTGGCGACCCCGAAACCGCGACGGTCGAGCTCGTGGACCAGTGCCTCTCCGTCGACGTAGAGGCACGAGAAGGTGACGAGGTGGGGGAGTCGCTGGTCGGGATCGCCGACCACCTCGACGTCGGGGACCTCGGCCGCCACCCGCGCCCGGACCACGTCGATCAGCTCACGGTGCCGGGCGTTGAGCTCGGCGCGCTCGGTCACCACGGCCTGGAGGGACGCGGCCGCCGCCAGGATGGCCGGCACGTTCTCGAAGCCCGCTGTCCGCTCGTCCACGCGGTCGTCGCCGGGGAACGGGTTGCGCCACCGAGCGCCCTTGCGCACCAGCAGGATGCCCACCCCGGCGGGTCCGCCCCACTTGTGCGCCGACCCGGCCGCGGCGCTCCAGCCGTCGGGAAGCGCGATCCGGCCCATGGACGCGCAGGCGTCCATGAACACGGGCGCCCCAGTCTGATCGCTGGCGGCTTCGACCGGCTGGATCGTGCCGACCTCGTGGTTGGCGCTCTGCACGGCCAGCACGGCGGCCGTCGCCGGGATGTCGGAGAGCACCACGCGACCGAGCATGTCCACCGGGACGGACAGGGGCGTGCCCGCCCACCGTGCCGCGTGGAGCACCGCCGAGTGCTCCACGGCAGTGTGCGCGATCGGGAGCCCGTCGCGCAAACCCCGGTGGGCGAGGCCCAGCAGGCCTCGGTGGACGGCCTCGGTGCCGGTCGCGGTGAAGGACACTTCGTCGGGGCGTACGCCGAGTGCCTGAGCTGTCGCCTCGCGAGCGTTGTCCAGCAGCAGGCGGGCGTCGCGGGCGGATCCGTGCAGGCGGCGCGGGTCGGCGTAGCCCCGCTCGAGGGCTGCCAGGAGGGTCTCCTGGGCGGCCGGGTGCAAGGGCATCGAGGAGGCTGAGTCGAAGTCCGTGCTCACCAGTCGAACGTAGTCCATCGTCGGTGGCCGGGCCGAGGGGTTCGTGTGGGCCTCGACACCCCACCCGCCACCGCGGTCAGAGGGTGAAGGGGGATAGAGTTTGGCCCGTCGAGACTGGACTCAAGAGAGAGGCTCGTTCGTGGGTCTGCAACTCCCCAAGCGTGCACCGTCGCTCGCGCGCCGGCTTGCCGTGGGTGCACTCATCGGCGCCGTCCTGCTCCTCCTGAGCGCCTGTGACGCCGTCGACAAGGACCAGATCGCTCGCCTCGCGATGCCGGAGCCCGCCACGGAGCAGGCGCCCGCCACGCTCGCGCTGTGGAGGTGGGCCTGGCTCGCCGCCATGATCACCGGCGTGATCGTCTGGGGCCTGATCTTCTGGGCCGTCGTGAAGTACCGCCGCCGCAGCGACGACGAGATCCCCGTGCAGACGCGCTACAACCTGCCGCTCGAGATCTTCTACACCATTGCTCCGATCATGATGGTGATCGTCTTCTTCTACTGGACCGTCAACGTCCAGAACAAGGTCATCGACATCGACCCCGAGCCGGACGTGACCATCGAGGTGGTCGGTCAGCAGTGGTCGTGGACCTTCAACCACGGCGTCGGTGAGCCCACGGGCGAGCCGGGCCCGGACACGAAGAACGGCGAATACCGCTACGACAGCTACGTCTACACCGTGGGCGACCAGCGCCACGTGCCGACCCTGGTCCTGCCCGTCGACCAAATCATCCAGTTCAACCTGCACTCGCCCGACGTGATCCACAACTTCGGCGTCGACGCGTTCCTGATGCGGATGGACGTGATCCCTGGCCGCGTCAACACGTTCCAGGTCAACACGACCCGCATCGGCGACTACAGCGGCAAGTGCTACGAGTTCTGCGGGGTCGACCACTCCCGCATGCTCTTCGATGTCAAGGTGGTCAGCCAGGCCGACTACGACGCTTACCTCGCCGACCTGGCCGAGCAGGGCTCCGAGTCCGACGCTCCGCTGCTCGGCGGCGAGGAGACCCGGACCCAGACCGGACTCGAGACCGGCCTCGCCGAGGACGACGACCAAGAAGGGGGCTCGGAGTGACCGCCACCGCGACACCCGGCACCACGACGACCATCCCCAGGGGCGGCAAGACCCTGGGTCAACAGCTCGTCCGCATCATGACGACCACGGACCACAAGCTGATCGGCCAGATGTATCTCGCCACAGCCTTCGTGTGGTTCATGGTCGGCGGCGTGATGGCGATGCTGATCCGCTCCGAGCTGGCCTACCCGGGCAACCAGGTCGTCAACGACGAGCTGTACAACCAGCTGTTCACCATGCACGGCACGATCATGCTGCTGCTGTTCGCGACGCCGCTGTTCTTCGGCTTCGCCAACGTGATCATGCCGCTGCAGATCGGCTCGCCCGACGTCGCGTTCCCGCGGCTCAACATGTTCAGCTTCTGGTTGTTCCTCTTCGGCGGGCTCATCGCCGCGTCCGGCTTCCTGACCCCGGGCGGTGCGGCCGACTTCGGCTGGACCGCCTACACCCCGTTGTCGGACTCCGTGCGCTCACCCGGCGCGGGTGGTGACCTGTGGATCATGGGTCTGTGGATGGCCGGTCTGGGCACCATCCTGGGTGCGGTCAACTTCATCACCACCATCATCTGCATGCGCGCGCCCGGCATGACGATGTTCCGGATGCCGATCTTCGTGTGGAACGCGCTGATCACCTCGCTGCTGGTGCTGATCGCGTTCCCGATCCTGGCCGGCGCGTTGCTGATGCTCGAGGCCGACCGCCAGCTCGGCGCGCACGTCTTCGACGCCTCCAACGGTGGGCCGATCCTGTGGCAGCACCTCTTCTGGTTCTTCGGCCACCCCGAGGTCTACATCATCGCGCTCCCGTTCTTCGGGATCGTCTCGGAGGTCCTGCCGGTCTTCAGCCGCAAGCCTCTCTTCGGCTACGTCGGTCTGGTGGGCGCCACCCTCGGGATCGCGATCCTCTCCGTGGCGGTGTGGGCCCACCACATGTTCGTCACCGGCGCCGTGGACCTGCCGTTCTTCTCCGGGATGACGTTCCTCATCGCCGTACCGACCGGGGTGAAGTTCTTCAACTGGATCGGCACGATGTGGGGCGGCAGCCTGTCGTTCGACACCCCGATGCTGTGGTCGGTCGGGTTCCTCGTCACCTTCCTGTTCGGTGGCCTGACGGGTGTCATCCTGGCCAGTCCGCCTCTCGACTTCCACGTGACGGACTCCTACTTCGTGGTCGCGCACTTCCACTACGTCGTCTTCGGCACCGTGGTCTTCGCGATGTTCGCCGGCTTCTACTTCTGGTGGCCGAAGATGACCGGCCGGATGCTCGACGAGCGGCTCGGCAAGCTGCACTTCTGGTTGTTGTTCGTTGGCTTCCACACCACGTTCCTGGTCCAGCACTGGCTGGGCGTCGAGGGCATGCCGCGGCGCTACGCCGACTACCTCGTCGAGGACGGCTTCACCACGCTGAACCAGGTGTCGACCATCGGCGCGTTCGTGCTGGGTGCCTCGACGTTGCCGTTCCTCTACAACGTCTATGTCTCGGCCAAGGGGCCGCTGGTCGGGGTCGACGACCCGTGGGGCTGGGGTCGCTCGCTCGAGTGGGCCACCAGCTGCCCGCCCCCGCGCCACAACTTCCACTCCATCCCCAGGATCCGCTCGGAGTCGCCGGCCTTCGACCTGCACCACCCCGAGGTGGCCGCGATCGAGCTCGACGACAACTCCTCGGCGCGCGACGGCAAGTTCGCGGACGCGCCTGACATGGAGGGTCGCGCCACGCTCCTCAAGGAGCGTCTCGGCCAGGACACCGACACCCAGGACGACGACCGCGACGGAGGTACGACGCGATGAAGGCCGAGGCCTGGATCTTCGGGATCACCACCGTCTTCCTGGTGCTGGTGACCCCGGCCTACTGGCTCGTCACCGACAGCAGCGACAAAGGTGGTGACTGGACCGGCACCTCGGCGCTGGTGATGACCGGCCTGCTGACCCTGATGGTGACCCTCTACCTCGGCTTCCACGCCAAGAAGATGGACGCCCGTCCCGAGGACCGCAAGGACGGCGAGATCGCCGACGGTGCCGGCGAGCTCGGGTTCTTCCCGCCCTACTCCTGGTGGCCGCTGTGGTGCGGTGCGACGCTGGCCGTCATGGTCTTCGGCATCGCGGCTGGCGCCTGGTGGCTGTTCATCATCGGTGGCGTCCTCGGTACGGTCGCCCTGTCCGGTCTCGTCTTCGAGTACTACCGGGGTGAGCACGCCCACTAGCCGGTCCCGGGCGGCTGTCGACGCCAAATCGGGCGTGGACCTGATCGAGAGTTAGGATCGACGTTCCGTCACCTGCTCCCGGGAGTTCCTCGATGTCCCTCGCCCCTGGTCGTACGCGCGCCCGCCGTCAGGCCGCCGCAGCCCTGG
>NZ_JAOPXV010000189.1 GCF_025964975.1 Nocardioides sp.
CTCGGTAGCCGAGCCCGACGCGGAACGATGTCCCAGTTGCCGAAGCTCCAAATTGGGACAGGAGCGGCCAGATCGGGCCGCTCCTTATTCCCCGTATATTCCCCGGTTCAGATCTAGTCCTGAGAAAACCGCCTCTGACCTGCGGTTATAGTGTGGGCGATACTGGGATTGAACCAGTGACCTCTTCCGTGTCAGGGAAGCGCGCTACCGCTGCGCCAATCGCCCGTGTGGTGCGTTTTCACTTGTCGATCTTGGTGGAGCATGGAGGTGGGTACGGGATTTGAACCCGTGTACACGGATTTGCAGTCCGTTGCCTCGCCTCTCGGCCAACCCACCGCGGAGGCCTTCCCACTGTGAAGAAGGCACGGGGAGAGACCTCTCCGAGCGGACAACGAGACTCGAACTCGCGACCTCAACCTTGGCAAGGTTGCGCTCTACCAACTGAGCTATGTCCGCATGCAATTTCCTGCGGCCGGAGCCGCTGGGAAGTGCGAGCAGAACAGTAGCCGATGCGTTCCGAGCCGCCAAAATCGGGTTCGACCACGCGTGTCCCTGCTCCGCCCGACCGCGAGCAACCTGCCTAGAGTGGCGGCATGCGCGCCTGGGTCAACGGACAGCTCCTCGACGGTGCCACCGGGTGCGCCCTGAGCGTCACCGACCACGGGTTCACCGTCGGGGACGGCGTCTTCGAGTCGATCAAGACCCTCGACGGCGTCCCCTTCGCCCTGACCCGCCACCTGGAACGGCTGGCCGTGTCGGCATCGGGCCTCGGGTTGCCGGCGCCTGACGAGGCAGAGGTACGCCGCGGGGTGGCCGAGGTCCTCAAGGGCACCGACGACGTCCTTGGCCGCCTGCGGATCACCTACACGGCTGGACCTGCGCCGATGGGCTCAGGGCGAGGGGGAGGCCCCGCCACGCTCGTCGTCGCCTACTCGGCCATCAGGAAGCTGTCCCTGACGACCGCCGTGGCCACCGTGCCCTGGCCCCGCAACGAGCGTGGCGCGACGGCGGGCCTCAAGACCACGTCGTACGCCGAGAACGTCATCGCGCTGGCCCGGGCGAGCGAGCTGGGCGCCAGCGAGGCGATCTTCGCCAACACGGCCGGCAACCTGTGCGAAGGCACCGGCTCCAACGTCTTCTACGTCGTCGACGGCGAGCTCCGGACGCCGACGCTGAGGAGCGGATGCCTCGCCGGAGTCACCCGCGCGCTGGTGCTCGAGTGGTACGGCGGAGTCGAGGTCGACGAGGCCATGTCGGTCATCGAGCGGGCGAGCGAGGCGTTCCTCGTCTCCACCACGCGCGACGTCCAGGCCATCTCGAAGTGGGACGAGCGCGACCTGCCCGCCCCCGGTCCGATCACGCGCGACTGCTGGCGCACCTGGATACAGCGCGAGGCCGCACACCTCGACCCGTGATACTTGAGCGGTGAGTGTTCTCGACCCGGCCATTGCCGCACGCCTCAAGCGCACCGCCGACGGGTTGGTGCCGGCGATCGCCCAGCAGTGGGACACCGGTGAGGTGCTGATGCTGGGGTGGATGGACGACCAGGCACTGGCACGCACGCTCTCGACCGGGCGTGCGACGTACTGGAGCCGTTCGCGCCAGGAGTACTGGGCCAAGGGCGACACCAGCGGTCACGTCCAGCACGTGCGCGAGGTGCGCCTCGACTGCGACGGGGACACCCTCCTCGTCAAGGTCGACCAGGTCGGAGTGGCCTGCCACACCGGTGACCGCACCTGCTTCGACGCGGACCAGCTCGAGGTCCACCTCGATGGCTGAGCGGAGCCGTACCTTCGGCCCGGTCCTGCTCGTCGGGCTCACGAGCGCCGGGCTGGCCGCAGTGGCAGGCGCCCGCCCGTGGGTCGAGCTCTCGGCGTCGTCCTCCCCCCGGAGCAGTGGGGCCCTTGCCTCGACCCTCGAGGTGACCGCACCCGGAGAGATGCCACTGGCCGGGGCGTTGAGCCTGGTGCTCCTCGCGTGCTGGGGAGTGGTCCTCGTGACGAGGGGACGCGTCCGTCGCGCGATGGCCGTCCTGGCAGCCATCACCGCCCTGGGTCTGCTGATCACCACCATCGTCGCTGTCTTCACGCTGCCCGACTCCTTCCGCGAACAGCTCCAGGAGGACCTGGGCTCCGTGCAGGTCGACAGCACCTTCACCGCTTGGTACGCCGCAGCGCTGGTCGCCGCCGTCCTCAGCGTCGTCTCCACCGTGGCCGCGGTCCGCTACCTGCCGACGTGGCCGGAGATGGGCTCGCGCTACGACGCACCTGCGGGGGACTCGGCGAAGCAGGTCGAGCCCGAGGGCAACCTCGAGCTCTGGAAGGCCCTCGACGAGGGCCACGACCCGACGGCGTCCCAGCGACCCCTAGACTGAGCGCGATCCAGTCGGCACCACGAGGAGCACTTCACATGGCGGACAACCACGGCAACACCCCGGCGGCCTGGACTGCGGTCGCAGTGGCGCTGCTCGGCTTCGTGGTCGGTGGCATCGCGCTGATGCTCTCGCCGGTCAACATGACGCTGTTCTGGGTCGGCGTGGCCCTCGGCCTCGTGGCGTTCCCCCTCTTCCTGATCCTCTCGAAGCTCGGGTTCCATACCGAGCACCACTGAGACCGTGGGCCTGCGAGCCCGCCGGCTCGCCTCGCCCCTCGCGGCCGGCGCCGGAGCACTGCTGGCAGCTGTCGCGCTGCGCCTGCGTGACCCACACGTGTCCGGCAGCTGGGGACTCTGTCCCACGAAGCTGGTGACCAGCCTCGACTGCCCGCTGTGCGGTGCCCTGCGTGCAGTCAACGACCTCACCCACCTCGACGTCGGGAGCGCGTTGTCGAGCAACCTCGTCCTCGTGCTGGCGATCCCCGTCGTCCTGGTCCTCTGGCTCCGCAGACTGCGGGCCTGCCGGCGAGGGGGTGAGGCGATGCGACCACTCACGGTTCCCACCTGGGCCTGGATCGGCGGCCTGGTCGTGCTGGCGGCCTTCGGCGTCGTGCGCAACCTGCCGGGGTCCTGGCTCGCTGCTTGAGCCACCCGCAGGTCGATTGGTGACGCAGTGAGAGGGTGTGGGCATGTCCGTGCTCGATGAGATCATCGCCGGCGTCCGCGAGGATCTCGCCGTTCGCGAGGCCGCCACGTCGTTGCGCGACGTGCGCGCCGCGTTGGCCGACGTCGACCGCCCGCGCGACCCGATGCCGGTCTTCCGCGGGGCCGGATCGAGCGTGATCGCGGAGGTCAAGCGCAAGAGCCCGAGCAAGGGCGCACTGGCCGACATCCCCGATCCCGCGGCACTTGCGACGGCCTACGCCGCGGGAGGCGCCGCCGCGATCTCGGTGCTCACCGAGCAGCGACGCTTCGGCGGCAGCCTCGACGACCTGCGCGCCGTCCGGGCAGCGGTCGACACGCCGCTGCTGCGCAAGGACTTCATCGTCACCAGCTACCAGCTGCTCGAAGCGCGCTCGGCCGGCGCGGACCTCGTGCTGCTCATCGTTGCCGCCCTCGACGACGACGACCTGCGACGCCTCCACGACGAGGCGCGTGAGCTGGGCCTGACCGTGCTGGTCGAGGTCCACGACGAGCACGAGGCCGAACGCGCCGTGGCCCTGGGTGCCGAGCTGATCGGGGTCAACGCCCGCAACCTCAAGACCCTCGCGGTCGACAACGACACCTTCAGCCGGCTCGCGCCCCTCTTCCCAGACGACCGGGTCCTGGTCGCCGAGTCGGGCATCAACGGGCCGGACGACGTCGCCCGCTTCGTCGGCGAGGGCGCCGACGTGGTGCTGGTCGGCGAAGCGCTGGTCAAGGACGGTGACCCGGCCGCTGCGGTGCGGGCCATGACAGGAGTGCAGGGATGAGCGACACGCAGGTCAGCAGGTACGAAGCGGACGAGCTCGGCTTCTTCGGCGAGGACTGGGGCGGGCGGTTCATGCCGGAGGCCCTCGTGGCCGCCCTGGACGAGCTGACCGACGCCTGGCGCGACGCGATGGCCGACCCCGAGTTCGTGGCCGCGTTCGAGAAGATCTGCCGGGAGTACGCCGGCGCCCCCAGCCTGCTCTACCACGCGGAGCGGCTCTCGGCCCAGGTCGGCGCCCGGGTCCTGCTCAAGCGCGAGGACCTCAACCACACCGGTGCCCACAAGATCCGCAACGTGCTCGGCCAGGCGCTGCTGACCCAGCGCATGGGCAAACCGCGCGTCATCGCCGAGACCGGCGCCGGCCAGCACGGCGTCGCCAGCGCCACCGCCGCTGCCTACTTCGGCCTGGACTGCACCGTCTACATGGGCGCCGTCGACACCCGGCGGCAGGCGCTCAACGTCGCGCGCATGCACCTGCTCGGCGCCAAGGTGATCCCGGTGGAGTCCGGGAGCGCCACCCTGAAGGACGCGATCAACGAAGCCTTGCGCGACTGGGTCGCCAGTGTCGACCAGACGGCCTACCTCTTCGGCACCGCGGCAGGCCCACACCCCTTCCCGAGCATGGTGCGTGACTTCACCCGAGGGATCGGCGACGAGGCGCGCCAGCAGTGCCTCGACCAGTACGGCGTGCTGCCGGACGCCATCGCCGCGTGCGTCGGCGGCGGCTCCAACGCGATCGGCCTGTTCGCCGCCTTCCTCGACGACGACAGCGTGGAGATCCACGGGTTCGAGCCGGGCGGCGACGGCGTCGAGACGGGCCGGCACGCCGCCACCATCCACGCCGGGGACACCGGCGTGCTGCACGGAGCGCGCACCTACGTCCTGCAGGACGAGGACGGCCAGACTGTCGAGTCGCACTCGATCTCGGCCGGCCTCGACTACCCCGGCGTCGGCCCGCAGCACGCCCACCTCGCCGCGATCGGTCGTGCGACGTACGCCCCGGTCACGGACGCACAGGCGATGGACGCGCTGGCGCTGCTGAGCCGCACGGAGGGCATCATCCCGGCGATCGAGTCGGCCCACGCGATCCACGGCGGCCTCGAGGTCGCCCGGCGGCTCGGTGCCGAGCGCGGACCGGACGCGACGGTCGTCATCAACCTCTCGGGTCGTGGTGACAAGGACATGGGCACGGCGATCGAGTGGTTCGGCCTCGGCGACCCCGACAAGGTCACCGCAGAGCCGGTGGGGGACCCCGACACCGACCCACGCGCAGAGGACGCTGAAGCATGAGCACGAACCCCAGCACGAGCACGGCGTTCGACACAGCACGCGCCGAGGGCCGCGCCGCGCTCGTCGGCTACCTGCCGGCCGGCTTCCCCAGCGTCGAGGGCTCCGTCGAGGCGATCAAGGTGATGGTCGACGCGGGGTGCGACGTGATCGAGATCGGCATGCCCTACAGCGACCCGGTCATGGACGGGCCGACCATCCAGGCGGCCGCGCAGCAGGCCCTCGAGGGCGGCATCCGCACGACCGACCTGATGCGGGTCGTCGAGGCCGTCGCCGCGACCGGGGCTCCCACCGTGGTGATGACCTACTGGAACCCGGTCGAGCACTACGGCGGCAGCCGCCGGACCGGGCGCAGCGGCGTCGAGCTGTTCGCCGCCGACCTCGCGAGTGCCGGGGGAGCGGGACTGATCACGCCCGACCTCACGCCCGACGCTGGCGGCGAGTGGATCGCCGCGGCGGACGAACACGACCTCGACAAGGTGTTCCTGGTGGCCCCCAGCTCCACACCCGAGCGCATCGCGATGACGACTGCTGCCTGCCGAGGATTCGTCTACGCCACCGCAGTCATGGGGGTCACAGGTGCCCGCACCACCACGAGCGACCTCGCGGCCCCGCTGGTCGCGCGCACCAGGGAGACCACCGACCTCCCGGTCGGCGTGGGCCTCGGAGTGAGCAACGGCGACCAGGCGGCCGAGATCGCGTCGTACGCCGACGGAGTCATCGTCGGGTCCGCCTTCGTCCGCGCACTGCTCGACCACCCGGACGACCTGCCCGGAGGGCTCAGGGCCCTGCGCGCGCTCACCGAGGACCTCGCAGCGGGAGTACGGCGTGCGTAGAGCCGCGCTGATCGTCTCGACCCTCCTCAGCCTGTCGCTGGTGAGCGGGTGCGGGATCTTCCAGGCCGGCTCCGGCGACCATGAGATGTCTGGCACCGTGCTCGACCCGCCCTTCGCGGTCCAGGACGCCCCACTCGTGGCGAAGTCCGGATCGGCGTACAGCCTGGTCAAGGACACCGACAAGGACCTCACGCTGGTCTTCTTCGGCTACACCCACTGCCCCGACATCTGCGGCATCGTGATGTCCACCCTCGCCTCCGCAGCGGCCAGGCTCAGCGACGAGGACCGCGAGGACGTCGACGTCGTCTTCGTGACGACCGACCCGGCGCGGGACACC
>NZ_JAOPXV010000222.1 GCF_025964975.1 Nocardioides sp.
GTGGAACGGCGAACGCTGACAAGAGCAGCATGAAGACGAACAGGTTGTCCACGGACAGTGACTTCTCGACCAAGTACCCAGTCAGGTACTCGACCCCCCGCGTTGATCCGAATTCCGCCCAGACGTAGGCACCGAATGCCAGGGGCAGGGCGACGTAGAACAGCGACCACCCGACGGCCTCGCGCATGGAGACGTCGTGCGGCCGACGGGTGATGACGAAGTCGAGTGCGAGGAGCGCGACGACGCCGCCGATCGTCGCTGCCCACAGCGTGGGAGTTCCGATCGTCTCCAAGTTTCTGCTTGGACCTGCGGCGAGCACGATCTCGCCAAGGGCAGTCATCTTCAGCAGCCTCCTGTCGACGTCATGGCTGGCCCTGCGATAGGGACCCGGGCCGGTATCGGGTCCTGCCGCGCCGAGACTTTCGGAACGGCGACCTGCAACCAATTCCTCTCTACCCACACTCGTGTCGTCGGATGCATTCGGGGTTCGCCCCGTCCTCGCCAGGGCTCATCGGGGGTACTGGCGATCCCACCCGCCGTGCAGACGGCTGATCGCATCGTCGGCTTCGTGAAAAGATTCACAAAGTGTCCGAATTGCTGTCTGGTGCTCAACGCCCACCCCGAACGCGTTGTTGAGGCGGGTGTCGGTGCTGAGTGCGTGGTGGGTGGCCTCATGGAGGACCGAGTACATCAGGAAGGTGACTGCGGCACCGATCGGTGCGGTCAAGCCAGGGTGACAACCGCGCCGCGAGGACGCCCCAGGCCTCAAGTGCGAAGAGACCCAGGGCGCCGACGAAGAGCAGGACCATTGGCCGGGCCAGCCAGGGCACCGTCTCGCCTGGTCCGGCAGGCCCAGGACCGGCCGCTTCGCCTCGGGTTCGCGTTCGACGGCGTTTCAGCTGCGCCTGACCGACCAGAGGTGTGCAGTCGGTACCACCGCTTACCGTGGTGGCGCTGGTAGGACCACGTAACGACGACAGCGCCCTGCGGTCGTGGAACCAGAACCCGGTGATGTCATCGACCGGCGTACGACGAACGGGCTCGATATCGGCCGCGACCACGCCCGGGCCCACGCGGCGGTCCCGGCGGGCCACCACGGCTCCCTCTGCGTCACAGATCGCCGCACCGCTGTGGAGCCAGCCGCGGTAGGTCAGCGGGCTCCACGGGAGCGGGCACTCGTGGGCTCCCGAGTGGGGCCGCATGCACGACCGGGGAGCCGACCACCCGCGCCATCGCCGCCGCCACGCCGGCCGCCGTACGCGCGCTGTCCTCCTCCATCCGACGCGTCAGCCACCGGGGGCGCCAGGCCGGGATGCTCCACCATGCGGAGCCCCCGACCACCAGGTCGACCCTTCCGCGGAGCCGGAGCGCCGTCTGCGTGCGCATGAACCTCCCAGCAGAGCGGCGTCCGCGGTGAGTTCGTCCGCGTCGATGACGCCGTCGTCCTCACCTCCGACGTAGAAGCAGTTCTCCCACATCGTCGGGAGGTCCTTGTCATGCCGCCGCAGCACGTCACCGCGGGGATCCACGAGGAAGACGGCGTTGCGGTTGTGCCCGTCGGCATCGCGACAGATCAAGGAGCCGCCCACCGTGGCGCTGTGTCGCCGAGTTCGCCGGTGGTGGCCTTGACGACGCGTACCTCGTGGTCCCGGATGAGCAGGATGACGCGGGTTCCTAGGTGGGACCTCCCGAGGTGGTGTGGCGCCGGCGCGCTACTCTCGTCGGGCCAGTCGTACTCCGAGCAACGTGGAGTCAGGGAACCCGGTGGGAATCCGGGGCTGACGCGCAGCGGTGAGGGTGACGGGCGGAGCACGCCGCCTCCCCGGGGGTGGCAGCCACTGGAGCACGGCTCCGGGAAGGCGCGCCGTCCCGATTGATCCCGAGTCCGAAGACCTGCTGGTCCTAGTGGCGATCGCCGCCAGGTCGAGAGTGGTCCCGCGAACGGACCCTGACCAGATTGGTTCACCCAGTGTCCAGCACCCGCACTCGAGGCGACCTCTGTCCGGGCGTGATGCGGCCGTGGCCGGCGGCCGACGGCATGCTCGTACGCCTTCGCCTCATCGGTGGTCATGTGTCGTCGGCGTCGTTGCGTGCCTTGGTCGCGGTGGCGGAGCAGTACGGCGACGCGCGGGTCCGCGTCACCTCGCGCGCCAACCTCCAGGTGCGTGCCCTGCCCGGAACCGCCAGCGCACTCGCGCCGGAGGTGCTGGCCGCGATCGAGGCGACCGGCCTACTGCCGACCCGCACCCACGAGCTGGCCCGCAACGTCATGGTCTCGCCGCAGACCGGACTGGCCGGTGGTGTCGTCGACCTCCGGCCGGTGGCTGCCGAGTTGGACGCGCGGCTGTGCGGGCACCCGAGCCTGGCGATGCTGCCCGGCCGTTTCCTGTTCGTGCTCGACGACGGCCGGGGCGACCTGGTCGATCGGGACTGCGACCTGGGGCTGGTCGTGTTGGACGCTGAGTCGGCTCAGCTCCGGGTCGGCGACGGGTTCGGCCCGGTCGTCGCGATCTCCACCGTTGCCCGGCAAGTCGCGACGCTGGCCCACCAGTTCGCCGTTCGGCGAGGAGCCGGTCCGGCGGCGCCGTGGCACGTCGTCGAGCTGGCCGAACCACTCGTGCGCCCAGTCGCACCAGACCCGCGGCTGCCGGAGTCGGCACCACCACTGCCGTTCGGCGAAGTGCCGGGTGGCCGGCACGTCGAGGTCACTGATGTGGGCCTGGACCGGACCGCTGTGGCCGGGCTGACCGCAGACACCGCCGACGTCGTCATCACCCCGTGGCGTGGCGTCCTCGTCCCCCAGGAGGGCACGTGAACGAAGTGATGCCACGGCTGCGACGTCCAGGCCGGCACTACGACTACATCGACGTGGGGCCGGACATCTACCTCGACTCGTTCGCCACGATCCGGCGCGAGGCCGACCTATCCCGCGTGCCTGCCGAGGCCGAGAAGCTCGCGGTCAGGATGATCCACGGCAGTGGTCAGGTGGACCTGGCGCAGGATCTCGTCGTCCACCCCGGACTGACCTCCACCGCGCGGGCTGCGCTCGAGACTGGAGCGCCCGTGCTGTGCGACGCGACGATGGTCGCGACCGGGGTGACCCGGAGCCGGTTGCCGAGGGACAACGACGTGCTGTGCTTCCTCAACGACGAGCGGGTCCCGGATCTTGCGCGGTTGTGGCGCACGACCCGCACCGCGGCCGCCGTCTCGCTGTGGGAGCCCCACCTCGAGGGTGCCGTAGTGGCGATCGGCAATGCGCCTACGGCACTGTTCCACCTGCTCGAGCTCATCCTCGACGGCGGCCCTAGGCCGGCCGTGATCGTCGGCTGCCCGGTTGGCTTCATCGGGGCCGCCGAGTCCAAGCAGGCACTGATCGACCTGAATGCCGAACACGGGATCGACATCCCCTACGTCACAGTCCGTGGCCGCCGTGGCGGCTCGGCGATGACCTCGTCCGCCCTTAACGCACTCGCCCAGGAGGAAGAATGAGCGGTCACTTCTATGGCGTGGGCGTGGGGCCCGGCGACCCCGAGCTGATCACCCGCAAGGGCGCCCGGCTGATCGAGCAGGCGGACGTGATCGCCTTCCATGCCGGCGTCGGCAAGGAGTCGAATGCCCGCCGCATCGCCGTCGGGCTGTTCCCCGCGGGCGTCGTCGAGGAGCGGCTGACCTACCCCGTGACCACCGGAGCCACTGACCACCCCGGCGGCTATGCCGGCGCGCTCGCGGACTTCTACGAGGAGTCCGCGGTCCGGCTCGCGGCCCACCTCGACGCCGAGCGTGATGTGGTCTTGCTCGCCGAGGGCGATCCTTTGTTCTATGGCTCCTACATGTACATGCACGACCGGCTGGCCGAGCGTTTCCCGACCGAGGTCGTCCCCGGCGTGCCCGCGTTTATGGCCGCGACCGCTGCCGCCGCGAGCCCGCTGGTCAGGCAGACCGACGTCCTCACGGTGCTCCCCGGCACGATGCCCGAGCCCGAGCTCGCGCGCCGCCTGGCCGACACCGACGCGGCGATCATCATGAAGCTCGGCCGCACCTTCCCCGCCGTACGCCGAGCGCTCGAGGCCGCCGGTCGGCTGGACCACGCGCTCTACGTGGAGCGCGCGTCGATGCCCGAGCAGCGCTGGCTCCCGGTGGCCGAGGTGGACCCCGACTCGGTGCCCTACTTCTCGCTCATCGTCGTCACCGGCGACTCGCTCAACGGGTCTCGGTCGCGCACCACGTCGGAGCCGGCCGAGGAGATCGCTCCGGTGTCGAAGCCGGTCGCCGAGCTCCTCGTCGTCGGGCTCGGCCCCGGCCCCGATGCCTGGCTGACACCCGAAGTGAGCGAGGCTCTGGCGCAGGTCTCGCACGTCGTCGGCTACGGGCCGTACGTCGAGCGGGTGCCCCAGCGCACGGGACTGACCCGGCACGCGTCGGGCAACACCGTCGAGGTCGACCGGGCCAGGCTGGCCCTTGACCTGGCGAGGTCGGGGGAGAAGGTCGCGGTCGTCTCGGGCGGCGACGCGGGGGTCTTCGGGATGGCAGCGGCCGTCTTCGAGGCGGCCGAGGACCCGGTGTACGCCGACGTCGCGATCCGCGTCCTGCCGGGCGTCAGCGCCGTGCAGGCGGTGGCGGCGCGGGCCGGCGCACCGATCGGCGGCGACTTCGCCGTGGTCTCGCTGTCCGACCGGCTCAAGCCGTGGTCGGTGGTCGAGTGCCGGCTGCGCGCGATCGCCGAGGCCGACCTGGTGCTGGCGATCTACAACCCGGCGTCCCGCTCGCGCACCGGGCAGGTCGCGACCGCGCAGCGCGTGCTGCTGGAGCACCGCAAGCCCGACACCATCGTGGTCGTCGGCCGCGACATCGGCCGGGACGAGGAGTCCCTCACCGTGACCACACTGGCCGAGCTCGACCCGAGCAGCATCGACATGAAGTGCCTGCTCATCATCGGCGCCGCCAGCACCCGCGTCAGTCCCGCAGGCGTCTGGACCCCCCGATACGTGGAGGCATGATGGCCGTCCACTTCGTCGGCGCCGGTCCCGGGGCCGCCGACCTGCTGACCGTCCGCGCGACCCGGCTGCTCGCCAACGCCGACGTCGTGCTCTTCCCCGGCAGCTACCTCGACCCCGAGGTGCTCGGCCACGTCAGCCCCGAAGCGACCCTGGTCGACACCCAGGACCTCGACCTCGACCAGATCATCGAGCGGCTCGTCGCCGCCCACCACGAGGGCCTCGATGTCGTGCGGCTGGCATCCGGCGACCTGTCGGTCTACTCCGCACTGGCCGAGCAGACCCGGCGCCTCGACGCCGCCGGGGTCTCGTGGGACGTCACGCCCGGGGTCCCGGCCTACGCCGCGGCCGCGGCTCTCCTCGGCCGCGAGCTGACCGTGCCGCTCATCTCCCAGTCGGTCGTGCTGACCCGCACGCAGGCCAGGTCCACCGCGATGCCCGTGGGCGAGTCGCTGGCGGCCTTCGCCGCGACCGGCGCCACCCTCGTCCTCCACCTCGCCATCACCCGCACCCGTCAGCTGATGGCCGAGATTGAGCCCGAGTACGGCGCCGACTGCCCGGTCGCCGTCGTCCACCGCGCCACCCAGCACGAGGAGCAGGTGTTGCGCGGCACTGTCGGCACCATCGCCGACCTTGTCGAGGGGGCAGGGCTGAGGATGGCGGCAGTCATCCTCGTCGGGCGGGCGCTCGATCCGCGTCCGGGCGGCGAGTCCTACCTGTACGCCGCAGGGCGCGACCGGAGTAGCAAGCGGCGAACGACCTCTACGACGTGATCGACCGGCGGCGCGACACCCGCAGCGAGTTCACCGGGCAGCCGGTGGGACCAGGACGCGCTGGAGCGGGTCCTCAGCCACAGGTGTAGGCCCACTGGGTGACCGTGCGGGCCGGGGTCCAACCCGTGAAGGTGCCGACCGGGGCCGCGGTCTCGACCGCGATCCGGGTCAGCTCGCCGCCGTGCTCGCCGTACACCTGTGCCAGCAGCTGCTCGGTCTCAATCGTGACACCATGCACGACCAACCGGCCGCCAGGCGCGAGCGCGGCCAGGCACGCGTCGAGCACACCGGGTGCCGTGGCGCCCCCACCGACAAAAATCGCGTCGGGCGGGCGGAGCCCGCCGAGCGCGCCCGGGGCGCGACCGGTGACCACCGTGAGGCCTGGCACGCCCAGACGGGTCGCGTTGCGGGCGATCCGAGCGGCGCGCTCGGCGATTCCCTCGACGGCGGTCGCGCAGCAGGTGGGATGAACGCGCATCCACTCGATGCCGATCGATCCTGCGCCCGCGCCGACGTCCCACAGGTGCTCGCCGGGCATCGGTGCGAGCCTCGCCAGGGCGGCCGCTCGCAGGTCGCGTTTGGTGAGCTGACCGTCGTGCTCGAAGGCGTCGTCGGGCAGACCGGTCGCCCAGCCGGCCACCGACGGGCCGGCCAGCTCTAGCGCCAGCACGTGCAGGCGAGGCGACGTGGCGGACCAGTCGCCCGCCATGCCCGACAGGTGCGACTCGTCCGGGGCGCCGAGGTCGCCCAAGACGTGGAGCACGCTCTCGCCGTACTCCGCCTCCCTCAGCAGCGCCGCGACCCGGGCGGGTGTGTGCTCGTCGGACGAGAGCACCAGGACGCGGCGTGCCGGCGCCAGCTCGCGGAGCACCAGTGCGGTGTCGCGACCGACGAGGCTGATCACGGCGCACGACTCCGCAGGCCAACCG
>NZ_JAOPXV010000004.1 GCF_025964975.1 Nocardioides sp.
TCTCGGTCAGCTGGCCACCCTCTTCGTAGCCGACGTAGCCGGGGGGCGAACCGAAGAGCCGCGAGACCGTGTGCTTCTCGCTGAACTCGCTCATGTCCAGCTGGATCAGGGAGTCCTCGTCACCGAAGAGGAAGTCGGCCAGCGTCTTGGACAGCCAGGTCTTCCCGACACCGGACGGGCCGGCGAAGATGAACGAGCCGCCGGGACGCTTGGGGTCCTTGAGACCCGCACGCGTGCGCCGGATCGCACGGGACAGGGCCTTGACGGCCTCTTCCTGACCGATGACGCGCTTGTGCAGCTCCTCCTCCATGTTGAGCAGCCGCGAGGACTCCTCCTCGGAGAGCTTGACGATCGGGATGCCGGTCGCCACGGCGAGGACCTCGGCGATGAGCTCCTCGTCGACCTCGGCGACCTCGTCCATGTCGCCGGAGCGCCACTGGGTCTCCCGCTCGGTCTTGCGGGCGATGAGCTGCTTCTCCTCGTCGCGCAGACGCGCGGCGGCCTCGAAGTCCTGCCCGTCGATCGCTGATTCCTTGCGCTGGCGGACGTCGGCGATCTTGTCGTCGTACTCGCGCAGGTCGGCAGGGGCGGTCATGCGGCGGATGCGCAGCCGCGAGCCCGCCTCGTCGATGAGGTCGATGGCCTTGTCGGGGAGGAATCGGTCGGAGATGTAGCGGTCGGCCAACGTGGCGGCCGAGACGAGGGCCTCGTCGGTGATCGTGACCCGGTGGTGCGCCTCGTAGCGGTCGCGCAGGCCCTTGAGCATCTCGATGGTGTGGGCGATCGACGGCTCCGCCACCTGGATGGGCTGGAAGCGGCGCTCGAGCGCGGCATCCTTCTCGAGGTACTTGCGGTATTCGTCGAGCGTGGTGGCACCGATCGTCTGCAGCTCGCCTCGAGCGAGCATCGGCTTCAGGATGGAGGCCGCATCGATCGCGCCCTCGGCCGCACCTGCACCGACGAGGGTGTGGATCTCGTCGATGAACAGCACGATGTCACCGCGGGTGCGGATTTCCTTGAGCACCTTCTTGAGGCGCTCCTCGAAGTCGCCGCGGTAGCGCGAGCCGGCGACCAGCGCACCCAGGTCGAGGGTGTAGATCTGCTTGTCCTTGAGCGTCTCGGGCACGTTGCCACGGACGATGTCCTGGGCGAGACCCTCGACGATCGTCGTCTTGCCGACACCGGGCTCGC
Source organism: Nocardioides sp. (assembly GCF_025964975.1). Classification (GTDB taxonomy): domain Bacteria; phylum Actinomycetota; class Actinomycetes; order Propionibacteriales; family Nocardioidaceae; genus Nocardioides. Next base: position 1,192 of record NZ_JAOPXV010000004.1, read on the forward strand.
CGATCAGCACCGGGTTGTTCTTCGTACGTCGCGACAGGATCTGCATGACGCGCTCGATCTCCTGCTCGCGCCCGATCACGGGGTCGAGCTTGCCCTCGCGGGCAGCCTGCGTCAGGTTCCGGCCGAACTGGTCGAGGACCAGCGAGCTGGACGGCGCCTCGGCCGTGCCGCTGGCGGCGGCGCCGGACGCGGCCGACTCCTTGCCCTGGAAGCCGGAGAGCAGCTGGATGACCTGCTGGCGCACCCGATTGAGGTCGGCGCCGAGCTTCTGAAGGACCTGCGCCGCGACACCCTCGCCCTCGCGGATCAGACCGAGCAGGATGTGCTCGGTGCCGATGGAGGAGTGGCCGAGCTGCAGCGCCTCGCGCAGGGACAGCTCGAGCACCTTCTTGGCGCGCGGCGTGAAGGGGATGTGACCGGACGGCGCCTGCTGGCCCTGCCCGATGATCTCCTCGACCTGGGCACGCACGGCCTCCAGGGAGATGTCGAGGGACTCCAGGGCCTTGGCCGCAACGCCCTCCCCCTCGTGGATGAGACCGAGCAGGATGTGCTCGGTCCCGATGTAGTTGTGGGAGAGCATGCGGGCCTCTTCCTGGGCCAGCACGACAACTCGCCGGGCTCGGTCGGTGAACCGCTCGAACATGTGCGCTCCTAGTTACGTCTGTGCGTCCGCGAGGCCACCGGCAGCGGTGTGCGGACAATGGGCTCAACGCCCGACTCCACCCTACGTGTTCCCCGTGACACATCCGAGGCGTCCGCTGACAGCGAACAACGCCGCCCCCGACAGGGGGCGGCGTCGTGTGCTCAGCGGATCAGTGCGCTGAGTCGTACGCCTGCTGGACGTCCGCGGAGATCCGGCCGCGCTCGGAGACCTCCATGCCCTGGCTCCTGGCCCACTCACGGACATCTTTGGTGTTCGAGGCGCTGGTGGATCCGCCCGACGAGCCGGACGACTTGCGGCCCCGACGCGAGCCGCCGGTGACCTTGCGGGCGTGTCCGACGTAGCCGCTCAAGGCCTCGCGGAGCGCGTCTGCGTTGCGCTGCGTGAGGTCGATCTCGTAGGTCGTGCCGTCGAGTCCGAAGGTGACCGTCTCGTCGGCTTCACTGCCGTCGAGGTCGTCGACGAGGACGATGCTGACTTTTTGAGCCATCTGAATTCCTTTGCACAAGGTGGGGTAAGAAGCCGGGTCCCCGAAAGCCGACCTCAGTGCGAATTGCTCGTTCATTAAAGACCGCGTCGGTCGTTCACGCAAAACGAATGGAAAAACGCGTGAGTGAATACCTCAGACGTTTCGCTCGAAGACGAGCCGCAATCCGTGCAAAGTCAGCCACGGTGAATGCGCGGTGAAGCACGAGCACTCGGCGCGCACGAGCGGCGCGAGGTGGCCGGTGGCAATGACACTCACCTCGTCGACCGGAACGGCCATCTCCGCGATCATCCGCGCCACCACCCCGTCCACCTGCGCCGCCATCCCGAAGATCATTCCGCTCTGCAGGGCCTCGACGGTGTTCTTGGCGATCACCGTGCGGGGCCGCTGGAGCTCGACCGTGCGCAGCTGGGCGCCGCGTCGCCCCAACGCCTCCAGCGAGAGCTCGATCCCGGGCGCGATCGCGCCGCCGATGTATTGACCGGCGGGATTGACGACGTCGAACGTGGTCGCCGTTCCTCCGAAGTCCACGACAATCGCCGGCCCGCCGAATTCGCTGGCGGCGGCGAGGGCATTGACGATCCGGTCGGCGCCGACCTCGCGCGGATTGTCCGTGAGAACCGGGACCCCCGTGCGCACCCCGGGCTCGACGACGACACTGGGGATTGCGGAGAAATGCCTGCCCAACATGTCGCGCCATTCGTGCAGCACCGCCGGAACCGTCGAACAGACCACCAGCCCGTCCATCTCGCGACCGGCGTCCGCAAGGAGGCCGCGAAGCAGGACTGCCCATTCGTCGGCCGTGCGCCGCTCGTCGGTCGAGACCCGCCAGTGAGCGACGACCTCGTCCGCTTCGAGCAAGCCCAGGACGGTGTCGGAGTTGCGGATGTCGGCGGCGAGGAGCGTCATCGGTCCCCGCGCGCCACGGCCTCGTCCACGAGGTCCATGCCGATGTCGAACACCTTGACGGAGTGCGTCAACGCGCCGACCGAGATGAAGTCGACGCCGGTCTCACCCACCTCACGCGCCCGCTCGATCGTGAGGCCGCCCGAGGCCTCCAGCACGGCTCGTCCTGCGTTGATCTGCACCGCCTCGGCCATCATCGCCGACGACATGTTGTCGAGCAGGATGCGCTCGCAACCCGCCGCCAGGAGCTCGCGCAGCTGCTCGAGGTCGGTCACCTCCACCTCGACGGGGAGGTGGGGGTACGCCGCGCGCACGGCCTCGAGGGCGGGCACGACCCCGCCCGCTGAGATCACGTGGTTGTCCTTGACCATCGCCATGTCCGCCAGGGAGAAGCGGTGGTTGACGCCGCCGCCGCAGCGCACGGCGTACTTCTGCAGGGCGCGCCACCCCGGCAGCGTCTTGCGGGTGTCGAGCACCCGGGCGTTGGTCCCGGCGAGTGCGTCGACCCACGAGGCGGTCGCGGTGGCGACGCCGGAGAGGTGGCTGGCGAAGTTCAGGGCGGTGCGCTCGGCGGTGAGCAGGCCGCGAGTCGGGCCGGCGACCCGCATGACCACGTCACCCTCGGCGACGCGGCTGCCGTCGTCGAGACGGTCGGTGATGTCGACGTCGTCGCCCATGACGTAGCGAAACACCATGGCCGCGATCGCCAGGCCGGCCACGACACCGGGCTCGCGGGCCTGCCAGTCCGCGGTGCCACGCGCGTCGGCGGAGATCGTGGCCGCGCTGGTGGTGTCGTCGGCTCCTCCCGGCAGGTCCTCCTCGAGTGCGCGCGCGATGTCGGCGTAGACCGCCTCCGGATCGAGCCCCCCGTCCCTGATCTCAGCGACGAGGTCGGGCGGGAGTGCGGCGTACGAGGTGACGCTCATGCGGACCCTCCAACGGTCGATGGATCGGTGGACGCTGCCGGCCAGAACCGTTGCTCCAGCCGGCCATCGACGAGGCGCGTGTCGATGTGACCTGCCTGCGTGGCGTCGTCACGGTCACCGAAGTCCTCGCGCCAGTGCGAGCCTCGGGTCTCCTCGCGGCGCAGCGCGGCGTACGCGAGAGCACTGCTGATGGCATGGAGGTTGGTGGTCTCCCAGCCGTCCACACCGGGGACGTCGCCGGAGCCGCCGTCGAGGTCGCTCAGCCGGTTGACGGCCCCGGTCAGCCCCTCGGCCGACCTCAGGACCCCGACGCGGCTGGTCATGGTCGCCTGCAGCTCGAGGCGCTGCTTGAAGTCCACCAGTCCGGCCGTCCGCGGGTCATCAGCGGGCTCCGACCACGGGCGGAGCTCACCGGGCAGGACCTGGGCGATCCGCCGGGAGAAGACGAGCCCTTCCAGTAGCGAGTTGGACGCGAGCCGGTTGGCTCCGTGGACGCCGCTGCACGCGACCTCACCGGTCGCATAGAGCCCTGGCACGTCACAGCGGCCGTCGAGGTCGGTGGCCACCCCGCCCGAGGCGTAGTGCTGGGCGGGCGCGACAGGGATCAGCTCGGTCGCGGGGTCGACACCGTGCTGGCGGCAGACGGCGAGGATGGTGGGGAAGCGTTTCTCCCAGAACTCGGCGCCGAGGTGGCGGGCGTCCAGCCACATGTGAGGCTTGCCGGTCTCGAGCATCCTGCGCGTGATCGCCTTGGCGACGACGTCGCGGGGGGCGAGGTCGGCGAGTTCGTGCTGGCCGACCATGAAGCGGGTGCCTCCCTCTTCGGGCAGGCCGTCGACCAGGAACGCGCCCTCGCCGCGGACTGCCTCGGAGATGAGCGGCTGCTGCCCCTGCGACTCGGGCCCGAGATACATGACCGTCGGGTGGAACTGGACGAACTCCAGGTCGCGGAGCGTCGCGCCCGCACGCAACGCGATGGCCATCCCGTCGCCGGTCGAGACGCTCGGGTTGGTCGACTGCGAGAACACCTGCCCCAGCCCACCGCTCGCCAGGACGACCGCCCGGCAGTGGGCCGCTCCCACCCCGTCGCGCTGGCCCTCCCCGAGCACGTGCAGGGTCACCCCTGCCACTGCGACCTGACCGTCCTCGTCCGGGTCGGTCAGCAGGAGGTCGACCGCCAGGGCGTGTTGGATGACCTCGATCGCCGGCGCGCGCTCGATGGCGGCGATGAGCGCGCGCTGTATCTCGGCGCCGGTGGCGTCCCCCCCGGCGTGCGCGATGCGGTCGCGCAGGTGCCCGCCTTCCCGGGTCAGGGACAGCTCCCCCTCGTGGTGGTCGAACTCGGTGCCGAGCGCGATCAGCTCACGGACCGCGTCAGGGCCCTCAGTGACCAGGATCCGCACGGCGTCGACGTCGCACGCACCTGCGCCTGCCACGAGGGTGTCGTGGAGGTGCTGGTCGGGGGTGTCCCCCGGCCCGAGGGCCGCGGCGATGCCGCCCTGCGCCCACTGGGTGGAGCCTGCATTGAGGACGTCCTTGGTGACGACGAGCAGCTCGAGACTCTTGTCCGCCGCGTGGATCCGCAGCGCGGCAGTCAGCCCGGCGATGCCGGAGCCGATGACTACGACGTCGGCTCGCGTCGTCCAGCCGGGATCCGGGGCCGTCAGCCGTTGTGGCACCCGAGAGGCGGGCGATGGGCTCATCGGGGCAGGCTAGCGGGCCGGTGAGTCGCCGCGAGTCAGTGCCGGGTCGCCGAACGTCTCGCCGGGGTCGAAGCCGGTGGCCCTGATGCGGTTGTCCGCGTCGACGAAGACCACGTGCGGCTGGAGCTCCCTGGCCTCCGCGTCCTCCACCTGCGCATAGGCGATCAGGATGACGGTGTCGCCCGGGTGGACGAGTCGGGCGGCCGCGCCATTGATGCCGATGACTCCAGAGCCGCGCTCGCCGGCGATCGTGTAGGTCTCCAGGCGCGCGCCGTTGGTGACGTCGACGATGTGGACGAGCTCGCCGGCCAGGAGGTCGGCCGCGTCGAGGAGGTCTTCGTCCACGGTGACCGAGCCGACGTAGTGCAGGTCTGCCTGGGTGACGACTGCGCGGTGGATCTTGGACTTCATCATGGTGCGAAGCATCAGGTGCCCCTCTGGTCCGGCGTCGTGAACTCGATGCGCATGTTGTCGATCAGCCTCGTGCTGCCGACCCGGGCCGCCACCAGGATGCGGCCCTCGCCGTTGTCCGGAGGCTCACCGAGGTCGACGCTGGTGAGGGCGAGGTAGTCCAGCTCGATGGCCGGCTCGCTCTTGAGCACGCTCATGGCGGCCCAGCGAGCTGCCGCTACGCCGTCCGCCGCCCGCTCCTGCGCCGCTCGCAGGGCACGGGAGAGGACGGTTGCGGCTTTCCGGTCCGCCGGGTCGAGGTAGCGGTTGCGGCTCGACATCGCCAGGCCGCCGGGTTCGCGCACCGTCTCGGCGCCGACGATCTCGACCGGCAGGCACAGGTCACGCACCATCGCGCGGATCAGCGTCAGCTGCTGGTAGTCCTTCTGCCCGAAGACCGCCACGTCGGGCTGGACCAGACCGAACAGCTTGGCGACCACGGTCAGGACGCCGTCGAAGTGGCCCGGCCGCGACTCCCCGTCGAGGATCGTGGCGAGCCGTCCCGGCTGGACCGTGACACCGTCGCGCATGCTCTCGTGGCTGAAGCCGCCGGCATACATCTCATCCACCGCCGGTGCGAACACGAACTCAACCCCGTTGGCGGCGCAGAGCTCGAGGTCCTCGGGCAGCGTGCGCGGATAGCGGTCGAGGTCCTCCGAAGGGCCGAACTGCATCGGATTGACGAAGATGCTCACGACGACCACGTCGGCGTGGCGGGCGGCTTCACGCATCAGGCTGGCGTGCCCGTCGTGCAGGGCGCCCATCGTCGGCACGAAGCCGACGCGGCGACCCTGCTTGCGGGCGTCCGCGAGCACGTGCGCGAGCTCCTCGCGAGTGTTCGCGAGGGTGGGAGCGGGACTCATCGCAGGCGAGAGGGCGAGCTCTGGGCCGGTGACCCAGCGGCGTCGAGGACCTGGCGCATCTTGGCTGCGCGGATCGGCAGCACACGGCCGTCGGTCACTACGCGGTCGAGGGTCGCGCGAGCCATCGCGATGTAGGAGGCGACCGTCTCGGGCGCATTGGCCCTGATCTCCACCAGGTGGGCGCGGACGGTCTCGACGTCCCCCCGCACGATCGGACCGGTGAGGGCGGCGTCACCCTGGGCGAGGGCGTTGTCGAGGGCGGCGGCCAGGAGCGGACGAAGGGTGTCGGCAGGGACGTCGCCGCCGGCGGCCGACAGCATCTCCATCGCCTGGGTGACGAGGGTGACGAGGTGGTTGGCGCCGTGCGCGAGACCTGCGTGGTAGAGCGTGCGCTTGTCCTCCTCGACCCACATGGACCGGCCGCCGAGGTCCGCCACGAGCTGCTGCGTGACGTCGCGCTCGGCCTCCCCGGCGGTCACACCGAAGACCGCGTCGCGCAGGCGGGGCAGGTCGACGTCGGTGCCGGTGAAGGTCATCGCGGGGTGAAGTGCGATCGGGCGCGCGCCAACGGCGGCCGCGTCGGCGAGGACGGCGAGCCCGTGGGCTCCGCTGGTGTGGACGACGACCTGGCCCTCGCGGATGGCGCCGCTGGCGCTGAGCATCGCGACCACGTTGGGGAGCATGTCGTCGGGGACGGTGAGCAGCAGCAGGTCAGCGGCGCGGGCGGCGTCGCTCGGCTTGACCACCGGCGTCCCGGGCAGGAGGGCGGCGATGCGCCCACGGGAGGCGTCCGACTCACCAGCGGCGGCCACGATCTCGTGACCCGCGTTGCGCAAGGCGGCGGCAAGGACAGCGCCGACGCGTCCTGCCCCGATCACGCCCACACGGAAGTGCGACATTGACGAACCCTTTCGTTCCAGTCCCGCCGACCACCCCTGGGCGGGGTCGGTGTGGGTACCAGACTTGGTGCTCGATCTCTCGTCCGAGCGTACGCCGACTCAAACGGCGCTGGGAACAGCCGAGAACGTGACGTATCCGACACTGCGGCGTACCGACGGATCGGTAGTTCAGTGGGAGTTCGCGGACTTGAACGTTCCAAGACCGCAAGGTCCCGTTGAACTACCTCGCGGCCGCCCTCAGGCGCGCAGGTGGAGCTTCGCGTGGTCCGGGTCGTCGACGACGAAGGGGCGCGGGGCGCGGGGCAGCCACGTGTGGGTGACGTGGTCGACGACGTGTTCACCCTGCGGCGCGTTGATCTCGATGACCCCGTCAGGGACCTCGCCGTCGTTGAGGGCGTTGAAGACCAGCCACTCGCGACGCTTGCGCCGGTTGCGGACGCTGGTGGCGAACGACTTTGGGTTGGTCCAGTGGGCGAACTCGTCGCCGTCGAGATACTTCAGCTCCACGACCAGTCCCTGCGGCAGGGCGAACTGGCGGATCTCCTTCGGCGTCGTCCGGATCTCCCACTCAGGTGCCTTGGAGTAGACGAAGTCCGGCGTCATCGGGAAGCCCCACTCCTCGATGTTGCGCAGGCCGAGGTCGAGGAAGGCGCGGGTGTCGGACTCGAGGTAGAGCCCGTGGCGCGGGAAGCGGATGACGGCGTCGGCCCGACCTACCTGCCACGAGAGGTCGGCCATCGACACCTCGCCCTCGGTGGTGAGGACCATGTCGCCGTCCCACTTCCACGAGTAGCGGGTGCGGACGTGGGAGAAGCACCAGTTGTAGAAGTAGGCCAGCGAGTGGACGCTGCGCTCGGGCACCGCGAGGTGCTCGGCGCCCGCACGAGCGACGTCGAAGGGATATTCCTTCAGGGTGAACTTGTCAGCCAGCCCGTGGGAGGAGGCCGTCGCCAGCGCCGCCTCGCCGGTCGCATCGGTGGAGTTGTTGTCGACCAGCAATACGTGGTCGCACGCACGCAGCAGCGGCGGGAGCACGAACCGCATCGAGTCGGCCTCGTTCTTGACCCGGAGGACGGCCGTGGCGCCACGACGCAGGGGTGCGCGGTTCTCGGTCTTGTTCCAGGGCCAGACGATGTCGAAGTCGGTGTGCCCCTCGATGTTGGTCAGCCCGTGACCGCCGCCGATGGGGACGCTCACTGCTCCCCCGTGGCCCGCTCGCGACCCAGCACCTTGCGGGCGCCACGGCGCAGCGACGGCGGGATCTTCGCCCGGACGTCGTGCGGGATCCGGTCCGCCAGACCCGAGGCCAAGGGCTCGGCGGACTCCGCAGCGGCCCGGGCACCGGCGATCCGGGCGGCGACGACCGACGACTTGCTGATGGCCTCCGCCTCCTCGTAGAGATCGGTGTAGGCCTCTCGGAGCTGGTCGAGGGTGGCGTGGACCTCCGTGACGTCGCCGTCGGGATCCGCCAGCCGGTTGAGCTCCTCCCACGTCTGCCCGGCCAGCTCGTGCAGGCGAGGTGGCAGGGCCAGGTCGTCGAGCGAGGAGGTGACCCGGCGCAGCGTGGGATCGATGAAACGGTGCACCTCGCGGATCAGGTCGCTGCGGGTGTGCACGATCGACTGCAGGTCCAGGGTGTGACCTACGTGCATCGTGGTCTTGACCCAGTCGGTGAGCAGGTCCTCGTAGCGCACGAAGACGCGCGCGGAACCCGCCTCCTCGCGCGTGGCCCGCTCGGTGTGGAGCAGCATGTTGAGCCAGCTGGCGGCCAGGTGGGCCGATCCGAGCTTGTTGGCGTAGTACTTCTGCTTGCTCCCCACGACCTCAGCCGGCGGGCGCAGCATGGTCACGAACACCGGCTTCGCGCCCGTGCGAATCGCGCCGACCCGCCACAGGCCCAGGAACCAGCTCAGCCGGGGGTCCTTCACCACGAGCTCGGGGTGTACGTCGAAGTGCGGCTCGAGCCACTCCGCGACCCGGAACCGGGCGGGCTCGCGGGTGGAGATGCGGCCCGTCTCGAACCAGGCTCCCGGGCGGGAGTCGCTGACCTGGACCCCGGCCTCCTTGAGCAGCCGGTCGTGCAGGTCGACCACCCACTGCGGCTCGGAGAACCCGCGCGGGTTGGACGCGTCGGGCGGCACCTCGGGGAGCGGGACGTGCATGCCCAGCTTGCTTGCGATGCCGGCCATGGTGGAGGTGCCACTGCGGCCGGCCCCCGCGACGAAGAGGACCTTCCGCGGGACGCCGTCGGGGTTCATCTCGTCGATGGCGCGGGCCTGAGCAGTCACGGCGGGGAGCCTACTAGGGGCGTGCCCTAGGGTGCGCTCCCATGGGGCTCCTGCGGCGTCGGCACGCACCGACGGTCTCGGTCGTGGTCCCGGCCTACGGCGTCGAGGCCTACCTCCCCGCCTGCCTCGACTCGCTGCTCGCGCAGCACTGGCAGTCCTGGCAGGCGATCGTCGTGGACGACGGGTCGCCCGACCGCAGCGGTGAGATCGCCGAGGCCTACGCGTCGCGGGACGCGCGGATCCGGGTCGTGCACGTCGAGAACGGCGGGCTCGGCTCGGCGCGCAACGTCGGCGCGCGCCACGCAGACGCCGACTTCCTGGCCTTCCTCGACTCCGACGACGTGCTCCCGCGCGATGCCCTGGCGTCGCTCACGACGTCGCTGCTCGAGTCGGGCTCGGACTTCGCGACCGGCTCGATCGTGCGGTGGGAGCAGGACGGCCTGCACGAGCCGCCCTGGATGAAGCGCCTGCACTCCCCCGCCCGCGGCCTGCGGATCGCCGAGCGACCGGAGATCCTCGGCGACGTCTTCGCCTGGAACAAGGTCTTCCGCCGCTCGTTCTGGGACGACTCCGGCCTCGACTGGCCCGAGGGCATCCGCTACGAGGACCAGCCCACGACCACCCGCGCCTTCATGGCCGGCACCTTCGACGTGCTGCCCGCGATCGTCTACCACTGGCGCATCCGCGACGACGGCTCCTCGATCACCCAGCAACGATCCTCCGTCCGCGACCTCACCGACCGCTGGACCACCAAGCGCATGGCGTACGCCGCAGTCCGCTCGGCGGGGGACCGGGGAGTGGAGGACGTGTTCCAGATGCGCGTCCTGGCCGGCGACCTGTGGCGCTACTTCCTGGAGATCCCGGCCGCGGACGACGAATGGTGGACGCTGCTCCGCGACGGGGTGCGCGAGTTCTGGGGGGACGACGGGTCGCTCACCGGGTCGGGGCTGCCACCGGTGCACCGGCTGTGCGGCTGGCTGGTCGAGCACGACCGGCGCGCCGAGGCGGCCGCCCTGATGACGTGGGTCGCCTCGCTCGACGGTCCGGCGCCACAGACCGGAGACGGCTCGGCAGACCACAGGGGCCGACACGTCGACGTACCGAGCGAGGTGCTCGATCTGTCGACGGTCGCCCCTGCCGCGCTTGCCCTGCGGTCCTACGAGATGCGCTGACGCTCCGGCGTCAGAGGAGGCCGGCCTCGGCGAGGAAGTCGGCAGCGACGTCCTCGGGCTTCTCCCGGTCGACGGCGATGCGGCCGTTGAGCTCGGTCAGCTTCTCCGTGGTCAGCGCAGCCATCAGCTCGTTGAGCACGCTCTCGACGTCCTCGTTGTCCGCGAGCCACTCGGTGGACACGGCCGGGCCGAGGTTCTGGGCCGGCTGGATCTGCTTGTCGTCCTCGAGGACCACGAGGCCCTGCGACTCGAGCGTGCCGTCGGTCGTGCTGGTCTCGCCGAGCTCCGACTCACCGTCGAGCACGGACTGGTAGGTCTGGTCGCTGGCGTAGCCGAGCGGCAGCACCTCGGTCACGTCGATCCCGTATTCGCCCGACAGCCCGCCCTCGCAGTCGAGGCGACCTTCACAGTCGGGCGCAGCCGCGAGCGTGACCGACTTGCCCTCGAGGTCGGAGAGCTTGGTGACGCCCTCGGACTCGCTGTATTCCTTCGTCACGAAGAAGGCGTTGGTGTCGGTCGCGGGCGAGGTGTCGAGGAGCGTGATGCCCGCTGTCTCCAGCAGGTCGACGCCGTCCTCGGCGAGCTGCGCACCGTCACCGGTCTCGAAGGGCTCGGCGTCGGCGCCGTTCTCCTGCGTGTTGAGGAAGTTGACGATGCCGCCGACGTATTCGGGGACAACGTCGACATCGCCGGGGAACGTCGGCATGTAGGCGTCACGGGAGTCGACGAGCTTGGTCTCGACGGTGTAGCCCTCGTTCTCGAGGAGCTGCTCGTACATCGAGGCCATGAGGGTGGCCTCGGGGAAGTTCTGGCCGGCGAGGGTGACCGACCCCTTGTCGGCGGTGGCCGACGAGGCGTCTGAAGCGTCGTCCTCGGCGAGGTCGTCTCCGGCACAGCCGGCGAGGAGGAGTGCGCCGACGGAGAGGACCGTGGCGAGAGAGCGGCGTACGAACATGGGATTCCTTCTGTGTCCCGCGGCATCAGCCACGCGTGTCCGGATGGAGCGATCAGCCGACGACGTCGGTTGGTTCCACAACCGTAGAGGCGACGGCCGACATTCCCGCGTCACGATTCGGAGTCGCTGTATCTCGGTAGGCCGGCTCGAGCAGTCGTTGGACCAGAGCGGCGAGCAGCTCGAGGACCAGGGCGACCGCGGCCACGACGATCGCGCCGGCGATCCCCTTGCCGTAGTTGGAGCGGAAGAAGCCGTCCGTGATGACCCGGCCGAGGCCGGGCCCGGCGACCAGCGCCGCGATGGTGGCCGTGGCCCACACCTGCACGAGAGCGAGCCGGATGCCCGACATCACCAGGGGCAGGGCGAGCGGCAGCTCCACGCGGAAGAACTGCTGCGGGCGGGTCATGCCCATGCCCCGGGCCGACTCACGCACGTCCGCAGGGACCTCGCGCACCGCGACGTAGGCGTTGGTGATGATCGGTGGCAGCGCGAACAGCGTGAGGGCGATCAGCGTCGCCAGCCCCGCCCGGCCGTAGGGACCGAACGACTGCGTGCCCGGCCACTCCGCCACCACCAGTAGTGCGAGCAGAGCGAAGGTCGGCACGGCACGACCGACGTTGGAGACGTTGATGGCCAGGAAGCCACCTCGTCCCAGGTGACCGAGCCACAGGGCGACGGGCAGCCCGATGACGAGCGCCGCCACGAGGGCGGTCACGGTCAGCAGGAGCTGCTGGCCCAGGAGATTCGCCATACCGCCGTCGCGGGTCCAGTTGTCGCCCTCTCGCAGGTAGCGCCAGGCCTCCGACAGCACGTTCACGACCGGACCTCCCTGGTCCAGGGTGTGAGGAGCCGTTGGGCACCCACGAGCAGGACGTCGAGGAGCACCGCGAGCAGCACACAGATCACCGAGGCGGTGAGCAGCTCGGCGCGGAAGTTGGTGCTGACACCGTCCTTGATGAGGTTGCCGAGACCGCCGTACGACACCAGCGAGCCCACCGTCGTCAACGCCACCGTCGAGACCGTGGCGACCCGGAGCCCAGCCATCACCACCGGCACCATGAGCGGCAGCTCGACCCCCACCAGCAGCTTCGTCCGGCTGTGGCCGAGACCGATCGCGGACTCGCGCACCTCGTCGGGAACCGATCGGAAACCCTCGAGCAGGCTCCGCACCAGGATCGTCAGGGCATAGAGCGCGAGCCCCAGGACCACCGTGGTCGCGGTGAGCCCGGTGAACGGCACCATCAGCGGGAAGAGCGCCAGCGACGGGATCGTGTAGATGCCGGTCGTCACGGCCAGGATCAGGGACTCCAGCCGCGGCAACCTCCTGGCCAGGAGTGCCAGGGGGAACGCGATGACCAGCCCGACGAGCACGGAGACGACGGTGAGGACGACGTGCTGGGTGGTCGCGTCGACGATCTCCTGCTGGCGGTCGGTGAGGTACTGCCCGCAGATCCAGTCGTTGATCGCCCGGCTGTAGCAGCTCGGCTCCGCCACCGTGGGTAGGGTCACGGCATGGACGCTACCGCTTCGGGCGAGGCGATGATCCGCCTGCAAGGGCTCGGCAAGACCTACGCCGACGGCACCGTCGCCGTCCAGGAGCTCGACCTCGACGTCGGCCGCGGCGAGATGGTCTGCCTCGTCGGACCGTCAGGGTGTGGCAAGTCCACGACGCTGAAGATGATCAACCGGCTCATCGAGCCCACCACCGGGCGCATCATCCTCGACGGCACCGACGTCACCGAGGCCGACCCGGTCCAGCTGCGTCGCGGGATCGGCTACGTCATCCAGCAGGTCGGGCTGTTCCCGCACCAGAAGATCGTCAACAACGTGATGACCGTGCCGTTGTTGTACGGCGAGTCGAGGTCGACAGCCCGGTCCCGAGCCCTGGAGCTCCTGGAGACCGTCGGTCTCGACCCCGGGCAGTACGCCGAGCGCTACCCCCATCAGCTCTCGGGTGGCCAGCGTCAGCGCGTCGGGGTCGCCCGCGCCCTGGCGGCCAATCCGCCGGTGCTGCTCATGGACGAGCCCTTCGGTGCCGTCGACCCGGTCGTCCGGTCCCGGCTGCAGGACGAGTTCCTGAGGTTGCAGCGCGAGCTGGGCAAGACGGTCGTGCTGGTGACCCACGACATCGACGAGGCGGTGCGCATGGGCGACCGCGTGGCGGTCTTCGCCGCCGGGGGCCGCCTCGCGCAGTACGCCACCCCGATGGAGCTGCTCTCCCGCCCGGCCGACGACTTCGTGGCCGACTTCGTCGGCTCGACTCGCGGGTTGCGCCGTCTCGCCGTCACGCCGCTTCGTGCGGAGCACCTCGAGCCCCTGGACGGTGTCGCCGCCAGCCAGCTGGGCGCTGCCATCGAGCTGGAGTCCTCGCTCGAGGAGGCGCTGGCGGCGTTGCTGCGGGATGACAGGCCCATGGTCGGCGTGCGGAGCGGCGCGCAGTTCGTGGGTGTCCTCACGCCCAACGGCATCCACCGGGCGCTGCGCGAGTCGCTGCGCTGATCATCAGGTCGGGACCGGCACGTCCTTGTGCCACGACTCGGTGACGTACTTCGTGCCCCAGCCCATGGCGACGTACAACCCGTCAGCACGCGTCGGTGAGTCGGCGTCGACCTCGAGCCCGACGCTGTCGCGGCCCCGCACCGCGGCGTCGGCGATGATCGTATGGAGCAGACCCTTGGCGACTCCGCGTCCGCGGGCCGAGGCCAGGACTCCGAGGTAGGAGACGTAGGACCCGTCCGGTCCGGACGTCCCCTGGCTGACCGTCCCGACGAGGGCGCCGGCTGCCACGCCGTCCACCTCGGCCAGCCACCAGTGGTCCCACCGGTGTCCCGGGTCCTCACGCAGCCGGTGGATGAACTCGTGGAAGGTCTCCTCCGCCGAGTTGAAGTGATCCGTGAAGGCGCCCTCGAGGACGTCGTGCACCGCGCGCAGGTCCGCTTCGTCGGGCATGCCGTCACCCTGTCGCTCCACCCGGCGGAAGACGACCCCGTCCTTCTCCCACCTGGCCGGGTCGGTGACCAGCTCGGACTCCTCAGGAATCACCGACCGACTCATCTGCCACCAGGTGCGGACCTTGGTGAAACCTGCTGCGTCGAGCCACTCGTGCTGGCGCCCGTCGCCGGCAAAGGCGCCGGTGTCGATCTGCTGCACACTCCGGCCACGCTCGGCCCCGACCCGCTCGGCCTGTCCGCTCGCCCACTCGAAGAGGAGGTCCGAGCACGCCCGCGCAGCGTAGTCTGGAAGTGCCTGGTCGACGATGTGGACGTAGAGCATCCGACCCTCGGCGCGGTCGTGCACGCTGCCCCACGCCCGGATCACGCTGGCGTCGTCGCGGACCACGACGTTCTCGCGCATCTCGAGGCCGTGCAGCTCGACGAGGACGTCGTCCTCCGAACCGCTCGCCCATCCCCGGCCGGCACGCTCGTGGTCCCGCAGCAGCTCGGTCAGGCGGTCGACGTCGGAGGCGGTCGCTCCGTCGATCGTCCCGGCCTCCCAGCCCTGCGGAAGTCCGGCGTCGTCGGCGAGCACCTCTGCGGGGTCGCTCTCGAACCGGCTGCCGTCAGGGATCACATCGAGCGATTGTGCCGTACGACGTGTCAGGCAGAGCTGGCGCGCTTGCCCGGCCTGGCCGTCCGCCACGACGTGAGCTCGGCCCGGAGCACGTCGATCTCGGCCTCCAGCTCCGCGACCAGGACGATGGCGTGGGCGGCCCGGTCCTCGGAATCGGCGAGCGTACGCTCCGCCGTGTCCGCCCGCCGAGCCTCGGCGCCGAGCTTGCGGGTCTGCTCGAACATGAGGCGTTGCGAGTTGATCAGGGCCTTCTCCAGGCCGGCGATGACCTCTTCGCGAGCGGCGATCTTGCGGCGCATGTCGAGGGCGAAGGCCACGTTCTCAGCCGTCTTGCGCTCGGTCAGCTCGGCGTAGGCGCGAGCCTGCTCCGCACGGTCGCGTGCCGCCTCGACCCGGGATTCTGCGAGCTCGGTGTTGGTCATCTTGGTGGCAGCGCCACCGAGTGCGACCGCGGCCACCCCGGCGAGGCAGGCGAAGAGGAGGGAACCGGAGACCACCGCACCGAGGACGAGCAGTGCGGACAAGCCCAGCAGCGCGACGGCCGCGCTGAGGCGGGTGCTGCGCTGGCGACGTCGGGCAGCCGTGCGCGACGGCTGTGACTGCTGAGGCAGGAGGGAAGACATGGGGTCAGGCTAGGGCCCCGGCGGGTCGGATGGGACGCGACACGCGCGCTCGAGCCCGAGGGAGGCGGCCATGACCAGGAGGCCGCTGACCGCCGCCACGGCGCACCGGAGGAGCCGCTGACCCGCGAGCTCGGAGGGGTCGCCAAGCCACGTGATGCCGTAGCCGGCATAGAGGCCCGCCGCCAGCGCGCCCACGATGGCGGACGCGCGGGCGAGCACGAGACGGTTGACGGCCCTGTTGCCGTCCAGTCGCCGACGCTGGACCTGGATGGTCTGCCAGGTGTTCCAGGCGACGTAGGCCAGGAAGGCCGCGACGAAGAAGAGGGTCAGCGACTGGACCCACGTGACGAACGGGGCCGTGCCGGTGATGCGGACCATGATCGGCCGCAGCAGCCACCCGGACACGAGCCCCAGGCTTGCCGAGATCGCGAGCACCGCCCCCGAGATGGGACGCAGATGGCCCTCCGGAGGTCCCGGGGCCTGCGTCACTGGACCTCGAGCACCAGGTCGTCGCGCTTGATCAGGCCGGACCCGTCGAGCTCGGCCAGGAGCTCCGCGATCGGCCCGTGGTCAGGGAAGACGGCGTCGGGCTCGAGGTCGTGCCACGGCTGGAGCACGAAGGCACGCTCGTGGGCTCGCGGATGAGGCAGCCGCAGGAAGTCGTCGTCGGCACGTCGGTCGCCGACCAAGATGAGGTCGACGTCGAGCGTGCGGGGTGCGTTGCGGAGCTCGCTGCGCTCGCGGTCGAAGGCGTCCTCCACCGCGAGCGCGCGCTCCATCAGGCGAGCGGCCGGCAGGGTGGTGTCGGCCAGCAGGATGGCGTTGAGGAACTTCTTCGATCCGGCCGGGGAGTCGACGGGCTCGGTCTCGTAGACGGGCGAGACGCCGGTCAGGAAGAAGTCGGGGGTGTCCGCGAGCGCGTCGACCGCGCCCTGGAGGGCATTGAAACGCTCGCCCAAGTTGGATCCGAGAGCGACGACCACCCGGCGGATCGGGTGCATCTCACCGGTGAGGGAGTCGGTGTCCACGATGTTGGGATTGGGGCTCTCAGTCATGGTGCGGGCCTCGCGTTCCTGGTGATGGTCAGCGCGACATCCCGAAATGTCGCGTCAATTGGTGCATCTGGTTTGTGGATCGTGACGCGGGTCCATTCAACACGACCCGTTGCCAGGCAGACGTCGGCGATGCGCTGGGCCACGGTCTCGATGAGGTCCACGGGGTCGGACTCCACCGCGACCTTGACCTGCGCGACGAGGCTTCCGTAGTCCACCGTGTCCTGCAAGTCGTCCGAGGCCGCAGCCGTCGAGGTGTCGAAGCCGAGGGTCAGGTCGATCACGAACGTCTGCCCCTCGCGCCGCTCGAAGTCGAAGACGCCGTGGTGGGCGAAGCACTCGACCCCGCTGATGGTGAGCTCGTCAGTCATGGGAGCCCACCCTGCCGTACGCCGCCGACGGTCTCTGCGTCAGCCAGCGCGTCCACGACCGCGAGCGCGTCACAGGTCGCGCGCACGTCGTGCACCCGCAGGTAGGCCACGCCACGCTCGGCCAGCAGCGCGACAAGGGCGGCGTGGGCGAACTCCCGCTTACCGACCTCCCGCGGTCGCCCCCCGTCCGCCAGCAGCCGGCCCAGGAAGGACTTGCGACTCGCGCCGACGAGGAGAGGTCGGCCAAGGGCGTCGAGCGAGGCGAGCCCCGCGAGCAGCTCCCAGTTGTGCGCGGGCGTCTTGGCGAACCCCAGCCCGGGGTCGAGGATGACCCGCTCTGCGTCCACCCCGGCGGCGGTGATCACGTCCAGCCGCTCCCCCAGCTCACGGCGCACGCCCTCGACCACTCCCTCAGGGCCGTAGTCGGTGAAGTCTGCCATCGTGGCGGCGTGCGCACGCCAGTGCATCGCGACGTAGGTCGCGTCGCTCCCGGCGAGCACCGAGAGCATCTCGGGGTCGGCCAGACCCCCCGACACGTCGTTGATGATCTGCGCGCCGGCGGCCAGGGCGGCAGCGGCCACCGTCGCCCGCATCGTGTCCACGGAGACGACTGCTCCCTGGGCCGCCATCTCGGTGATGACCGGGATGACGCGTGCCAGCTCTTCGTCCATCAACGGACGAACGGCACCGGGTCGCGTCGACTCGCCGCCGACGTCGAGGACGTCCGCCCCGTCGGCGAGCAGCTGTTGCCCGTGCGCGACGGCTCGCTCCGCGTCGGCGTACAGCCCCCCGTCGGAGAACGAGTCCGGGGTGACGTTGACGATCCCCATCACACGGGGACGGGTCATCGTCTGGAGTGGATCAGGGCCATCGCCTCGGCGCGGGTGGCGGGGTTGGTCAACATGACTCCCCGCACAGCACTCGTGAGGGTGCGCGCGCCGGCCTTGCGGACACCTCGCATCGTCATGCAGAGGTGCTCGGCCTCGATCACCACGACGACGCCACGCGCCTGGAGGAGGTCCACCATCGCGTCGGCGACCTGCGTGGTGAGCCGCTCCTGCACCTGCGGGCGCTTGGCGTAGACGTCGACGAGGCGGGCGAGCTTGGAGAGGCCGGTGATCATGCCGGTCTCCGCGGGGATGTAGCCCACGTGCGCGACCCCGGTGAAGGGCACCAGGTGGTGCTCGCACATCGACCACAGCTCGATATCGCGCACCAGCACCATCTCGTCGTGACCGATGTCGAAGGTCGTCGTGAGGACCTCCTCCGGCCGCTGGCGCAGACCCCGGGTGAGCTCGGCGTAGGCGCGCGCCACCCGGGCAGGGGTGTCGCGCAGACCCTCGCGCTCGGGGTCCTCGCCGATCGCGGCCAGGAGCTCGCGAACGGCAGCCTCGGCACGGGGGTGGTCGAAGTCCGGCACCTCACGCGGCTCGAGGCTGATCGGGTCGGTCATGGAGGTCCGTTCAGGTGGTGGTCGGAGGTGTCGTGGGCGTGCTGCCGCCGACGACGTCCCCGTGCGTGTCGCCACCGGGACCCGGTGGTGTGAGGATCAACCCACCCTCGGACTGCTGGGCAGCGGCGCCCGCGGCGGCCCGGTCACGGATCTCCTGGGGGATCTCGACCGGCGGGATGGCGCTGGGCGTCCGCGCGTCGGAGCCGGTCCAGGCAGGACGGTTGGGGTGCAGGCGCAGGGGTCGGAAGATCTCCGCGATCTGCGCCTTGTCGAGGGTCTCCTTGTCGAGCAGCTCGAGCACGAGGGCGTCGAGGACGTCGCGGTTGCGGTCGAGGATCTCGAAGGCCTCCTGGTGGGCGTGGCCGAGCAACGTCTTGATCTCGCCGTCGACCGCGGCAGCGGTCTCCTCGGAGTAGTTGCGGGTGTGGCCCATGTCGCGACCCAGGAAGGGCTCGGAGGTGCTCTCG
>NZ_JAOPXV010000038.1 GCF_025964975.1 Nocardioides sp.
CAAGGGCCGCTGGCGCTACCAGATGACCGACCCCGGGGTGTTCGTCTGGACCAGCCCACTGGGTGACGAGTTCCTCCGCGACCACACCGGCGCCCGACCGATCAGCCCCACCGGTCCCCCACCCGACCACTGACTCGCTTGCCCCACACCCCGCGGTACACCTGCGGGGTCACAGGCACGCCCGTGAGGGCTGACCACAACCGCGCATCGGCGGCGTGGAACGGTTTCGTGCCTCACCAAAATTGGGGACCCGGGCACGCTGTTGCTGTGTTGTTGCCGCCGGTGCGGAAGCATGGCACCAAGAAGGACTCCATCGGGGGCAAGCGATGGGATCCACCCGAGTCGAGTGCACTGGGGGTGTTCGCGTGTATGACCAGTTTGACGTGAGCCTCGAGGACGGCGATCTCCTGAGCGAGGTCGAGCTCGTGACAACGTTGATGATCGCGGCCAGCGACTACGAGGGCCGCTTGCCCGTCAGCAAGCTCGACGAGCTGTTGGGACTTACGCCTGCGGTGCCTGTCAGCGATCTGCCTCGATCGGGAGCGACCACCGGCCAAGGTCGCTGACGACAGCTCCCCCGCCGATGATGCACACGGCGATCATCGTTCCGATCGCCACGCCGTTGAGAGGTGCCAGCCGACGTGGCGACTCGGTCAGGTGACCTTGGCCTTGAGGAACTCGACCGTGCGCGACCAGGCCTTGGCGGCAGCGTCAGGCGCGTAGGTGCCCAGCTTGTCGGTGTCGTTGTGGAAGGCGTGGGCGGCGTCGTAGTAGAAGAACTCGACCTCGGCGCCGGACTCCTCACGGATCTGGGCCTCCTGCTTCTTGGCGTCCTCGACGGGGTAGAAGTCGTCCTTCTCGCCGTAGTGGCCCTGCACCGCGGCGGACAGGCCGGTGTAGGTGTCGGGCACGGCTTGGCCGACGCCGTAGAACGGCACGGCGGCGCTGACCTTGTCGCGCTGTTGCGCGGCGAGCATGAGCACGAAGCCCCCACCCATGCAGAAGCCGACCGCACCGACCGTCCTGGACGTCACCGCGTCGTGGTCCAGCAGGTAGTCGACCGCTCCGGCGAGGTCGCGGGCCGCGCGGTCGACGGGCAGGCGGGACATCATCTCGCCGGCGTCGTCGGTGCCGTGGGCGACCTTGCCGCCGTAGAGGTCGGGGGCCAGCGCCACAAAGCCCTCGGCGGCAAGCCGGGCGCAGATGTCGACGATGTGGTCGTCGAGGCCCCACCACTCCTGGATGACGACGACACCTGCGCCGGAGCCGGACTCAGGAGTGGCGAGGTAGCCGTGGGCATGGTCGCCGTTGCTGGCGAAGGTGACGTTCTGGCGGATGTTCTCTTCGTTGTCATAGGTCATGCCACCGAGCCTAGGAGCGGCCTGGTGGCGTGACGAGTAGGACCGCAACCGCGCAACGCGATGCACGCCGGGTTCGTCGCACGCCCTGGCGGTGACCGACCTGGCCTACGCCGACCCACCAGAGCGCGAGCCCTACCCGAGCGACTGGCCGCCGGGGTCGGTCTCCCTCGCACGTTCGTCGCGTGAGCGGGGAGATCAACAGGGACGCGCAGAGCAGGTCGTACGTCTCGTCGACCGAGCCTTCCACGCTCTCGATCACGACCGCGCCCGGCCGCTCGCGAAGCAGCTGCTCCAGCCCGGCGTGGCAGCGCAGGAGCGCCGCTTCTCCCCCGTTGGTTGCGACGATGGTTCGGACCTGTTCGTGCCATGGATCGCTCGGCTCCTCGGCACCCTGGCGGCCAGGTAGGCGCCGATCATCGCCAGGGCGGATGGGCGGATGAGCGCACCGGCAGTGCCGAAGTCGCCCTCCCACCCGCCGATCAACGTCCGGAGGACGTCGATGTCACAGTTGAGCACGCCCGGGTGGTCGGCGACGTAGCGCCTGGCCAGCGTCGACTTCCCGATCCCCGGCGGACCGTTGAGGTGGATCAGCCGGGCCACGCGACCATCCTCACTTCGTCAGCACCAGGATCCGTCCGGCGAGCTTGCCCAGCATCGGGTAGACCTGCCAGAGCGAGTCACCGAGCATCACGTCGTACGCCGCATCGCCGAACGCCGCCCGATAGCGGTCCGGGTCCCGTCGCAGCCGGGCGAAGCGGAGGAGCGCCCGGGAGGCCTGGCCCGACTCCTCCTCGGCGTACTCGCCCCATTCGGAGGTCACGTCGAGGTCCAGGTCGACCTGCAGGCCGGAGCGGGCGATCGCCACGTCGGTGACGACCCGCTCCATCGAGGTCGGGACCACGCCCATCACCGGGAACAGCGCAGCGGCCTCGGAGTCCGAGAGCAGCGGTGTTGCCACGAACTGGTAGATGAGCGCCCGGCCGCCCGGCCTCAGGACCCGGGCGATCTCGGCGTACGCGTCATCGAGCGATCTCACGTGGACGAGCACGTCGCGACACCAGACCAGCTCCACCGACGCGTCGGCGACGGGGAGCTCGGTCACGGTCCCGCGGCTGAAGGAGACCCGGGACGAGATCTCGTCGGGCTCGTCGCGCCGGGCCTCACGCGCAAGGTCGAGGTGGCGCTGCACCGGGTCGACGCCCAGCACCTCGAAGCCGAAGTGGATCGCGAGGCGCACCGCGTGCCTCCCCTCCCCACAGCCGACGTCAAGCGCCACGGAGTCGGGCGGCAGGTCGAGCTCGCGCACCACCTGGAACAGGATGCCGGGACCACGAGGTGCGAGCGAGACGTCTGAGAGGGCGCCGAATTCCCCCTCGATGCGTGGGTAGTCGTCGTAGAAGAAACGCGGGTCGAAGCTCACGACTCGTCCTCCTGCCGGATCTGCTGGGCCAGGAACCCGGCCAGCCCGGCCATCGCTGCGTCCAGGACGGTCGCGTCGTCGATGGTGGCCGGGTCCACACCCGACACATCGACGGGCGTCAGGTCGTCCCACGACCCCGTCGCCGTGATCCCGAGCTCGGTGAGGGCGGTGACCATGTGGGCGGCATGGTCGCGCACCCACGGGGCAACGGGCAGCCCGATGGCCGGCTCCGCGGACTTGCGCGCGGCCAGCACCTGCTTGGCCAGCACGCCCTTGCGCAGGTCGGTCCCCTCGGGGAACGGCAGACCGGCGTCGTTGAGCAGCTCGTTCAACCGCCGGATGACCAGGGTGGACGCGGCGCCGACCGACTCGTTCTCCATCCGTGCCGGCGCGAAGCCGTCCGGCGGCGTACGCAGGACCGAGCAGAAGCGTTCCCACAACAGGTCACGAGGAGCGCCGGGGGGCGGCACCGTCACCACCGACACGGGGGCAAGCTCACCCCAGGTCCGCGCGATGCGCACGAGGTTCTGCTGGCGCCAGAACGTGCGCCCGGCCTCCGGTGGCTCGGACCCCTCCAGGGCTTCGCGACGTCCAGGTCGCCACGACTCCATGTCGGCGAGGTAGTCGGCGAAGGTCCAGGTGCGGCCGTTCTGCACCGTCTCCTGCCACATCGCGGCGATCGTGCGGTTCAGGTCGCGGGCGGTGATCACCACGTCGACCTGGTGGTCGGGGAAGGAGTCGAGGACGCGGCGGGCCACGACCGGCCGCACCGGCCCCAGGTATTCCATCGAGATGACCGAGGTGCCGCCGTGGGCATTGACCTTGCCGGCCATCTTGGCCCACTGCTCCTCGCCGGAGCCGAGGACGTCGCGCGCCGCCATCACCTGGGAGAGCCAGTTCATCCCCGGGACGAGGATGCCCCGGTCCGCCAGCAGCATCTTCTTGTTCGCGAAGAGGCGTGACTGGATGAACGAGGTGCCCGACTTCATCACTCCGACGTGGAGCACGAGGCGTTGCTGCCCGGGCGACATGCGCGCCACCCTATCCAGAGGCGTGCTCAGCCCTTGAGCTTGTAGTCCTTCAGCACGCTGCGACCAATGATCATCTTCTGGATGTCCGAGGTGCCCTCGCCGATCAGCATGAAGGCCGCCTCGCGGTAGAGCCGCTCGATCTCGTACTCCTTGGAGTAGCCGTAGCCACCGTGGATGCGGAAGGACTGGGTGGTCACCTCGGCGCAGTACTCGCTGGCGATCACCTTGGCCATGCCGGCCTCGACGTCGTTGCGCTGTCCGGCGTCCTTGAGCCGGGCGGCGTTGACCATCATCTGGTGCGCGGCCTCGACCTTGATGGCCATCTCGGCGAGCTGGAAGGCGATCGCCTGGTGCTGGGCGATCGGCTTGCCGAAGGTCTCCCGCTGCTGGGCGTAGGCGATCGCGAGCTCGAAGGCCCGGATCGAGATGCCGCAGGCCCGGGCTGCGACGTTGACCCGGCCGACCTCGACGCCGTCCATCATCTGGGCGAAGCCCTTGCCGGGCGCTCCGCCGAGGACCATGTCCGCGCCGATGCGGTAGCCGTCGAACACCAGCTCGGTGGTGTCGACGCCCTTGTAGCCCATCTTGTCGATCTTCCCGGGGATGGTGAGCCCGGGAGCGACCTCACCGAAGC
>NZ_JAOPXV010000164.1 GCF_025964975.1 Nocardioides sp.
TTGAGCTCACGCTTCTTGTAGTACTTGCGCCCCTTCTTCGGCAATTAGATGGACTTCCGCCCGGACAGGTAGTCGCCGGTCAGGGACTCGTAGATCTTAAACAGGTCCTGGTAGGAGCCGTAGTGGACGACCAAGACTCCGTGCTCGCCGGCGCCGGGACCGATGTCGACGACCCAGTCGGCGGTGCGGATCGTGTCCTCGTCGTGCTCGACGACGGTCAGGGTGTTGCCGAGGTCCTTGAGCCGCCTCAGGGTTTCGATGAGGCGGTGGTTGTCGCGCTGGTGCAGCCCGATGGACGGCTCGTCGAGGACGTAGAGGACCCCGACCAGTCCCGCCCCGATCTGGGTCGCCAGCCTGATCCGCTGCGCCTCCCCGCCGGACAGCGAGCCGGAGGGACGGTTGAGCGAGAGGTAGTCGAGCCCGACGTCGAGCAGGAAGTTGAGCCGTTCCTGGATCTCCTTCAGGACGCGCTCACCGATCTGCTTCTCCCGCACCGACAGGTCGAGGGTGCGCAGGTAGTAGGCCGCCTCGTTGATCGGCATCGCACAGATCTCGGCGATGTTCTTGCCGCCCTGCTCCTTGGCGCCGAGCGTGACGGCCATCGAGACCGGCTTGAGCCGACTGCCCTGGCACGCGGGGCACGGCACCTCGCGCATGAACCCCTCGAACCGGTCCCGGCTGGTGTCGGACTCCGCCTCGCGGTGGCGCCGCTCGATGTAGGGCCGGACGCCCTCGAAGGCGGCGTAGTAGGCACGCTGACGGCCGTAGCGGTTCTTGGTGACGACGTGGACCTTGGTCGAGTGCCCCTCGAGCAGCGACGTGCGTGCCTTGGGCGAGAGGTCGATCCACGGCGTGTTGAGATCGAAGCCGATCTCCTGGCCCAGCGCGTTCATCAGGCGCAGGAAGTAGTCGGCCACGTGGGCCGAGCTCCACGGCTGGATGGCCCCCTCCCCCAGCGTGGCGTGCTGGTCGGGCACCACGAGCTCGGGGTCTACCTCCATCCGCGTCCCCAGGCCGCTGCACTGGGGGCACGCACCGAACGGCGAGTTGAAGGAGAAGGAACGAGGCTCGAGCTCGTCGGTGTCGATGCTGTGCTCGTTGGGGCAGGCCATCCGCTCGGAGAAGCGGAGCTCACGGCCCGGCTCCTTGGCGTCGAGGTCGACGAAGTCGAAGAGCACCTGACCGCCGGCGAGCTGGAGTGCGGTCTCCACCGAGTCGGTCAGTCGGCGCTTCGAGCTCTCCTTGACGGCCAGCCGGTCGACCACCACCTCGATCGTGTGCTTCTTCTGCTTGTCCAGCTTGGGTGGGTCGTCCAGCGCGTGCGTCTCACCGTTGACCCTCGCCCGGGAGAACCCCTGCGTCTGGAGCTGACGGAAGAGCTCGACGAACTCGCCCTTGCGACCGCGGATGACCGGCGCCAGCACCTGGAAGCGCGCGCCCTCCTCGAGGGCGAGGATCTTGTCGACGATCTGCTGTGGCGTCTGGCGCTCGATCGGCGACCCGCACACGGGGCAGTGCGCGCGACCCGCTCGGGCGAACAGCAGGCGGAGGTAGTCGTAGACCTCGGTGATCGTGCCGACGGTGGAGCGGGGGTTCTTGCTCGTCGACTTCTGGTCGATGCTGACCGCCGGGGAGAGTCCCTCGATGAAGTCGACGTCCGGCTTGTCCATCTGGCCGAGGAACTGCCGGGCGTACGCCGAGAGCGACTCGACGTAGCGCCGTTGGCCCTCGGCGAAGATGGTGTCGAAGGCCAGGCTCGACTTGCCCGAGCCGGACAGGCCGGTGAACACGATGAGGGCGTCGCGCGGCAGATCGAGCGAGACGTCCTTGAGGTTGTGTTCCCGGGCGCCCCGGATGATGAGCTGGTCGATCACGGTCGTCCTTCGAGGTCTGCGAGGAGGGTGCGGTTCGAACAAGTGTTCGTCATGTGACGCGGGGTTGCAACACGCCGCGCGTCAGCTGTCGATCCTACGGGCCTGCCCAACCTTCACTGGAGTGTGTTGAATGGCGCCATGACGCACTCGGTGGAGCCCACCCAGCTCGAGCTGCTCGCCGCCGCGAACCAGCGGCTCGTCCGGACGGTGGACGGCCTGGACGACTCGACGTACGCCCGGGCGTCCCTTCTCCCCGACTGGACCGTCGGTCACGTGCTGGCCCACCTCGCCCTCAACGGTGAGGGCCTCGCCGGGGCCTTGCGCGGAGTGAGCTCGGGCTCCGGCGCTCCCATGTATGAGTCGCAGGAGGCCCGCGACCGTGACATCGCCGAGCTCGGCGTCGCGGCCCCCGGTGAGATCCGCGCTCGCGTGGAGGCCTCGACCCAGCTCTTCGACCGCGAGGTCTCCGCGGTGCCGGACGACCAGTGGGACGTGACCATCGAGCGCACCCCCGGCAACCCCGCCTTCCGCGCGCGCTCCACCGTGCTGATGCGTCTGCGAGAGGTGGAGATCCATCATGCCGACCTCGGTCTGGACTACTCCCGCCGCGACTGGGTGCCTGCGTTCTCCGCGCAGCTCATCGAGTCCGCGACGAAACGGGCGGGTGAGTGGCCCGTCGCCTTCCGGGTGCTCGCCCGCGACCTCGCGCAGACCTGGGAGCTCGGCGACGGCGAACCCGTCTCGACGGTCGCGGGCGACTCGCACGACCTGGCCTGGTGGCTCACCGGCCGAGGCGACGATGGCACCCTGACCGTTGACCACGACAAGCTTCCGGAGGTGCCGGCATGGTGAGCTACACAGGCGACGTGAGCCCGGGCGGGCCGCCCCAGACCCGTAAGGCCGGGTGCGTGACGATCACCAAGGTGGCCGTCGATCCCGACATGTCCAACAACGCCTATCTCCTGCACTGCGAGGAGACCGACGAGGTCGTCCTGATCGACGCCGCTGCGGACGCACCCACCCTGCTGACGCTGATCGGTGACCGTCCCCTCACGGCGGTCGTCACGACGCACCAGCACTGGGACCACCACCGCGCCCTCGCCGAGGTCGTGGCCGCGACCGGGGCGACGGTGATCGCCGGGGCGCCCGACGCGGCCGAGATCACCTCGCAGACCGGCGTCGCCGTCGACCGGACCGTCACCCACGGCGACCGCGTCGCGGCCGGCACCTGTGACCTGACCGTGATCGCCCTGGCCGGCCACACCCCCGGCTCGATCGCGCTCTTCTGGGAGGACGACACCGGCCAGGGACACCTCTTCACCGGCGACTCGCTCTTCCCGGGCGGCGTCGGCAACACCTTCGGCGACGCCGCGGCCTTCGAGTCCTTGATCGAGGACGTGTCGACCAAGGTCTTCGACGTGTACGGCGACGACGTGTGGTTCTACCCCGGACACGGCAGCGACTCGACCCTCGGCGCGGAGCGCCCCCACCTGGCCGAGTGGCGCGAGCGCGGTTGGTAGCTGCTGAGCGACTCAGGCGGGTTGACTCGCCAGCTCGTCCGTCAGCCGGTCAAGCTCGTCAGCGGCCTCGCCGATGCCCCACGGAAGGTCTCGGACACCGGCGGCGAGGCTGGCGCCTGAGGCGCCGCCGGAGCAGACCAGGGGCGACAGCTCGTGCTCGGCGAGCCGCTCGGCGACCGTGGTCGCCGCCGGACGGTCCTGCGGAGTCACGACGGCCAGGACCGCCGCCCGTGCCGCGTGGCTGGTGACGGCGGCCTCCCAGCTGCTCACGGGCACGTCGGCCCCGAGGTAGAGGACGTGCAGCCCACGCCGGCGGATGGCCGTGGCGAAGGCGAGCGCGCCGAGGTCGTGCTGGCTGCCCGAGGGGAGCCCGACGACCACCGCGGGCCCGCGGGACCGGCTGCCGGCGGCGTCGAACGCGGCCGCCAGGCGCCGATGCACGGCGTGGCTGGCCGTGTGCTCGCCCGCGACGTCGATCTCCCCTCGCGCCCAGCCGTCGCCGAGCGCCTCGAGCGTGGGGAACAGCCAGGCGTCGACGACGTGCTCGAAGGACCCGAGCGAGAACCCGCCATCGAGACTCTCCTCAATCCCGGTGGTGTCCATCTGTGCTGCAGCGCTCAGGAAGCGCTCGGTGTAAGTGGTCGACCCGGGCAGGGTCGTGGATGAAGCGGCCGGGCTCTCCTCGTCCATCCGCGCCGCGAGAGCGGGTGGGACCGTCCCGTTGCGAAGGGCGTCGGCTGCTGCCGTAGGCGACCACCCGTCGTCGACCAGTCGGCGCATGGTCGAGATGACGGCCAGGGACTCCTGGTCGTACACCCGATAGCCGGACTCGTTGCGCTGCGGGGCCCATACGGCGTACCGACGCTCCCACGCGCGCAACGAGGTCTCGGGGACCCCCGTGAGTTGCGCTGCTCGCTTGATCGTGTACATAGTTTGCTAGGGTATCGCGACTCAACTCACCTTGGACAAAGCCTGGACAAGTCGGTGCACTGAGTCTACGTTGATGCGGGGAGGGCATTGTGAGGGATGCGCTGTCCGGCGATTGGGAGGAGCGGGATCATGTCAGCAACACGGTCCGGGTTCGACGCCCCGAACGCCTCGGCCGCCGGCTTGAAGCCGGTGCGAGTGACCCTGGTCGATGACGACGAGCTGACGTCCCGGGGCATGGCGTCGATGCTGCTGGGACACCGCGACCGCGTCGAGCTGGTCAGCGCGGCGACTCGCGACGTGAATCCGATCGACATCGCCCTCTACGACCACGCACTCAGTGGGCCCGCCCGCCCTCGCCGGCTGGAGCAGCTGCTGGCCGACAACCGCCTGCGCAAGGTCGTCATCTTCACCTGGAACTTCCAGCCGTGGTCCGCGACCGACCTCATCGAGCAGGGAGCGTGCGGCTACCTCTCCAAAGGCTTGACGAGTGCGCAGCTGGTCGAGGCTCTTCATTCGGTGAACGCCGGGAGGGTTGTGATCTCCGCAGGTGGAGGATCGGGCGACCCCAGGGGCACCCGGACGGACCGCGGCGAGCTGCTGACGGGCCGAGAGGCCGACGTGCTGTCCCACATCGCGAGCGGCTACAGCAACGCCGAGATCGCGGCGACGTTGCACCTGTCCGTGAACTCGGTGAAGTCCTACATCCGCGCCTGCTACCGCAAGATCGATGTCGAGTCCCGCAGCCAGGCCGTCCTCTGGGGCCTGAATCACGGCTTCGGCGGCCCCGGCGCGTCCGTGCCCGCCACGGACAGGGTCCTGGCCTCGTCATGACCGGCGACCACCAGCCAGCTCCGGTGCGACGGGTCGTGTAACCCCTGCGACGACGCGTTGTCCCGTGCCGGTGGGCCACGGGCTCACCAGACTGCGGGGAAGCGCGCGGACCCGGCCACCAGCACAAGGACGACGACGACACAGACAGCAGCCGCGAGCAGCAGCTCGCGTCCCAGGTGTCGCATGGGCGGGACCATCACCCCGGCAAGCCCGCCCAACGCCGCGGCGACAGGCACGGTGAGGACCGGCACCACCGGGCGGGCGAGAGCGGCTGCGATCCCCAGCACGATCCCGACGACCACAACGCGCCCTACGGCGACGGGGCGATCCCCTCGAGGGAGACCCACGACGGTCACAGCGCCGCCGGTCGGCAGCTGATCCGGGGCAAGGACGCGCAGCAGCAGCGTCGCCGTCGCCGGGTCGGTCACCACGACGACGTCGCGGAACCTGTCGCGCAGGGCATGGCGTCGTACCAGGGCGTCCAGTCGGTGCCCCCGGTCGGCACGGGGGAATCTCGCAGGCGCCAGCAGCACGTCCACCTGGGGCTCGACGCGGAGACCTCGCACGACTCGCTCGGCTTCAGCCGTCGGAGCGGTAAGGACGATCGGGTCGCGACCGAGGCCGCCTGCGAGTCGCGCAGGCTCCGACTGCTCCCCCGAGGTGCTCACCACGAAGATGCGCTGGTGACCGGACACGCTCGCGACGATAGCCGGAACGGCGTCACGGGAATCGGCTCCTCCGGTGCCCCCTGACCGCTAGGGTTGCGGCGGTCGACCACCCATCGGGGTGGGCGACGTGTCGGGGGCAGCACCGTCCACGACCGGAACCGTCGAAGGATGTTGACAATGGGACTCTTCCAGGCAGCGACCGGCGCCATCGGCGGCACGCTGAGCGACCAGTGGCTCGACTTCTTCGGCGTCCCCGACGGGCTCCCGTCCACCGCCGCCCTCTTCCCCGCCGTGCGCAAGGGCGAGAACGCCGGCCGTGGGGGCAACGACAGCGCCTCGAGCGGGGTCATCACCAACGGATCGAAGATCGTCGTGCCCGAGGGCTACGGCCTGGTGCTGATCCAGGACGGGGCCTTCACGGGCTTCGCTGCCGAGCCCGGTGGCTACATCTGGAACTCCGAGGAGGCGGCGTCGCAGTCGGTCTTCTCCGGCGGCGGTCTCGTCGACTCGGTGATCAAGCAGAGCTGGGAGCGGTTCAAGTTCGGTGGTCGTCCCTCGGCCCAGCAGACCGCGCTCTATGTGTCCCTGAAGGAGCTGCCCAACAACAAGTTCGGCACCCAGTCGGAGATCTACTGGGACGACGCGTTCCTCAACACCCAGGTCGGTGCGATCACTCGCGGCACCTACACGCTGAAGATCACCGACCCCCTGACCTTCATCCGCAACTTCGTCTCCGCGGGCGTCATCAGCGGCCGCGGGGTCTTCGACTTCACCGACATCGACAACACGGCCGGGGAGCAGCTGTTCAACGAGGTCGTC
>NZ_JAOPXV010000062.1 GCF_025964975.1 Nocardioides sp.
CGTCGCCGCCGCCCTCGCCCTGCTCACCCACGACCGCCAGGACTGCCCCGACCTCGACCGTGGTGTCCTCCTCGGCCCGGATCTCCAGCAGCGTGCCTGCGACGGGCGAAGGGATCTCGGTGTCCACCTTGTCGGTCGAGACCTCGAGCAGCGGCTCGTCCACCGCCACGCTGTCGCCGACGTTCTTCAGCCAACGGGTGACGGTGCCTTCGGTGACCGATTCGCCGAGGGCGGGGAGAGTGACTTCGGAGGCCATGGAGGTTTCCTTCGCTCGCGTGGTGTGGGTGGGGTGCGTTCGTGTTGGTCAGGAGTGCGCGTGGAGAGGCTTGCCGGCCAGCGCGAGGTGCGCCTCGCCCAGGGCCTCGTTCTGCGTCGGGTGGGCGTGGAGCAGGGGTGCGACGTCGTCGGCGTGGGCTTCCCAGTTGTAGATCAGCTGCGCCTCCCCGATGAGCTCACCCACGCGATCACCCACCATGTGGACGCCGAGCACCGGACCGTCCACGAGTCCGACGAGCTTCACGAACCCGGCGGTCTGCAGGATCTGGCTCTTGCCGTTGCCGCCGAGGTCGTAGGTGACGGTCGTGACCTTGTCGCCGTACTGCTCGCGCGCCTGGCTCTCGTCCAGGCCGACCGAGGCGATCTCGGGGTGGGAGTAGGTGACTCGCGGGATGCCCGCCTCGTTGATCGGCGCCGGTTCGAGGCCGGCGATCTCCTCGGCCACGAAGATGCCCTGCTGGAAGCCGCGGTGGGCGAGCTGGAGCCCGGGCACGATGTCGCCGACGGCGAAGACGCCCTCGACCCCGGTGCGACAGCGCTCGTCGGTGATGACGAAGCCGCGCTCCATCGTGATGCCCTGCTCCTCGTAGCCCAGCCCGTCGGTGGAGGGGCCGCGTCCGACGGCGACGAGCATCAGCTCGGCCTCGATCACGTCGCCGCCTTCGACGGTCACGGCGACGCCGGAGTCGGTCGTCTTCACGCTCTGGAACGGGGTGCCGGTGAGGAACTTGATCTTGCGCTTGCGAAACGCCCGCTCGAGAGCCTTCGACGAGGCCTCGTCCTCCACGGCGACGAGCCGGGGGAGGGCTTCGATGATGGTGACCTCGGCGCCGAAGCTGGCCCAGACGCTGGCGAACTCGCAGCCGATGACACCGCCGCCGAGGACGATCACCGACTTCGGCACCCGGTCGAGCTTCAACGCGTGCTCCGAGGACATGATCCGCTTGCCGTCGATCTCGATGCCCGGCAGCGACCTGGAGTAGGAGCCGGACGCCAGGACGAGGTGCTTCCCGGTGTAGGCCGTGTCGCCGACCGACACGGTCCGCGGACCCGTCAGGCGGCCCTCGCCCTCGATCACGGTGATGCCGCGTGACTTGATCAGCCCGGTGAGGCCCTTGAAGAGACGCGAGACGACGCCGTCCTTGTAAGCGTTGACCCCGGCCATGTCGATGCCCTCGAGCGCTGCGGTGACGCCGAACTTCGAGGCGTCGCGCGCGGAGTCGGCAACCTCGGCCGCGTGCAGCAGTGCCTTGGTGGGGATGCAGCCGACGTGCAGGCACGTGCCGCCGAGGCTGCCCTTCTCGACCAGGCCCACGGTCAGTCCCAGCTGGGCCGCCCGCAGCGCGCAGGCGTATCCGCCTGAGCCTGCCCCGAGGATGAGTACGTCGACGTTTACCTCCGTCACGCGCTGCCTTTCGATTCGCCACTGGTCTGTGGTGCGTCGGTTTCTGGACGCCCGCCCATCCTTGCACTCTTTGTGAGGCTGTCCACACCGGGTTGTGCGTCGATTGCTTCGCCCCTGCAGGCACAATGTCCGCATGGGACTGCTAGACCGATTCCGCCGATCCGGCCGCATGAGTCGACCGCTGCGGGACGGTCATCGCACCGGCTCCACGACGGTCCGCGCCTCTGACGGGCACGACGTCGTCCACCTCACCGACTTCGTCACCACCAGGCGTGGTGTCGAGGGTTTCGTCGAACCCCGCACGGCCGTCAGCGACGTGACGCTGTTGCTGGTCGCCCATGACGGCGAGTGGACCCGACGCCGGGTGCCCAGCGTGCAGTGGGCCCATACGTTCGCCAACAAGCACCAGGTGCCGTCGTACGACGCCGCGGTGGTCGGCATCCCGCAGCGCATGCGCGACTACAACCGACGCAAGAAGGCCGGCGGGCTCTGACCGTCCGCGGCGGTGCGTGAGCCACATTCGCCGGAGCGAGAAGGTGGCTCACTCACCGCTAGGAGGGCTTCGAGGCGAGTGAGCGGGCGTACTCCACGATCGTGGTGACGCCGAAGCCAGTCCCGCCGGACGGGACGTGGCCGTAAGCAGCACCGGTGTTGAGCTCCTTGCCGGCGATGTCGAGGTGTGCCCAGGGTCGCCCGTCGGTGAACTCGCGAAGGAACGCCGCGGCCATCAGGCCCCCGCCCCAACGGACCCAGTCGTGCTGGAGCAGGTCGGCGACCTTGGAGGCGCTGATCCGTTCCTTCATCTCCTCGGGGATCGGCATCGGCCAGTGCTGCTCGCCGGCACGATCACCCGCGAGCAGGACTGCGTCGACGATGTCCTGCGACCCGAGGACGGCGCCGACCTTGTCGCCGAGCGCGAGCTGGAGGTGCCCGGTGAGGGTGGCGACGTCGACGATGACGTCGGGGTCCTCCTCGACTGCCAGCACCAACGCGTCACCGAGGAGCATGCGTCCTTCTGCGTCGGTGTTGGCGATCTCGACGGTGGTCCCGCCATACATCGTGACGATGTCGCCGGGGCGGAACGAGGAGCCGGAGACCATGTTCTCGGCCATCGGCGCGAAGGTGGTGACCTTGATCGGCAGGCCGAGCTGGGCGATGGCGAGGGTCGCGGCGATGACGCAGGCCGCGCCGCCCATGTCGCCCTTCATGCCCACCATGCTCGAGGAGGGCTTGATCGTCAGACCGCCCGAGTCGAAGGTGACGCCCTTGCCCACGAGGGCGAGGTGCGTGGTGGCCCCCCGGGGCGACCAGGTCAGCTTCGCGAGTCGGGGCTTGGCGTCCGATCCGTTGCCCACGGCCAGGGTGCCGCCGAGTCCGCGCTCGGTCAGCGTGGGGTGGTCCCAGATCTCCAGCTTGACCTTGGGCGCACCCCGGCCCTTGGTGGCCGCCTTGTGCGCCTCGGTCACCGCGGCCGCGAAGCCCTCGGGCGTCAGGTGGCCGGGAGGTTCGTTGACCCAGTCACGGGTCAGCCGCACAGCAGCCGCGACGACCTGGGCCTCGGCGAAGGCACTGACTGCATCTGCCTTGCGAGCGATCGGCGACAGCACGATCACCTCGCCGGCCCCGGAGTCGTCGTCCGTCTTCGACTTGTGCTTGGTGTAGGTGTAGCTGCCCAGCAGGTGGCCCTGGGTCACCGCGTCGACGAGCTCGGGCGTCTCGGCGGGCAGCGCGAGGGCGACCGACGCGGCGTTCGGCACGCTGCGGGCAGCGACACCGGCTGCTCGGCGTACGGCCGTGCCATCGGGATCCGGTCCCAGTCCGACCAGCACCAGCATCGCGCTGTTGAGCTTGCCCCCGGACGGGATGCGGACCGCCTCACCGGGCTTGCCGGAGAACCCCATCGAGGACAGGAGCGGGAGCCACTTGCGTCCCCAAGCCCGCGCGACCTCGGTGCCGGCGTCGCAGACGACCGGGCCCTTGCCCGATGAGAGGACGCCGACGACGACAGCCTCCGCGCGGGTCTTGGCGGGGCTTGCGTTTCGCAGCGTGTACGTCGTTGTCACTCGGGCACTTTAGGCGAGGGTCGGCAACGTCTCGGCGTCGGATCGCTGGGGTAGGTTTCGGGGCATGGCCGACGCGACCCCCCAGCACTCCCCGCTCCACGATCGGCACGTCGCCCTCGGGGCGAAGTTCGCCGAGTTCGGTGGCTGGACGATGCCGCTCGAATACCCCGCCGGTGTGCTCAAGGAGCACACCGCGGTCCGCAGCTCGGTGGGCATCTTCGACGTCAGCCACCTCGGCAAGGCGATGGTGAGCGGCACGGGCGCGGCCGACTACGTCAACGCCACGCTCTCCAACGACCTCGCCAAGATCGCGCCGGGCAAGGCCCAATACACGCTGTGCTGCGACGCGGTGACCGGCGGCATCGTCGATGACCTGATCGCCTACTACCAGGACGACGAGCACGTGCTGATCGTCCCCAACGCCGCCAACACGGCCGAGGTCGTACGCCGCCTGCAGGCCGAGGCCCCTGACGGTGTCTCGGTCGTCAACCACCACGACGACTACGCAGTGCTCGCCGTGCAGGGGACCAGGTCCGAGGAGGTGCTGCAACGCGTCGGGCTGCCCACCGGCCATGACTACATGTCCTTCGTCGAGGCGCCCTTCGAGGGACCCGGCGTCGTCGTGTGCCGCACCGGTTACACCGGGGAGCGCGGCTACGAGCTGATCGTCGCCAACGACGGGGCTGCGGCCCTGTGGGACGCGCTGCTCGCCGCCGGTGAGGAGTTCGGGATGCTCGCCTGCGGCCTCGGCTCGCGCGACACGCTGCGCACGGAGATGGGCTACCCCCTCCACGGCCAGGACATCACGATCGACGTCAACCCGGTCGAGGCCGGCCTGGGCTGGGCGGTCGGCTGGAAGAAGGACGCCTTCTGGGGCCGCGACGCGATCCTGGCCGTCAAGGAAGCTGGTCCGAAGCGACGGCTGCGCGGTCTCATCGCGACTGGTCGCGGCATCCCGCGCCCCGGGATGCGCGTGTCCCTCACCCACGACGTCCCGCTGTGCGAGATCACCTCGGGTACCTTCTCGCCGACGCTGAAGAAGGGTGTCGGGATGGCGCTGGTGCCGACGATGGTCAACGCGGAGGCCGAGGTCGGCGTGGACATCCGCGGGCGACGCGAGATCTTCCAGCTCACCAAGGTGCCGTTCGTCGAGACGTCGGTGAAGGAGTCCTGATGCTGCCCGAACAGCCGACCTTCCGTCAGCCGGCCGCCGCCGACATGCCGTGGTGGTGGCGTCTCGAGGACTCCTCGGGGGCCGAGGTCCCGGCGGAGGAGTTCGCCGGCCAGCGGTTCCTCTCGCAGGCAGACGCCGAGTCCTGGGTGGGGGAGATCTGGGCCCAGCTCGCGGAGGCGGGGGTCGACGGCGTCACGCTCTTCGAGCACGAGCGCCAGGTCTACGGCCCGATGTCACTGCACCCCTGAGCCTGCCGCGGCCGGACCCATCCGCATCGGCGTCGGCATCGAAGCCGGAGTGGAGGTGGGGATGGACACGTACGACGACTTCGTCGGTGCACGCCGCTCCGCCCTGATCGAGGAGTTCGGCGGGGGCGCCGCAGCCGAGGCGGCGGTGGATGCCGCCCTGGCGCGCTGCCGCCGCGGTTGGGTGCGCCTCGAGCAGACGACCGACGTGGAGTCGCACGTGCGCGAGCTGGTCCGCGACGAGCTCGACCGGCCGCGACGCAGACGCCTCACCATCTATGCACTGGTCGCGCTCGCGCTCGTGGTGACCGGGGTCGTGGTGATCTCCCTGTTGCCGACTCCGCCGGAGGTGCGCGAGGAGCCCAACCCCGTCCCGGTGCCGTGGTTCGCCGAGGGACAGCTACACCTGTCCGAGGTTGTGGTGACCCTTCCCGGAGCGGGCTCGTTCGCGCCGCTCGCCGACGGCGTCGTGATCGAGGACGAGGACGGCTCCCTGCTGCTCGTGGAGGCCGACGGCGACGTGTCCGACTACGACGGGGAGATGCCCGAGGTCGCGGAGCCACAGGTCCCGGCACCGTACGACGACGGCGGTGACGTCTCCCGACGCCTGGCCGTCGCCGTGGCACCGAGCGGCGAGATCGTCCACCTGATGGAGATCGCGGCCGCGGGACCCGAGGCCGGCGTCTACGCGCGCCTGTCGGAGACCATCAGCCGGATGTTCGTGGTCTGCGCCACGCCCCAGTGCACGACGCAGACCCGCTTCGTGGTCGAGGGACGCGACGTCCGGCTGCGCTGAGAGCCGCCCGAGCAGCAGTAGAGTCGAGCCCATGCAGGCCTACCTCGACCTCCTCGATCGACTGCTCGACGAGGGGGTGGAGAAGTCGGATCGCACCGGCACCGGCACTCTCAGCGTCTTTGGGCACCAGATGAGGTTCAACCTTGCGGAGGGCTTCCCGCTCGTGACGACCAAGAAGATCCACACCCGGTCGGTCTTCGGCGAGCTCTTGTGGTTCCTGCACGGCGACACCAACGTCAAGTGGCTCAACGACCGCGGGATCTCGATCTGGGACGAGTGGGCCGACCACAACGGCGACCTCGGGCCCGTCTACGGCTACCAGTGGCGCTCCTGGCCCACGCCGGACGGCCGACACGTCGACCAGATCGCGCAGGTGATCGCGCAGATCAAGGAGAACCCTGACAGTCGTCGCCACATCGTCTCTGCCTGGAACGTCGCGGACATCGCCGACATGGCACTGCCGCCGTGCCACACGCTGATCCAGTTCTACGTCGCCGGCGGCCGGTTGTCGTGCCAGCTCTACCAGCGTTCGGGTGACGTGTTCCTCGGCGTGCCGTTCAACATCGCGTCCTACGCCCTGCTCACGCACATGGTGGCGCAGGTGACCGGCCTCGAGGTCGGCGACTTCGTGCACACCATCGGCGACGCCCACCTCTACTCCAACCACGTGGACCAGGCGCGACTCCAGCTGACCAGGGAGCCCCGCCCGCTGCCACGGCTCGTCCTCAACAACGCGATCACCGAGATCGACGGCTTCGACCTCGACGACATCGGCCTCGAGGGATACGACCCGCACCCCGGCATCAAGGCTCCCGTTGCCGTCTGAGGTCGCACCTCGCGTCACCCTCGTCGCCGCGTACGCCGACAACCGGGTCATCGGCGACGGCGGCTCGATCCCGTGGCACATCAGCGAGGACTTCGCCCACTTCAAGGCCGTGACCATCGGCGGCGTCCTCGTCATGGGCAGGACGACCTGGGACTCGATCGGCCGCCCACTGCCCGGCCGGACCACGATCGTCCTCACCCGCGACACGTCGTGGTCGGCAGACGGAGCCCTGGTCGCGCACTCGTTGGAGGAGGCGCTCACGCTCGCCGGAAGCCTGGACGGGGAGATCTTCGTGGTCGGAGGAGCGCAGGTTTACCTCCTGGCGCTGCCGCTGGCCACCCACCAGGTCCTCACCGAGGTGCACCTCTCACCGTCGGGTGATGCGCTCTACCCGCCCTTCGCGCTGGACGAGTGGACCGCGACGCGCCGGGAGAGCCGGCCGGACCTCGGTCTCGACTGGGTGTGGTGGGAGAGGAGCAACGAGCCTCAGTCCGTCTTCGGTGGCAGCGACCGGGCGTAGGACACGCCGCGAGTAACCCATTCGGCCAGGTTCGCGTCGTCGACGACCGCGCCGAGGTCGACGAGGACCCAGCCGCGGACGGGCCGGCCGCGCATCTCCATCGGGCGCACCGCCACGCCATCGACCCACGACTCCGCGAGATCGGGGTCCGCCCGGACTATCAGCTCGCCGGTGCTGCCCGCGGCCACCGCCATCTGGGCACCGACCATGAAGCCGAGCCCGCCGAACATCTTCTGCTCGGTCAGGTGAGGTTCGCCGATGAGCTCGTCACGGATCCGCTCGACCAATCCCTCGTCGTAGGGCATGAGTCCAGTATCGCCTCATTGCCGTCGAGTCGGCGAGCCCCTGAGTGTGGCTTCGGTGTCACCGGGTGACACCGATCCGACCGCCGGGGGCTTCTTCAGGAGTAGCGGTGGCTCTTGGCCGCGTGGCCCTGCTCGCGCGTGCAGGACCGGCCACTCATGTTGCGGTGTCCGCACAGGGCGGGCTCGGCCTCCTCTGCGCTGCCGCTGGGTGAGGCGGCCGCGGCCGGGGCAGCGCGGGGGGTGCGCGGAGGCGCGTCCTTGGCCGTCCCGGCGGACGCCTTCGCGCCGGACGCCTTCGAGCCCGTGCTCCTGGCCGCGGCGGCGCTGCGCTTGAGCGTCTCTGCGTACTTCGCCTCCCGCATCGCGCGGAGGTTGTCCATCTTGCTCATCGTTGGCTCACGACGACGACCTTAGGTGTCGGCACCGACAGCCGAGCGCCGACACCCGCAGCTGATCGGCCCCGAGTGGCGGATCGGCTATCTTCTCGCCATGACTCGGGGGACTCGGGCGCGCACTGCTGGACCGCTGACCCAGGCGCTCGCGTGCCTGCTGCTCGTCGGCACCGCCCCACCGACGGCGGCGGAGAAGGGCGCCCCGTCCTCGACGGCCCGGGCTTCGCAGCTGCCCGGGGGCGGCAAGACGGTCTTCGGGAAGAACCGTTTCCTCACCGCGTTCTACGGCACCGCAGGGACCTCATCGCTCGGTGTGCTGGGCGAGAACGACCCCGACATGGCTTTCGACCGGATCAGGAGGACGGCGAGGCCCTACCTGCGGCGCGGGGAGACCTTGATGCCGGTCTACGAGCTGATCGTCACCGTCGCCGACCCGTCCGACAACCCGAGCGCCGCCGGCGACCACAGCCACGACATCCTGCACAGACACGTCGAGGCCTACATCGAGGCCTCGCGAAGGTCGAGCGCGGACCGTCCTTCGCACCGCAACGGCGCCCTGCTGCTCCTGGACCTGCAACCCGGCCGGACGGACTTCCTCGAGACCGCCAAGCGGTGGCAGTGGGCGCTCGAGGACCCCTGGGTCGGCCTGGCCCTCGACCCGGAGTGGCGGGTGGGCCCCACGGAGACACCCGGGCAGACGATCGGGTCGGTGAGGGCGAAGGAGATCAACCGGACCGCGGGGTGGCTCTCGAGGCTGACCACGAGCAACGGACTACCCGAGAAGCTGTTCGTGATCCACCAGTTCCAGGACGCGATGGTGCCCGACATCGCCAAGGTGCGCGCGCGGAGGAGTCTCGCGATGGTGCAGCACGTCGACGGGTTCGGCAGCCCGGCGGACAAGCTGGCGACGTACGCAAACGTGGCCCGCCGCGGAATTCACGATGGGCTTCAAGATCTTCTACGATGAGGAGCAGCCCCGCATGCGCCCGCGCGACGTCCGCCGGCTCAAGGACGTCAGGTTCGTGTCGTATCAGTGATTCAGAGCTTGGCGAGCTTGCGGTAGGGGCTCGTGATGCGGAGGTGCTGGCCTCGGAAGTCGACCGTCACGGCGCTGGCTTCCTGGTTGACGACACGGCCGATGCCGTGGGCGTCGTGGCAAACCTGGTCGCCCACCGAGTATTCCTCGATGGTCGGCTCGGGTTCGGCGGCGAAGGGACTGCTGGCGAGGTGGCGGCGCACTGGAGTAGTCATCAGGACCAGTATGCGCCTTCTCGGGCAGATGTGGGCGGTTGGCGAGCTCTTGGCGGGATAGCCTGAGCCCATGACAACCGCAGCACCGTTCGGTCGCTTGCTGACCGCGATGGCGACGGCGTTCCACGAAGACGGGTCGGTCGACCTCGACGGGACCGCCAAGATCGCCCACCACCTGGTCGAGAACGGCAACGACGGCGTCGTCGTCAGCGGGACGACAGGGGAGTCTCCGACCACCTCGGTGGCCGAGGACGGACAGATCCTCCAGGCAGTCGTGGACGCCGTGGGCGATCGTGCCCATGTGCTGGCCGGCGTCGGCACCAATGCGACCGCGCACTCGGTCGAGCTCGCCGAGCAGGCCGCGAAGATCGGGGTGGACGGAGTCCTCCTGGTCACCCCTTACTACAACAAGCCGAGCCCGGCCGGGGTGCTCCATCACTTCCGCAGCGTCGCGCAGGCCACGGACCTGCCGGTCATGCTGTACGACGTCCCGGCGCGCACCGGCCTCCCGATCGCCCGCGAGACCTATGAGCGCGCCAGCGAGATCGCGACAGTGACCAGCGTCAAGGAAGCGACCGGCGACGCCGCGCAGACCGTGATGCTGACCTCGCTCGGCTACTCGGTCTACTGCGGGGACGACGCCGCGACGCTCGGCTACCTCGCCTACGGCGCCGACGGACTGGTCAGTGTCGTCGCCCATGCAGCCGGTCGCGAGCTCAAGGCGATGATCGAGGCCTTCCACGCAGGCAACCCCGACGAGGCGCTCGCCATCCACACCCGGCTCGCCCCCGCCTTCGACGCCGTCATGGGCGTCGCCAACTACGGAGCAACAACCGCGAAGGCAGCCCTTGAGCTGCTCGGCGTGCTCGACAACCGGAACGTGCGAGGTCCGCTCGTTCCGCTCGACGACGACGAGGTCACCGCGCTCCGCGCGGGGCTCGCCGCGTCGGGCCTGATCTGAGGAGTCCCTTGAGTCATCCACATCCCGAACTGAACCCTCCCGCACCACTCGTCGAAGGCGGACTTCGCGTCATCCCGCTCGGCGGCCTTGGAGAGATCGGTCGCAACATGACCGTCTTCGAGTACGACGACCGGTTGCTGATCGTCGACTGCGGCGTGTTGTTCCCCGAGGACCACCACCCCGGCGTCGACCTGATCCTCCCGGACTTCGAACCCATCCGGGACCGGCTGGACAAGGTCGAGGCACTCGTGCTGACCCACGGCCACGAGGACCACATCGGCGCTACGCCGTACCTCCTGCGCGAGCGCGGCGACATACCCCTCGTCGGCTCGGAGCTGACCTTGGCGTTTGTGGGTTCCAAACTGCGTGAGCACCGCCTCAAGGAGACCGTGCACCACACGGTGGCCGAGGGGGAGACGATCACCTTCGGACCGTTCGTCCTCGAGTTCATCGCGGTCAACCACTCCATCCCCGACGCGCTCGCCGTGTGCATCCGCACCGGCGCCGGCGTGGTGCTGCACACCGGGGACTTCAAGATGGACCAGCTTCCCCTGGACGGCCGCATCACCGACCTCAACGAGTTCGCTCGGCTGGGCGACGAGGGTGTCGACCTCTTCATGACCGACTCCACCAACGCCGAGGTCCCCGGTTTCACCACGTCGGAGAAGGACATCGGGCCCGTCCTGGACCGCGTGTTCGCCAAGTCCAGCCAGCGGATCATCGTGGCCAGCTTCGCCTCGCACATCCATCGGATCCAGCAGATCCTCGACACAGCCGTGGCGCACAACCGGAAGGCGGCCTACGTCGGACGCTCGATGGTCCGCAACATGGCGATCGCCAAGGAGCTCGGCTACCTCCACGTCCCGGCGGGCGTGCTGGTGGATGCCAAGGAGCTCGCAGACCTGCCGCCTGAGCGCCAGGTGCTGATCTCGACCGGCTCGCAGGGCGAGCCGATGAGCGCGCTGAGCCGGATCGCCAACCGCAGCCACGCCTTCGTGAACCTCGAGCCGGGTGACACCGTCGTCCTGGCGAGTTCGTTGATCCCCGGCAACGAGAACGCGGTCTACCGCGTCATCAACGGGCTGTCGCGCTGGGGTGCCAACATCGTGCACAAGGGCAACGCCATGGTCCACGTCAGTGGGCACGCCAGTGCCGGTGAGCTCCTGTACTGCTACAACATCGTCAAGCCGCGCAACGTGCTGCCGATCCACGGCGAGATCCGGCACATGCGAGCCAACGCCGAGCTGGCGATCGCCACCGGCGTGCCGCGCGAGCGGGTGGTGATGGCCGAGGACGGCGTCGTCGTCGACCTCGTCGACGGCGTGGCCACGATCGCCGGCAAGGTCGAGTGCGGCTACGTCTTCGTCGACGGCTCGACCGTGGGCGACATCACCGAGTCGAAGCTCAAGGACCGCCGCATCCTCAGCGAGGAAGGCTTCATCTCGGTGATCGTGGTCGTCGACTCGGTGACCGGGAAGGTCTCCGCCGGACCCGAGATCCACGCGAGGGGGTTCGCCGAGGACGACTCCACGTTCGACGCGCTCAAGAAGCCCATCATCGAGGCCCTCGCGAGCGCGGCCGCGGAGGGCGGCGCCGATTCCTACCAGATGCAGCAGACCGTACGCCGCATCGTGGGTCGCTGGGTGAACAAGACCCACCGCCGACGGCCCATGATCATCCCTGTCGTGATCGAGGCCTGACCCACGTGGACACAGACGGCGGGGCGGTGCAGGTGCACGGGTCGGGCGCGGCTGAGGCCCAGCCACCCGCGCAGGCCCTGCAGCGCCTCTCCGAACTCGTGCGTCGGGTCAACTCCTCGACCGACACCGCCCAGGTGCTCGAGGAGGTCGTCAACGGGGTCCACGAGGAGCTCGGCTACGGCGTGGTGGCGATCAGCCAGCTCGAGGGCGACGTCCTCGTGATGGTCGCGGTCGCCGGCCCCGACGACGTCCGCCGGCAGATCCTGGGTCGGCGGACACCTGCCGTCAGCATCCTGGACGAATACCGTGCCGCGGATCACTGGGGCATCCTGCGCTACGTCCCGCACGGGAGGATGGCGCCCGACCAGATCGAATTCGCCTGGATCCCCGACATCGACGCGTCCGAGGACCCGGATGCCTGGCATCCCGAGGACGCGTTGTACGCACCGCTCTACTCGGCGACGGGCAAGCTGCTGGGCAACATGTCGGTGGACCTCCCGCGAGGGATGCGCCTACCCGGGCAGGCCGAGCGGGACCTGCTCGAGATGTTCATGGTGCAAGCTGGGCTGGCCCTCTCCAACGCTCAACAGCGAGAGCGTCTCGCCCAGCAGGTGCGGCTCGGAGCGATCGTCAAGGAGGTGGCACAGGCCGGCAGCAGGGTGGGTCTGGACGCCGTCCTGGGGATCGCCACCGAGGCGATCAACCGCGGTTTCGGCGCTGTCCAGACGTGGGTGCGCTGTCACCCCGACGGGGACCGCGGACGAGAGGTGTCCGCGGGGCACCCGAGGCCCAGCCTCGTCTCCACCGTGATAGGGACCTTGAACGACGACCTCGCGCACGCGGCATGGCCCGCACGGCGGCTGGTCTGGATCCACGTCGACGACACCGAGTGCGACCTCCTGCCGGCCAGCCGTGTGCGGCTGCAGCAGGCAATCGCCGCCGGTGGCGCTGCACATGCCGTGGTTGCGCCAGTGGGAGTCGGGCTCGAGCTCTTCGGCTACCTCGTCATCGGTTTCCGCGACGACCAGCCAGCCCCCGGGTCGGACGAGCTCGACACCATCTCCGAGGTCTCGCGCGAGCTCGGGCGGATGATCCAGAGCGCCCGGCTGTTCGAGACCGAGCACCGGCTCGTCTCGGAGCTGCGTGAGCTCGATCGCTACAAGGGCGAGCTCATCGCCACGATCTCGCATGAGCTCAAGACGCCCCTGACCACCATCATCGGCCACGTCGAGCTCCTGGAGGAGAGGCAGGGTGAGCAGGTGGAGGAGGGCGGTTCCGTCGCCGCCATCAGGCGCAGTGCCGACCGGCTCGACCGGCTGATCCAGAACCTGCTCGACTACGCGCGGGTGCAGGAGCGTCGGGAGTTCGTCCGCCGCGACATCCATCTCGTCGAGCTGGCCGAGGCGGCGATCGAGCTGATGACCTCTCAGGCCGAGGCGGGCGGGGTGCGCATGGTCCTCGACGTCCTCCGCAGCGAGGTCGTCGTCCGCGGAGATGCCGAGGAGCTCAGCACCGTGCTCAACAACCTGGTGAGCAACGCCGTGAAGTACACCCGTCCCGGCGGTCGCGTCGCCATCGAGATCGACTCGGTCGAGGCCTGGGGGAGGGTCACTGTGAAGGACACGGGAATCGGGATCTCCCAGATCGATCGCAGCCACCTGTTCTCGGCGTTCCACCGATCGAGCAACCCGGAGGCGCTCTCGATCCCCGGCACCGGCCTGGGTCTCGCCATCTCCCGCCGCATCGCCGAGTCCCACGGCGGCAAGATCGACGTCGAGTCGACTCTGGGTCAGGGCAGCACCTTCACGTTGCTGCTGCCGCGCACTGCGCCCGAGGCCCCCTGACCACAACGGTCCACGACCCTGCGGCGTGGCCCCTGCGGCGAGGCGCCAGTGCGCCGGGTCTTGGTGGGGTTGTACAGGAACGGGGCCCCGGTGGATTTCTCCACCGGGGCCCCGCCTTGGTTGTTCAGGCTGTGCAGGTCAGCGAACGACCCAGAACCTCAACCTGTCACGGCTCCACCAGTTCTTGGTGTCACCCTTGTAGGTCGCGACGATGTGGTGCATCCCGATCGCGACGTTCTTCTTGAGCCACAGGACGGCGCGGCCGTCCTCGAGCGTTGCCTGTCCGATCTTCTTGCCGTCCAGACGGAACTTGACGATCCCGGTGGCCAGCGTCTTGCCACCCAGCGAGTCCACCAGGGCGACTGCCTTGAAGTTCTCCCCGAACTCGGGCTTCTTCGGCTTGATCTTCACCAGGGTCTCGGTGTCGAACTTGCTCGGGTTCGGCGTCGGGGTGGGCGTCGGGCTCGGGCTGGGGCTCGGGCTCGGGCTGGGCGCGACCTTCTCACAGACGGAGATGGTCACGTCGTCGACGTACCAACCGTCAACACCGCCACAGCCGTCGCGACCCATGTCGAACCGGATGTTGACGGTGTCGCCGGCCTTGACTCCAGCCGCGGCCAGGTTGACCTGTGACTGGCCCCACGAACCGGTCGAACGACCGGGGTTGGTGCCGCTGAAGGCAACCTCTCCGGCCATCGGGTTGGTGTTGTAGGGATCGCCGTCGAGCGTGGCCGGGTCGAGCTCCGTGTTCGGCGGGTTGACGACGTAGGCCGCGTTGTCGATCACCGTGAAGTCTCCGCCGTTGATGCTGAGCTTCACGTTGCCGCCGTCGAAGCCTGCCTCGGTGGCGACGTAGTGATCGAACGACAGACGCATCGCCTCT
Source organism: Nocardioides sp. (assembly GCF_025964975.1). GTDB lineage: Bacteria > Actinomycetota > Actinomycetes > Propionibacteriales > Nocardioidaceae > Nocardioides. The sequence continues at coordinate 14,642 of NZ_JAOPXV010000062.1, forward strand.
CCGGCTGGGACGACAACGGCCGGGCTGATGATCGAGTTGCTGCTCGAGATGTCGTCAGCCGCGCAGTCACCCTCGTCGGGCCCGGGACCGAAGGCCACCCGACCGACGTTGTCGCGCCCGGGGTAGACAGCGCTCGTACGCCACGGGTAGCTCCGAACGCCCACCTCGTCCGCGGCGGTGGTCCAGTTGCCCAGGCCTTCGTCGAAGTTTTCGGTGAAGAGGACCTTGCTGGTGGTGCCGGTCCCGCAGAGTGCAGGCGCGTTCTTCGCCAGGATCGGCGTCCATGCGCACTGGGCCGTGGGGTCGTTGCGCAGCTCGACCGCAGCGATCACCTTCAGGACCTGAGCGCAGTCACCGGCCGTGATCGGCGCGGCGGGCGTTGACCCACCTGGAGTGATCTTGATCGACTGGATGGGCTGGCCCACCAGGTCGGCACAGGCCGTCTCCAACGCGTCAGCCATGTCCACGAAGTCCGAGGTCTCGGACATGTAGTGCTGGGCGTAGAAGAAGACGTTCGCGGACTTGTCGAGGCCGAGCCCCGTGATGGCCTGGCCGTTGTACGTACCGCCGTCGACCATCAACGCGTAGGCGTGGTTCGGCACAGCGGAGTTGCCGTGCACGCCGCCGCTGTCGTCGGAGGAGCAGTAGTACTCGGCATCCGAGACCTTGCCGGGGTCGCCGTAGCAGGTGGGGGTCCACATGTCACGGATGGCCCCGCCGAAGGCAGGCGACTTCTCGCCGATGACCCAGCGGGAGTTCTGGTCCTTCGCTGCGGTGTCGATGTCCCTGATGTTCATCGTCACGGTGCCGACAGACTTGATCCGCTGGGCGGCCTCCGCGTCGACCATGAGGCCGTAGATCGGGAAGTCACCGCCGGCAGAGGCCAGCGGGCGGCCCGCAGTGTTGCCCACCACGATGCCGGTCGCACCGGCGTCCGCCGCGTTCTCCACCTTGTCGTTGAGGATGCAGAGGCCGCGGTCGACGTAGACGAACTTGCCCTCGACTGCGGCTGCGTTGGTGAGCGGCGAACATCCGTCGCCGGTCGTGCCCTCCGGGTCGCCCTGGTCGTCGAGCTCGACCGTGTCAGTGCCCACAACCACCTCGGTCGTGGTTCCTGCCTTGTCGAAGACTGGACCGTGCTGGAAGGCCAGCGCGGACTCGCACTCCCCAGCCACCGAGATCGGAGCGACGATGGTCGCGCCGATCTCGCCGCGGGTGAAGCGCGAGCACAGCCCTGCCGTGCGCTTGACGGTGAGGTCGCCCTCGCCCTCGTCCTCGCGAGCGTTGAGCAGGTCGACCGTCTCGCCCCACACGTCGGAGTAGGACTCGTTGAGCGCGCCGGACTGCCACTGGTAGATCAGGCCGGTCTCGTACTCGGTGTAGGCGTGGCCCCACTCGTGAGCCACGATGTCGTCGGCGTAGACGCCGTCGCAGTAGCTGACGAAGGTGCCGTTCCAGGACGCGTTGGGGCAGGAGTTAGGACGGTTGTGGATCGTGATCCGCTCAGCGCCCTTGTCGTCGTAGGAGTCGATGCCCCAGGTGTTCATGTGCATCCAGTAGGACTCGGCCGAGGACTGCAGCAGGTTCTTCTGGTCCTGGTCGAGACCGTCCGTCGATTGCGGCTCGTCCCAGACCTCGAACAGGGTGCCACCCGTCTCGGTCTCCGGGTCGTAGTCGGTGCTCAGGAGGTACTGGTCGAGACCGTCGGCCATCATCGAGTAGCGGTTGAGGGGCTTGAGGGTCTGCGCGTCGAGCACCACCCGGTCGCGGATGGAACCGCTGTCCTTGGTGATGTTGGAGACCTCGAGGTCGTAGGCGAGGACCGCCTCGCCGGGGTCACCCTTGACGGCGCCGACCTGGTAGATCACCAGGTCCTTGGAGACCGCACGCAGACCGGCGGTCGAGGCCGCCTTGCTGGCCTCCGAGGCGGGGGGTGCGTTCTTGACCATCGCGACGGCGCGCTGGGCAGCGGCGTCGGCCGATCGAGCCGGGGTGACGTCCAGGTTGAGTGCGGGGACGACGTAGCCGGACACTGCGGTCAGGTCGCCGTCCTTGGCGACCTTGGCCTTCAGGGTCCCGGCCCAGACGGGCACGCCCTTGTAGGACTGGTTGTAGACGACCGTCCAGCCGAACGGGTCAGCCATGACGCGGGTCTGCTGGACCTCGTTGGCGCGCGCACCGAAGAGCGGCGCGAACGTGGCGAGGTAGGCATCTGTCTTGGCCGCCGCAGACGCTGCATCCGTCGCGGGCTTGCCGGGCATCAGGTCGCCCTTGGTGCGGACGAATCCGACCTTTCCGGTCGCAGCCTGGTCAGTGACGACCACTGACTTGTCTGCCTGGTTTCGCAGCTGCGTGAGCAGCGGGTCGCCGGCCGGCGCCGACGATGCCTGGGCTCCCAAGGCGGGCATGGCCGCAAGGCCGACACCTACCATGGAGAGCGCAAGCCCCGTTTGGAGAAGCTTCACGTGGGTATTTCCTTCCGAGGGCACGGCACTCGGATCCCCGAGTGACCTGCGACACCTTACGAAGCAATTTCCGTATCGGGAAGGCCCGAACGGACACTTTCGCGCATCGCTTGTCTTCTCGCGTCAATCCTTCGAGCGCGAGGGGCGCGGTTTCGACGTCCCCCACAAGCGGAAGGGGGCGGCTCCGACGCGCCCCACGAGCGCCGGTGGCGCAGCCCGTGCTTCTTGAGCAAGGGAATGGCCGCCGACACGCTCCTGTGATGCCTGGGGCTGATGTGACTTGTGAACTAGGGTCCAAGCATGGCGACCCGTACGTCTTCCCCGCCGGGTTCGCGGAGTTCGAGCACGTCTGGTTCCACCGCCTCGCGCGGCAGCACCAAGTCGAGTTCGAGCACCCGATCCCGGGGTACCAGCTCCAAGCGCCCGACCACCCGGCCGGCGCGCGGCAAGTCCGCGCCCGCTCGCGGGTCGGGCCGCGGTTCGACCAGGGGTCGGGGGAGCGCCCCGGCGAAGCGGCTCGCACCTCGCGCCGTACGCAATGGTCCGGGACCCGTCTCCCGCACCTTCGGCGCGCTCGGGCGCGCCCTCGCGTCAGTCTGGCTGGGCCTGGCCCACGCCATCGGCGCGGTCGCTCGCTCCATCGGCCGATCTGCACGTGACCTCGAGCCCGAGCACCGCCGCGACGGAGCGGGGCTGTTCCTGATCGGCCTGGCGCTGGTCATCGCGGCAGCGGTCTGGTGGCAGCTCCCCGGCGGCGTCATGGAGTTCCTGCGCCAGATGACTGCCGGTGCCGTCGGCAAGGTCGGCTGGCTCGTGCCGTTCTTCGTCCTGTACGCCGGATGGCGCACGCTGCGCGACCCCGAGACCAACGGCCCGGTCGGCCGCCAGGTCATCGGATGGTCGGCGTTCGCGCTCGGCCTGCTCGGGATCGTCCACATCGCCAATGGCAACCCGCAGCCGGAGCTCGGCGACGCGAGCAGCCTCCAGACTGCAGGTGGCGCTGTCGGCTTCGTGATGTCGAGCCTCCTGCTCGACCTGCTCCGCACGCCCTACATCGTGGTGCCGTTGCTCGCGATCCTCGCGTTCTTCGGGGTCCTGATCATCACGGCCACTCCCGTCTACCAGATCCCGACCAAGCTCGCCGCCGCCCGTGACGCGGTCCTGGGGCGGACCCCGCCGAGCGAGAAGCCGGCCGAGGAAGCCACCGGTCCCATGCGCACGCGCCGCAGCATGCTCGAGGGTGCCGCGGACATCGACCCGGACATGGGGGACGCCCCCTACGACACGCCGATGCTCGAGGACCGTGAGGTCAAGAGGCGTCGCAAGAACAAGCGCCTCGTCGACCCCGACGGTGACGCCGGGATCGACCTGTTCGCCGATGCGCCCACCGAGCTCGCCCCGGTCGTGGCCGGCACCGACGGAGGAGCCGACGCCACGGGGGACCTCGTCCCGCCGCCGCACACTCCGCTGCCCGAGCGGGTCGAGCAGCTGGCGCTCTCCGGCGACATCACCTACTCGCTGCCCGGCAACGACGTCCTCAAGCCGGGTTCGGTGCACAAGGCCCGGTCAAAGGCCAGTGACGCCGTGGTCGAGCGGCTCATGCAGGTGATGGAGGAGTTCGGCATCGACGCGGCCGTGACGGGCTACACCCGAGGACCGACGGTCACCCGCTACGAGGTCGAGCTAGGGCCCGCAGTGAAGGTGGAGAAGGTCACCGCGCTGTCGAAGAACATCGCCTACGCCGTCGCGTCCGCGGACGTCCGCATCCTGTCGCCGATCCCGGGCAAGTCCGCGATCGGCATCGAGATCCCCAACCTCGACAAGGAGATCGTCTCCCTGGGCGACGTGCTCCGCTCCAACACGGCCCGCTCGGACCACCACCCGATGGTCGCGGGGCTCGGCAAGGACGTCGAGGGCGGCTTCGTCGTCGCCAACATGGCGAAGATGCCGCACCTGCTCGTGGCCGGCGCGACCGGCTCGGGCAAGTCGTCGTTCATCAACTCGCTCATCACCTCGATCCTCATGCGCTCGACGCCCGACGAGGTGCGGATGATCATGATCGACCCCAAGCGGGTCGAGCTGAACGCCTACGAGGGCGTGCCGCACCTGATCACGCCGATCATCACCAACCCCAAGCAGGCCGCCGAGGCGCTGGCGTGGGTCGTGCGCGAGATGGACATGCGCTACGACGACCTGGCCAACTTCGGCTTCCGTCACCTCGACGACTTCAACAAGGCCGTGCGCGCCGGCAAGGTCGAGGTCCCGCCGGGCAGCGAGCGGGTGCTGACGCCGTACCCCTACCTGCTCGTCATCGTCGACGAGCTCGCCGACCTGATGATGGTCGCCCCGCGCGACGTCGAGGACGCCATCGTCCGCATCACCCAGCTGGCCCGTGCGGCCGGCATCCACCTGGTCCTGGCGACCCAGCGACCCTCGGTCGACGTGGTCACCGGTCTCATCAAGGCCAACGTGCCGTCGCGGCTGGCGTTCGCCACGTCGAGCGTCACCGACAGCCGCGTCATCCTCGACCAGCCGGGCGCCGAGAAGCTGGTCGGCCAGGGTGACGGGCTCTTCCTGCCCATGGGCTCCAGCAAGCCGGCCCGTATCCAGGGCGCGTGGGTCACCGAGGCCGAGATCGCCACGGTGGTCAAGCACTGCAAGGACCAGCTCGAGCCCACGTACATCGAGGACGTGACCGCACCGGCGGCGTCCAAGCGCGACATCGACGACGACATCGGCGACGACATGGACCTCGTGGTGCAGGCCATCGAGCTGGTCGTCTCCACGCAGTTCGGGTCGACGTCGATGCTGCAGCGCAAGCTGCGGGTCGGCTTCGCCAAGGCCGGGCGCCTGATGGACATCATGGAGAGCCGCGGGGTGGTGGGTCCCAGCGAGGGATCCAAGGCCCGTGACGTCCTCGAGAAGCCCGACGAGCTTGATTCCGTGATCGCGACGTTGGAGGGGGGAGCCTGATGGGCGCCATGCTGGATGAGACCGAGGACCAGGTCGGGTTGGACAGCTCGCACGAGAGCGAGGACCTCCTGTCCGTCGCTCCGGACGGCATCGAGGTACGCCGCCACGCCGGCGTCGCCGCAGGGGTCGGGCTCACCGCCTCGGCGGTCGCCATCGCCTACCTCGGCCGCGCGACGCAGGGCGGCTCCGTCCTCGACTGGTTGTGCGTGGTCGCCAGGGGGCTGCTCGGTGGCTACTGGCTCGTGAGCCTCCTCGACGCACGTACGCCGCTGCTGGTCGCCGACGCGCAGGGCATCCGGATCCGCCTCGGCCGCACGTGGCGCGGCCTGCCCTGGACCGCCGTCCACCACG
>NZ_JAOPXV010000087.1 GCF_025964975.1 Nocardioides sp.
ATGCCGCGGCACCCGGACCTGGTGGGCCGCGACTTCACCGCCACGGCCCCGAACCAGCTGTGGGTCACCGACCTGACGTTCGTGCCGACCTGGGCCGGCGTCGCCTACGTCTGCTTCATCATCGACGCCTACTCACGCGCGATCGTGGGCTGGCGGGTCGCATCCCACATGCGGACCACCATCGAGGTCAGCCGCCACCACGGGACTACGCGCCTTCAGATCCGCTCCGGCGACGCCGAGATCATGGTCGTGGGGACGGCGCAGGGGGTGAAGCGCGAGGTGCGCCCACGCATCGACCGGACGCCCGGAACGTGGGCGTGGCTAACTCACCATCTGGATCCCGAGGGTGCAACTATGGTTCAATCCGAACAATGAAACGGGAGAAGCGATGACTGAACCAGTGATGTTCAGTGTGAACCAGCTCGCCGAGTTCCCAACCTCGCGGGCCCAGGGGCGCGAGGGTCGGGCGCGGCTGGAAGACCTCATTGCCGACAATCGCGGTCTCGATCTCACCATCGACTTTGCCGGCGTCTTGGCGATGACCATCAGTTTTGCCGACGAGTTCCTCGGGAAGTTCCTTGCCACGTTGGACGCCACGAGCCACGACATGACGGTCTGCGTCTCTGGTCTGAACCCGGAGAACGCCGAGACCATTGAGGTGTGCTTGGAGCGTCGCGAGGTCCCCGTTGTGGTCGCCGAGGACGGGGGTCACCTAGGGCTGCTTGGTGACGAGTTGCTCCAAGAGACGTACCTGGCGGCCGCCGCGCGCGGAAGCGTCAGGGCAACTGAACTGGCCGAGGACCTGTCCCTCTCGCCCCAGAACGTCAACAACCGGCTCAAACGCCTTGTCGCTGTCGGCGCCTTGCGCAAGACGCGCAACGCCGGCGCCGCGCGGGGCGGCAAGGAGTTCCTGTACTCCACCGCCGCACCAGACAAGAGCACCGCGTCTGTCGCCTGAGCGCCTCAGTGCAGTTCGCCGCCGTGGGTCGCTGGGCGCGCCGGGGCACACATCGCGAAGCCCCGACGGCTCGTCACCGGAGGTCGACGTCGGCCTCCGCCTGCTGACGAGACTTGAACGATCCTTTGTTGCTACGAGTCGATGAGATGCCCCGGTCGGCGCCGGGCGGCGTACTGCGGCGCGTTTGCGGCGGTGTAGTGCCGTCCTTGAACTGATCGCGAAGTGTGTCGAAGGCTCCGCTGAACCTGTTGATCTCGCCGGATGGAATGCCGTTGCCCGCCGCCACGTCACGCCAAGATGCCGTGGCTTGTTCGATGTCCGACAAGGTTCGTCGAGCTTCCTCGTCAGAGAGCCCGAACTCCGCCGCGGTCAGCATGAGCGCTTGGACTTCACCCTGACGCGATGTCTCACCTGCGATGGAGGTAGCTCGTTCTTCGGCGTCGTCGGGGTTCGGGTTCACGTCGAAGGCAGGAGACAGACGCCAGCCCTTGGGCTCGCGGAGCAGACCGTGATTCCGCATGTGGTCGTCGGTGTTGTGGATAGCAACCGAGAACGCCATCCGGCGCCACATCTGCGACAAGTCCTCGTCCGCGGAACCGGAGACGTCTACGAGGCCAGCGGCGACATCCAGGTAGTCGTAACCGCCGCCGTCGGAGCCTTCGATGAGCGTCATCGCGCTCATGTACCCCACACGCAACCCGTTGCGGCGGTCGAACCGTTCGAGTAGCAGGACGGAGCGCCCGGACACCTTCACCAGGATTGTCCTGGGAACAGCGATCCCAGCACGGTCTGCCAGGTCCAGCGCGGTCTTCTCCCAGGCCATGACGTCCCATTCGTCGGTGTGGCGCGGGAACTTGGCGATGTAGAGCAGCTCGTCCTGTCCGATGATCGACGCCTTCGGTCGGGCGCCTCCGAGGGATCCAGTTCCTGCGTTCAGCAGGAGCTTGATCGCGGTTAGGTCCTCGGAGCCGTCGCGTGCGACCTGGTCGGAGGCGTGCAGGAGCTCGGGCAGCTTGATGTGCTGGGGCACATCGGCCTCGGCGTTCTCGAACATTGTGCTGCCGGCGCGCCGGAACCGGAGAGCCCCTTGGCGGGTCGTGTCGGATACGCCAAGTAGATAGTCGAGTTCGCTGATGCTTCTGGCCGTACCGGTTTCGCTTGCCCGGATCCGCTTGGAGATGAGCATCTGCCCCCAACGGTCGGGGGCGCAGTCTGCGAAGGCTCCAGGCAGCCCTGAGACCACCCCGCCGCGGGTATCGAACGACAGGGCCGGGTCGATGGGGTAGGACGCTGGGTCGGCCAAGTACGCCGAGTCGTAGTCGAACGAGGTGGTGGTCTGGTTGCGTCGCCGGTCGAAGCGAGCGGTCCCGGCGACCATTGTTCGGTCACCTAAGTCGACGGCGACCTCGATCTCGTCGGTCATCGCCGGACCCGCTCAGGTAGCAACGTGTCGGCACGGGCACGTCCGAGCTCGCTCTCGTACGGGTCGAGCACGTCGACGACGGTGTCGAGGCGACCGAGGGCACGCAGGACGTTGAGGAACGTCTCCAGGGTTACGGTTGGGTCACCGGTCTCGACCTTCCGTAGGGTCGGCCGCGAGATCCCAGCTCGCTGGCAAACCTGTTCTGCCGTGAGGCCTTGCAGCTTGCGCCAAGTGAGCACGTAACCGCCGATCTGCGTGGCGGCGCGTCTAGTCTTCGCCGGGCTTGGTCGCTTCACGGTGCTCTCCTTATGGAAACTAACTATGCCACGATAGCAGATAATGGCACTGATGCTTTCCATATGTGCGGGATCGAAGCCCTCGTGCACCCAGTAGCGCAATCTCCTCAGTCGCTCCGGCTCCGCCCATAGGGCGCGTCGTCGTCCTGTCGATCTTCGTCCTTTTCCTGTTCCTGTTCTTCGTCTTATGCTGGACGTAAGCAAGACGGCGGTCCTGTACGCCCTCGCCGATGTACCGCTACGCGACGTCCTCGTCGAACTCGCCCTTGACGGCCGTGGCGATCTGATCGGCCATCTCCTCGATGGACGTCCCCTGCGTGCTGAGCGCCACCTTGACGAGGTCGTCGTGGACCGGCGGCCCCGGCTTCTTGGCCTTGCCGCGGGCCTTCTTCTTCCCGAACGCGCTCCACCAGCCGTTGTCCGAGCAGATCCGCCACGCAGTGCGATCAGCCATCGGCTCGCCGGCGTCCAGGGCCTCGTCGGCCAGGAACCGGTACCCGAACTCGGGGTCGTCGGTATAGGCGTCGAACAACGCGTTGGCCCGGTAGGCCTCCTCGAGCTCGGCATCACCGACCGGCTCGGCGAGCCACCGGTAGTAGGGCTGGCGGGCCAGCTTCAGCACCCGGCACGTCACCGTCACGGGCACCCGGATCGGGGCGTCCTTGGCGGCCAGTTCGCGGACGAGCGGGTACATCATTTTCCCGGCAGGTTCGCCTGCGACAGGTACGCCGCCGCACGGCGCAGGACCTCGTTCTCCTGTTCCAGCAGCCTGTTGCGACGACGTAGGTCGCGCAGTTCTGCGGACTGGTCGCTGGTGTGGCCCGGCTTCGTACCGTCCTCGACATCGGCGGACTTGAGCCACCCGTTCAGGCGCGACTCGCTGATCCCGAAATCGGCAGCGATCTGCTTGAGGTGGACGCCAGGCTCACGGTTCCTCGCGACGCGAACAACGTCGTCGCGGAACTCCTTGGGATAGGGCTTCGGCACGGTGCACATCCTTCCAGCGGCACCTCCGGGCACCACA
>NZ_JAOPXV010000092.1 GCF_025964975.1 Nocardioides sp.
GAGTTCCGTCGTCAGGCCGTCGACTTGTACGAGTCCACGCCGGGGGCCACGGTCCGCGGCATCGCTGAGGACCTGGGCATCGTGCGCGGCACGCTGCGCCACTGGCTCGAGGCGTATGGGACCGGCAAGAAGACCGCTGCCGACGGGACGTTGACCTCCAGCCCGCTGCAGTCCAAGCCCCCGACGACGAGCCTTGCTGGTCGGGATCGTGGCGGTAGTTCGTCATGGTCATCGGTTGCCCGTGGGCGCTGGTCCGATCCACCCGCTGCCCGTCTCCTGCCTGGAATGCTCCTAGGAACCAGGCTCCGGGTCTGAGCGCACGGGCGGCTTGCGCGACGATGACCGGCAGCCGCTCGGGGGCACTGTGAATGATGGAGTACCACGCGACCAGACCACCCAACGTGTCGTCCGGAAACGGCAGTTCTTCCAGGGCGCCGACCTCGAAGTTCAACTCGGGATAGGTGCGTCGCGCGACATCGATCATGCCCGGGGACAGGTCGATGCCGATCACGTCCAGCCCTCGCGCGACCAGATGGGCGCTGACGCGGCCTGTCCCACAGCCGGCGTCAGCGACAGGACCGAGCCTGGCACTGGCGCACCGGTCTGCAAACCCGTCGATCATTGCGATGTCGAGGCTCGTCTCTGCGTTCAGTGCTGGCAGAAGTCGGGCGTAGGTGACGGCGATGGCGTCATAGCCCTGCTGCGTCTGCTCACGGTGGTCCGGGACGGTCACGAGCGGAAAGGATAGGGGCGCGAGGGGCAGCCAATCGGCGCGACGCGAGGCGAATGCCACGGGCACATTCTCGTTACAGACACCGCCCACGACGGGATCCCGTACTGCCAGCCCGCCGGCATTCCGGCCTTCGGTCGCTTGCAGTACAAGCTAGAAGGGCGCTTTCTGAGAGGTCGGGCGATGTCCGATACCCAAGTCGACCACAGCCCGTGTCTCGACCGGGTCCACCTATGGAGGTGCGCCATGAGCGCGCTGCTTGTCGGATACGCCCGATGCTCTACCGATCAACAAGACCTGACCGCCCAACGCGACGGGCTCCTCGGCCTCGGTGTCCAGCCGGACCGGATCTACGTCGACCACGGTCTGACCGGCACCAACCGCGAGCGGCCCGGCCTTCGCGAGGCCCTCGCCGCCTGTCGGGCTGGTGACACCCTGGTGGTCACCAAGCTCGACCGCCTGGCCAGGTCGCTACCTGATGCCCGGGCGACCGCCGACGAACTGATGTTGCGGCAGGTCAGCCTGAGCCTGGGCGGGTCGGTGTACGACCCGACCGACGCGGTCGGGAAGCTGCTGTTCAACGTCCTCGCCATGGTGGCCGAGTTCGAGTCCGACCTGATCCGGCTCCGGACGGTGGAGGGGATGAAGGTTGCCAGGGCGAAGGGACGGTTGCGTGGGAAGCAGCCCAAGCTCAGCCGCAAGCAGGAAGCACACCTGGTGTCCCTGGTTCACAGCGGCGAGTACAGCACCCTCGAGGTCGCCGAGCTATTCGGCGTCGGACGCTCCACCGTCTACCGAGCGATCGAGCGCCAACGGATCGCGGCCAAGACTGATCGTGCAGAGGCACGATCACGCCGCTGAATTCGCCAGGACGTCGACTGTCCCGGAACCGACACCCCACCGGGACAACCGACGCCGATCAGCCAACACCCGGACCACAGGGCCTGCAGACGTTCCGCTTGCGGGACGTGTCTACAGCTCCGGCGCACTCTCATAGCCGATGTCCGGCTACGTTCGTCGGACCTGTCTGAATGTCGTGGTGCGACGGTCCGCAAGGGCCCCCGTGGAGAGTCGATCTCGATAAGCCGGGTCTAGACGGTGTACCCCGGATTTGGCTCGACGATGCGGTTCTCAACGCGGAGGTGCTTGTTGGGCTTGTCCATCGAGAAAATGATGGGCTCCGTTGGTTCGACGGGACGGGGCGTAGACACTTCAACGAGCTGATAGGTCTCGCCGACGGTCAAGTCGGCTTGGCAAACTCCGCGGCCGTTTGTCTGGGTGGTGAACTGGGAGTTTGGAACCGTTGTCTTCCCTGCGGAGTCGCGGACCTCGAAGGTGAAACCTCCGCGCTCGAATCGTTTGCCCGGGTTGCCGGGGCTCACGACCACCTTGTTGATCGCGAGCCGCCCCGTTCGTCTCCGCGAGGGCCCTGCGGCGGCGGTGAGGGCTGCCGCCAGCCCGTCCTGGTCGTAGGGCGGGACGAAGAAGATCCCCGCATGGCGGACCTCGACGAGCGGTCCGTGGGCGGTGGCGGTGCTCATCAGGGCGTCGATCCCGGGGATGCTTCCGTCGGGTCGCTGTGGGAACAGCTGGTTGAGCATCCAGTCGTTGAACACGGTGTCGAATTGGGCCGCCGTCGCTTGGAACGAGCAGAAGTGCAACCCGACCTCGACCCGCCCGTTCACCACATCGGCGTAGGGAAGGCCGCGTCTGAAGATCTCGGTGTCGTCGTGTTGTCCTCTGGGTCCGGCCTTGCGGACGTGCGCGTTGGGCGGTAGTAACTCCGGCACGTCCGAGGGCTCTTCATGCGGGTCGTCGTTGGCACCCTTCAGGTCGAGACGTGTGCCGTCCTTGAGGCGACCGATCACTGTGTCTCGGGTCCCGTCGTCGGGGAGGGAGGAGAATGCGGCACGGTTCTGCGCGATCTTCATGTTGACCATGTAAGTCCCGCCGTCCGCCCAGCGGGGCTCCTCAGGCTGGCCGCCCTCGGTGTGGACGTACACCACGCGCAGCCGATCGCTGTCCCTGACGTTTCGGACACCGTCGCGGTAACCCGAAGGGCTCCGATTCGTCAGGGCGCTGGTAGCCACGTTCCATGGTGACGCCCGTGACGACGGACGAGTCGGCAACAGCGGTGAGGAACTCCTTGGCGCGTGCCTCTTCTGTCGATGCGACGTAGAACAGCACGTCAGCAGCGCTCCTGGGGTGCCCGCCGAAGAGGTCTGTGGCCGGCGCGGCCTCGGCCGAGAACCCTGCTGGCCGCTCGACGGTGATGCCCGCCGCTTGGAGCTTGTCGAAGAAGGCCGGGGCCAGGCCTACGGCGACGCGCGCTACCTTGCGTCCCTGCGGGAAGTCCTCGCTCGGGTCCTGACGGGCAACCAGCGCATCCACCGCCCGGTCGACACTCTCCAGCCAGGCTCGCAACTCCGGCTCGCCGGCCGCGTTGACCGTGACCCCGATGAAGTATCCGCAGGTAGCCGGGTTCCGGTACAAGACCTCCCGATCGTCGGACTTGTTCGGCAAGACACCTTTAGCCTGGACCATCCCACACCTCCTATTACGGGCTCTCGCCCAATCGCCCAATCGCTCAACCACTCACTTCGGACGTTAGCGGGGCCCACCGACACGGTAGGCAGTTTCGGCCCGAGTGCGTTCGGGGCGGAGTCTCAAATGCAAGTCTTCCTGTCGCCAGCACAAGAGCGGTGATTACGTCCGTACCGCTGGCTGCGAGGAGCGCGATCCGGCTGAGCGGCGTCAGGTTGAGAAGTCGCAGCTCTCGCTGGACCTCCTCGGGGCGCCGACTGTGGAGCTCTCGCCGGGGCCACGTCGACGGCGCCTCGGCTGCTCGACGACCAGCACGTCCTCCACGACGGTCCGGCGCGCCGCGTCCCCACGCTGCGTCGCGCAGATCCACCAGCATGGCCACAAACTGCGTCGACGTCCCGAAATGGAGCAACAACGCGAGGAACCAGTCCATGCGGTTGGACCGCAGCGCTCGCAGTCGACAGCCCTATGAGGGGCGCCCGTATCCGACGGCGCATCGAGGATGTGAGTGTGCGCCTGGGAGGGAGGCACGTCCCGCAAGCCGATCCCGTACTGGTCACGCTCCCCGTGACGATCGTTAAGTGGGACGTCCGGACACGGGACATCTCCCCGGAGCCCGGTGGTGCCAACCACACACACCAGGGTGGGGTACGAGGCTCGGCCCGACCGCTCGACGGAAGCCGCAGCTAGTCACATTGAGCCAGTTGTTACCGATCGGTGCCTTTTCGTGGATGTTTTGTGGCTAACTTGTGCCTCCCCCGGATCCGGAGAGCCACCAGGCACTCCGGGACACACTCGAATGGAAGGCCCATCTCATGTCCAAGTCAACCAAGGTCATCGTCGCCCTCGGAGCCACCGGCGTGATCCTCGCCGCCGGCTCCGCCTTCACAGCGAGCAGCACCATCGACGACGGTGCCATCAACGTCGGCTCCGTGGCCCAGAGCGTCAGCGGCGCCACGATCACCAACGTGGTCCACACATACACCGCCGCCACCGACACAACGACGGCGATCTCCGCGAGGGCCGCCCAGCTGCTCTCCATGACGGCCGGCGTGGTCACGATCTCGATCAACGACGGGGCGGCGCAGGCCTGCACCGTCACGCAGGTTGACACCACCAGCCCCGCAGACGGGACGCTGGACGCCAGCGACATCGCCTGCAACATCACCGACGTCGCGAACGTGACCAGCGTCCGCTTCGTCGTCAACGGCTGAGACGAGTGAGTGAGGAGGGCGGCCGCGTGCGGCCGCCCTCCCCTCTCGTCGGAAGGGTGACGATGCGCAAGCTCGCGATCTGGGCGACCTCCACCGTCCTCCTCGGTGTCCTGGCCGGGTTGCTGACCGGGACGCTGGCGCTCGTCGAGACCTACGGCAACAGCATGGAGCCGCGAATGGTGGCCGGCGACCTCGTCCTCGTCCGTGCGTCGAGCACGTACGAGGTGGGCGACGTCGTCGCGTACACGAGCCCCGAGCTCGACCGGACCGTCCTGCACCGGGTAACGGCCGTCCACGGCGACGGCACGCACACATTTCGCGGAGACAACACCAACTTCGACGATCCGGAACGTCCGACCCAGCGGGATTTCATCGGCAAGGAGCTGCTCCACGTCCCCGGTGGCGGCATCTGGACCGATCGGTTGAGCAGCCCAGTCGGTGTAGCCATCGTGGCCTTCGCGGTGCTCGCCTCCGGCGGAACAGCTGTGGACGCGCGGCGCCGCCGCACGAAGAGAACCAGGAAGACTCACATGGCACAGCACGTCGCGCCCGGCAGGTCCGTTCGACCGGCATCAGGTTGGTCACCCCCATGGCGTACGACTGCGGCTGTGGCTGCGGCTGTGCTCTGCGTCGGCCTCGCTCTCGGTGTCACGTCGTGGACCCGGCCCACAGCGAAGGCCAATACGGCGGCTGGTCCCGTGGCACGCTCAGTGACCTTCAGCTACCAGGCCGACGTGCCGCGGTCTCCTGCCTATGACGCCACCCGCGTCACCGAGCCGGACCCGATCTTCCGCAGACTCACAGACGAAGTGACCGTCCGCTACGCCTATCAGGGCACACCCGGCGCGGCCAGCTTGGCTGCCGAGCTCTCCACCTCGAGCGGCTGGCACGCGCGGGTGCCTCTCTTGAAGCGGGTGTCCTTCGACACGTCCGAGCACACGGCGACGGTCTCGCTGGACCTCGACCGGCTGGAGCGCAAGGCATTCGCAGCGGCCGAGGCCATCGGCATCCCCGCAACGCAGGTCGACATTGCCGTCGTGCCCACCATCACCACCCAGGACGGTGCCATCTTTGCGCCGGCGCTGCGGTTCGCCCTGACGCCTCTGCAGCTCAGCCTTCCAGGTGGACCCTCGAGCCTTGTCGTGACGGAGCCCACCACGACCACCATGCCCGGCTCGCCCGCAGGCTCCCTACGACTCGCCGGGTACGACGTGCCCGTGGCATCCGCGCGAGCTCTCTCCGCCGCTCTCATCGTCGGCGCACTGGTTCTGTTGATCCTGGTCGGTCTCGTCCAGACACGCAGGACAGCCGGCGAGGCCGCGGACATCAGGCGGCGCTACGCGTCCATCCTGCTGCCGGTGGAGCCCATGACCAGCCCAACCGGTCGCCCCACCGTTGACGTCACGGACTTCGCTGCGCTGGCCAAGCTCTCGGAACGCTACGGTCTGATGGTCATGTACTGGACCCGCGCCAACGTCGACACCTTCACCGTCCATGACGACGGCATCACCTACCGCTACCGCACCAACAGCTCCAGCGCGCCGGCAGACGGCAGTCGGGGCCCGACCAGCACGACCGCCGAGCTGCGCACCTAAGGCTCAACGCCTCCGCCAAGGACGCCGCCCGGGCTCGGCATGTCCCGGATGTCCCACAGCGGGAACGTCATCGGCGCACCCTACGCAGGCTTGGCTCCCGACCGTCGTCGTGCCGCAGACGATCGGCCTTCGGGACCGCCTCTAACTGCACCGATGAGCGAGCGTCAGCCCGTAGCGTGCACGCATGGACGACGAGACCTGGGAAACGGCTCTGCGGACACTCTCGACCGCAACGGATCGCCTCGACGTTCTATCGAGATGCGTCGGAGTCGAGACGCAACTACGGGCGTGGCGCGCCACCGGAGACGGCGCACGCGGCGGAGACGCAGCGAACGCGCTTGACCAGGCCCGCGGCGACCTGGAGTGGCATCTGGTGAGCTGACGAACCTCACCCGCGCTGTCGAAGCGCTTCTTGAGGTACTTCCGCCCGCTTGGGATTAGGTCGAACGTACGGATGTGTCGCAATCTCCGCGTGACGATCGGTCATTGGCGATAGGCGTCTCGACGGTGGACCACCGAGACGACCTCGATGACGAGGCGACGTTCGAGGATCCGGTAGAGGATGCGGTACTCGCCTCGTCGTGCTGACCACAGGGGCGCCAACGGTTCTCGCAAGGGCTTGCCGACACGGTGGGGATCGGTGCGCAGCGGGCCCGCGATGAACTCGAAGGCGGCCGCAGCGACCGCTTCAGGCAACAGCTCCTCGAGGGCGCGTCTTGCGCTCCGGGCCAGGACGACGTCGTAACCGCCGTCCTCGCCCGGGTCCCTACTCAAGATCGGAGGCGTCCGCGCCGCAGCATCGCTGACCGGACCTCATCCAGGGGTGAGGTGAGCCCGGCGTCGAGGTCATCGAGCCCCTCCTTCAGGGCCTGCACCTCCTCGGCGCGGCTGAGGACGTCGACGGTCTCCAACAGGGAGTCGTAGTCCTCAGCACTGAGCACCACGACGGCCCGGTCACCGTTGCGCGTCACCTCGAACCC
>NZ_JAOPXV010000109.1 GCF_025964975.1 Nocardioides sp.
GACGATGTCGTCGATGGTCAGCGTCTGCTGGTCGAAGGCCTCGTGGGTGCCGAGCTTCTTGTTGATCTTGTAGCGACCGACCTTGGCCAGGTCGTAGCGCTTGGGGTTGTAGAAGTAGTTGTTCAGCAGCGTCTGCGCGGCCTCACGGGTGGGCGGTTCGCCCGGGCGCAGCTTGCGGTAGATGTCGAGCAGCGCCTCGTCCTGGGTCTGGGGCGTGTCCTTGTCCAGGGTGAGCATCATCGACTCGTACTCGCCGAACTCCTCGCGGATCTGCTCCGGGGTCCAGCCGAGCGCCTTGAGCAGGACGGTGACGTTCTGCTTACGCTTGCGGTCGAGACGCACGCCGACGAGGTCACGCTTGTCGACCTCGAACTCGAGCCAGGCGCCGCGCGAGGGGATCATCTTGGAGGTGTAGATGTCCTTGTCGGACGTCTTGTCGGCCGTCCGCTCGAAGTAGACGCCGGGCGAACGCACCAGCTGCGAGACGACGACGCGCTCGGTGCCGTTGATGATGAAGGTGCCCTTGCGGGTCATCATGGGGAAGTCACCCATGAAGACCGTCTGGCCCTTGATCTCGCCGGTCTCGTGGTTCATGAACTCGGCCGAGACGTAGAGGGGCCGGGAGAAGGTGAAGTCCTTCTCCTTGCACTCCTCCTCGGTGTACTTGGGATCGACGAACACGGGGTTGTCGAACGACAGCATCATCGTCTCGGAGAAGTCCTCGATCGGGGAGATCTCCTCGAAGATCTCCTGCAGACCTGACTTCTCGGAGACGTCCTCACCCGCGGCGCGGCGCGCTGCGACCGTCTCTTCCCACTTCTCGCCGCCGACCAGCCATTCGAAGCTGGCGGTCTGGAGAGACAGGAGAGGGGGAACCTCGAGCGGTTCGGTGATCTTTGCGAAAGAGGTGCGACGGGGGATACCAGCGGAGCTGCGCGCGGCCAAGAGTTTTCCTTCGAATGATCAGGGACGATCGAATCGCTGCCAGCCGACCACCGACGACACCCGTCCGGACAGGGTGAAGGGCATTTGAGGGCAGGCGCAAAGAGGAAGCGTACATGAAATGCACGCGCGTCTCAAACGCGGGGTCAACTCTTCAGGAGAAGAGCACGTCCGCGTTGCGGATGATGATGAACGTCCGGGGCCGTCAGGTCAAGCACCACGGCCGCAGGCGGGGATCAGGGAGCGGCTGGGGAGGTCACCAGGTTGTCCACGAGCCACTCGTCGCCGACCTTCTGCATGGTGACGGTGACCTGGTCCTTGGAGAGGACCGGTTGGGCCGAGAGCTTGTTGAGGGTGGGACGGTCCACGAAGATGAGGACGTCGACACGCTCCTCCCCCGACCGGACGATCCCGGAGGCGATCACCTCGGCGCTGACCTGGGTCTTGGTCGACGGGGCGTTGTCGGCGATCACTGCGAAGAGCTCGTCGTAGCTCTTGCGATAGTCACCCGTGAGGTAGGCGGTGGCGCGCTTCTGGTCCTCCTCGAGCGTCCTGTAGTCGTAGGAGAGGACCGGCACGATGGCCTGCTCCGCCGCGCTCTGCGCCTCCCGGGCTGCATCCTCTGCCTCGTTCGGGACCGAGATGAACGCGCTGCTCGGCGTCTCCAGGCGATCTTGGGGCCGACTCCAGGCGAACGCAGCCAGGGCGACAGCCGCCAGGGTCACCACGGCGACGGCCGCGATCAGCCACAGCGGCACCACTCGGCGAGGCTCGGGCCGGATTGCCGTGGCGCCGGCGCCGGCGTCGGGCTCGGTCCCGGCCTGCAGACTGGCATCAGAAGCGGCATCAGGGGTCGGGCCGGGCACAGGGTCGGGGCGCTGGGCGGCCAGCTGTGCGTCGTACGCCGCCCGACGATCCTTGTCCAGCAGGACCTCTGCAGCCTCGTTGAGCCGCTGGAACCGGCGCGAGCCAGGCTCGAGGTCGGCGATCCCGCTGCGCCAGGCGGCACGGACCTCGTCGGGGCTGGCGGTGGGCTCGATGTCCAGGACGTCGTACCAGGTCGGGGTCACTGCGGAGGCTCCTGCTGCTCGCCGGCACCGTCGCCGTTGACCGGACCGAAGTCGTCGACGAGCCACTCGCCATCGATCTTCACCAGGGACACCGAGATCCGGAAGGGGATCGGCTCCTGCTTGATCTCCTCGCCGTCGACGTCGTAGGTGTCACTGAAGGACCCGGCGACGAGGGTCTGGGCCGAGTCGTCGTCGAGGCTGGCCACCCCGGTCGCGAAGACGTCCGGGACCCGCGAGACACCCGCCTGGGCAACCAGCTGCTCGGCGGTGCCGGCCTCGGTGTCGAAGGACGCGGCGAACTTGGGGGTGATGACTTCCTTGACCTTCTCGCGGTACTCAGGCATCCCGCCCTGCTCGTCGAGCAGCTCGGGACCGTAGGAGCCCAGGCGCAGCATGAACTGCTCGGTCTGGGCCATCACCTCTTCGCGCGTCTCCTGGGTCTCCGTCGACCCCTTGACCACCTCGCTCACCCGGCGAACCGGGTTGCCGGTCTGTGGTGAGGTCGTGGACAGCACGAGGACCAGGGTCGAGAGCAGCGCGAGGACGAGCGTGACGAGGAGTCCGACCAGCACCACCAGACGCAGCCGGGCATTGGCTACTGCGCCAGCAGGGGCTGGAGGTACAACCACTTCCACGACTCGCTTCCCAGGGTCCGGGGGGCGGCGCTACCGACCGACTGCAGTGCTCCGGCCTGCTGCTCGCCCCAGATCATCTTGCCGGTCGTCGGGTCGTAGGCGGCCACCGGGTCGCCGTAGTCCGCGGCCGGACGTGGCGGAGCGTGCTGCGCGCCCCGGGCATTCGACTTGGACGCCGGCTCGGTGCAGCGTGCGTCGACGTTCATCGTCCGGTTGGAGCCGTCCTGGGGGAGCCGGCGATCGGTTCCCTCGTATCCCCCGTTGCACACGTGTGGCTCCTGGGTCAGCACCATTCCGAAGTGGGCGTCGAAGTTGCCTGTCTCAGGTGTCTTCGACACGACGGTGAAGCCGCCCTCCACGACATAGGGATAGAGGACCAGGATCTGCTCGATCCCGTCGAGCCGGGCGACGACCACCTCCCCCGTGGTCACGAGGTTGTTGACCAGAGACGCGAGATCCACCTCGTTGTCCTCGAGGAAGCGCCGCAGCTGGTTGGCCGTCGCGCTGCCGTTGTCGATCACCCCGCGCAGGTCCTTGTCGCTGTCGGCCAGGGTCGTGGAGAAGACACTCAGGTCGCGAGCGAAGGCGCGGAGCGGGGTCTCGGAGGCGATCTGTCCGCGCAGCACGACGTTGCCGTCGCGGATCAGCTTCGTGGTCACCTCGAAGTTGGCATCGGCGGCGTTGATGAACTCGTTGCCGGAGTCGATGATCGTCTGGAGGTCGTCACCCGCACCCCCGAAGGCGGCACCGAACTCCGTGGTGACGGTCTGGAGGTCGTCCTCGTCCACGCTGCGCACCGTCTCGGAGAGATTGGTCAACAAGGTGTCGGTCGAGATCGGCAGGGCGGTCTGGTCGAGGCCGATCTCGGAGTTGTTCTTCAGGTAGGGGCCCTTGTCGCTCTGCGGCTGCAGCTCGACGTACTGCTCGCCCACTGCGGACCGGTTGCCCACCAGCGCGAGCGTGTCGGCCGGGATCTTGTCCTGCTCGTTGTCGATGTCGAGGTGCATGTCGACGCCGTCTTGGGTCAGCACCATCTTGGAGACCTCACCGATCCGGACGCCGCGGTAGGACACCTCGGCCCCGGCGAACGCGCCGCCGGAGTCGGAGAAGTGGGCCACCACGGTGTAGGCGTCATCGACGAAGACGCGGTCGAGGCGGGCGTAGCGCGCCCCGACGAAGGTCACGCCCACCATGGTGATGATGGCGAACACGAGCAGCTGGAGCTTGGTCCGGCGGGTGATCATCGCAGCACCACCCCGGGGATCAGCAGGTTGACGAGGTCGGCATCGTAGGTCTCCATCAACTCACCGAGCGTGGGTCCGCTGGTGCCTCGTGTCTGACCCGTGCCTGCCCGAGGAGCTCCCTGCCGCGGGAGGGCGACGGTCGGGGCCGTCGGCAACGGCGGCAGGCCGGTGCTGGTGGGCACCGGGACGGGCGGCAGCGTGGTGGGCACCGGCACCGGCGGGATCGCGTTCAGCTCCTTGCAGACGTCCTTGTCCTTGTTCTCGTCCTTCTTGCACTCCTCCTTGAGCTTGGCCAGCTCCGCCGGGGTCTGGAGGACCTTCTGGCACTCCGGGCTCGTCAGGCTGCCGCTCCGCAGGCACTCCAGCACGTTGTCGAGGATGACGGTGGGATCGATCACCGTGGGCAGGTTGGTCGGCAAGGTGGGCAGCCCGGTCGGGAGCGTGGGCAGCGAGGGCAGCTCGATCGGCCCCTTGCTGAGGTCGACCTCCAGGGTGATGGACAGGTTGGTGTAGTCACCCATGTGCAGGTTGCGTGCCACCTGCGGGTCCCGACCGACCACCTCGTCGACGAACGGGTAGGTCAAGAACACATGGAAGGCCTTGGTGAAGTTGTCACCCGACGCTGCGAGCTGGGTGAGGACGGGGTTGAGCGCCTCGAGCGAGTCGATGGTGGCGGCCTTCGAGGCGCTGATGACCTTGACCCCGACCTCGCTGAGGTCGTCGAGCGCCTTGAGCATCTTGACCAGGTCGTCGGTCTGGGAGTCGATGGAGTCCAGTGCGCTGGGGAGCTCCTCGAGCGCAGCGTCGATGGTCGGCTGCTCCTTCTGGATGGCGAGCGCGAGCTGGTTGAGCTTCTCGATCGCCGTGAGGATCTCCTCCTTGTTCTCGTCGAGCTGGCCCATGAAGGAGCGGATCTGCTCCAGCACCGACCTGGCGGCTCCTTCGCGACCCTCGAGAGCGAGGTTGAGCTCGCGGTTGATGGTCTGGAGCTGACCGATGCCGCCACCGTTGAGCAGCAGGCTGAGCGCGCCCAGGACCTCTTCGACCTCGGAGTTGCGCCCGCTGCGGTCCAGAGGGATCCGGTCGCCGCTCTCGAGCGGGTCAGGACTGGCGCCCTCGTCCGGAGCCTTGAGGGACACGAACTTCTCCCCCAGCAGGCTCGTCTGGCGGATCTCGGCCATCGCGTTGTCGGGGAGCTTGACGTCGTTTCGCATCTCGAGAGTGACCACGGCGGTGTAGCCGTTGAGAGCCACATCCGTGACGGTGCCGACGCTGACGTCGTTGACCTTGACCGTCGACTTGGGCACCAGATCCAGCACGTCGGCGAACTCGACCTTGATCGTCATCGGGTTGTCCCCGGCGTCGGGGCCACCAGGCAGGGGCAGCTTGTAGATGTCGAAGTCGCACCCGGTGAGCAGGAGCGCTGACAGCACGACGGGGACCAGGGCCTTCAGCTTCTTCATCGTTGCTCTCCCACGAGTCCGCCGAGCGTCGGGTCGAACTGGAGGTGCGCAGGCGCGGGCAGCATGCTGCTGCTTCCCTTGCGGGACAGCGCTCCGCTCCGAGGCTTGGGCAGGGTGCCCGGGGGCAGGATCTCCTTGATCGTGTCGCAGACCTGATCAGCACCCTTGACCTGGTTGGTCAGCCCGCACAGGAACTGTGCGGGATCTGCCGCGATCTGACCCTCGATCTCTCCCTGATTGGCCCGGGTGTCGAGCGTGCCCGCCTGCGGGTTGTAGGTGAGCGCCAGGTTGTTGAGCGCCAGCGGAGCGACCCGGAGGATCTCGTCCAGCGAGTCGCGCTGCTTGACCAGCACCTTGGAGAACCGGTTGAGGCCAGCGATGTTGCGGCCGAGGACCTCGCGGTTCTCGGTGACGAACTCGGAGACCTCGGTCAGTGCCGTGGACAGGTTCTTCAACGTCGACGCCAGCTCCTCGCGCTCGCCCTTGAGCAGGCCCGAGACGTCGGCGAGCGAGCGGTTGAAGCTCCGGACGGTCTGGTCGTTCTGGGCGAGGGTCTCGACGAACTTGCCCAGCTGCTCGGTGCTCCCGAACAGCTCTTCCTTGTTGTTGGCCAGGGTGTCGGTGAACCGGGCGAAGTTCTCGAGGGTGGTGTTGAAGTTGGCGCCCTGCCCACCGAAGTTGTCGGCCGTGACCGCCAACAGGTCCGACAGGGCACCGTTGGCGTTCGCGCCATTGGGACCGAGGGCCACGTTGAGCGTGTTGAGGCTGTCGTAGATCTCGTCGAGCTCGATGGGGGTCGCCGTCTGGGACGCGGCGAGCTCGGTGTTGTCGGCCATCACCTGGTCGCCCTTCCGGAACACCGGGGTGAGCTGGACGAAGCGGTCCCCGACGATCGAGGGCGCCACGATGGCCGCCTTGGCGTCGGCCGGAAGTTTGATGTCCGCGTCGTAGACCATCGTGACGACCACGTCGGTGCCCGACGGCGTGACCTCCTCGACGGTGCCGATCGGCACACCGAGCACCCGGACCTCGCTGCCCTCGTAGATCGAGATCGTGCGTGGGAAGTGCGCGACGAGTCGCTTGGTCCTGTCCCCGCTGAACATCGTGATGGCCGCGGCCGCCACCAGCGCAAGGATGACGAGCGGAACTGCGAACTTCTTGATGAGGTCCATGTCAGCCAACCTGGGGGACGGGTGGGAAGTTCTGGATGTAGGTGTCGAACCACGGTCCGGTGCCCAGCGTGTTGGCGAACACCCGGTAGAACGGCGCCATCAGTCGAAGGCTGTTGTCGAGGTTGTCCTCGTTCTTGTTCAGCACGTCGACGACGTTCTCCAAGTGGGTCAGGGCTGGTTTCAGGTCCGCACGGCTCTCGCGCACCAGCAAGGTCAGCTCGCGCGAGAGCGTCGTGGTGGACGTCAGCAGGTTGTGGATCGCCTGTCGGCGACTCACCAGCGCCCGGAACAGGACGTCCGCGTCCTCCATCAGGGCGACGATGTCCTGGTCACGCTCATCGAGCACCCTCGAGACCTTCTCCAGGTTGGTCAGCAGGGTGCCGATCTGCTGGTCGCGGGCGGCGATGTTCCCCGACAGCCGGGTGACCCCGTCGAGCGCTGCCTTGAACTCCTCAGGAGTGTTGCGGGTGAGGTCGGCCAGGGTGGTCAGGGCCTCGGCAAGCTGGTCGGTGTCGATCCGCTCCGAGGTCGATGCCAGTCCCTCAAAGGCCTCGACGACGTCGTACGGCGACGTGGTCCGCTCGACCGGGATCGTCGACTCCTCCTTCATCTGACCCGAGCCGGCGGGCTCGAGGGAGAGGAACATCGCACCGAGCAGGGTCTTGACCTCGATCGACGCGCTGGTGCTCGGACCGAAGGACTCCGCCTCGTCGACCTTGAAGGCCACCTTCACCTTGTCCCCGTCGAGCTCGACGGAGTCGACCTTGCCGACGCGCACGCCGGCGATCCGCACCTCGTCGTTGGCCTTCAACCCACCGGCCTCGGAGAAGGCGGCGTAGTAGGTGTCGCCGCCCCCGATCACCGGCAGGTCGCCGGCCTTGAACGCCACCGCCAGCGAACCGGCCAGGAGAGTCAGGCTGATCGCGCCGATGATGACGGGATTGCGCTCGCGGAAAGGAATCATCCCAGATCACACCTGTCGGAGCCGGTCTGGTAGCTG
Organism: Nocardioides sp.; assembly: GCF_025964975.1. Taxonomy (GTDB): domain Bacteria; phylum Actinomycetota; class Actinomycetes; order Propionibacteriales; family Nocardioidaceae; genus Nocardioides. Next base: position 7,527 of record NZ_JAOPXV010000109.1, read on the forward strand.
ACGGGCACGTTGACGCCGGCCGGAAGCTTGATCCGGCCCTGGAACTCACACAGGTAGAAGTTGAAGTAGGACCCGTAGATCGCGGTCCGGCCGACCTTCTCGAGCTTGATCGGCAGCACCTGGAGGGCCCGGTCGAGCTCCGCCTTGTTCTTGTCGATGTTGCCCGCCACTGCCCGCAGCTGCTTGATGTCATCGACGAAGGGCTCGCGGATCCCTGAGAGCAGTCCGGCCGTCTCGACCGAGAGCTCGGAGATGTCGTCGAGCGAGGTCAAGATGGCCTGCCGGTCGTCCTTCAGCCCACCGATGAGCTGGCGGAACGAGATGATCAGCCGGGACAGCTGCTCGTCCCGGTCGCCGATGTGCTGGAGCACCTGGTTGAGGTTCTCGATGAGGTCACCGATGATCTCGTCGCGGTCGGCCAGGGTCGTGGTGACGGAGGCGGTGTGCTGGAGGAGGCCTTCGAGGGTGCCGCCCTCGCCCTGGAACACCTGCACGATCTCGTACGACAGCTTGTTCAGGTCGGCGGGCGACAGTGCCTGGAAGAGCGGCTTGAAGCCGTTGAAGAGCACCGTGAGGTTGAGCGCGGGTGCCGTCTGAGCCAGCGGGATCGTCCCACCCTCGGGCAGCCGGCCGGCGTCGCCGACCCCCTGGGTCAGGGAGATGTAGCGCTGCCCCACCAGGTTGCGGTACTTGATCGTGGCGAAGGTCCCGCCGTTGACCTGGGTCGCGTCGGCAACGGTGAAGCTCACCAGGGCGCGGGTGCGATCGGTGATCTCCACATCCTTGACCGTGCCGACCTTCACACCCGCGACCCGGATGTCGTCTCCCTTGACCAGACCCGTGGCGTTGAGGAACTCGGCCTTGTAGTCGCGGGTGGGAGCGAAGTTCAGGTTGCCGATCAGCACGACGAGGACGCCGGTCAACATCGCGGTGACGATCATGAACACGAGCAGCCTGACCAGGTCGCCGCTGGTCTTCTTGTCCAGGCGGGCCATCAGTCATCAGCTCCCAGGGAGACGGTGGCGCCGCGAGCCATCGGGGCGATCAGCAGCACGCCGAGGTCGGGCACGTCCGAGACGCTGGTGCCGATCGCCGGCGCCAGCAGCCCCTTCACGAGCGCGGACTCCTCCCGGCTGCCGGGATATCCCTCGCCCCTCGACCAGCCGGTGGCCGCGCGCGAGGTCCCCTTGCCGGTCCCCTCGTCCACACCGTCGGCGAAGCCGGGAACCGGCGCCGGGTTGGTCTGGCTGTATGGCGGGGCAGGCAGAGAGGCGCAGGAGGGACCACGCTTCTCGCCGTACGTCGGCAGGTCCTGCGGTCCGTAGCCGCGCGGCTGGTTGGGCAGCGTCTCGAGGACGATGTGCAGGGTGAAGCCGCGGAAGACCTCGGCCTGCATGTCGCCGGCGGTGACGACGCCACCGAGGAGGCAGGGGTACTCCGGGGCGTACTTGGCGAACAGCTCGAGCTGGGGCTGGCTGAGCTCGGCGAGCCGGATCAGGTTGTCACCGTTCTCGTCGAGGAACCGCTCGGTGGTGTTGGAGAAGGCGCCGACGTCCTGGTAGAGCGCCGTGAGCTTCTCCTCGCGACCCTCGAGGGTCTGGGTCGTGGTGATCGAGTTGCGCAGGATGGTGGCGATCTCGGGCAGGACGTCGACGTAGATGTCGGCGACCTCGCCGGTCAGGCGGAGGTCCTCCACCAGCGCGGGGATCTCCGGGTTGAGACGCTTGAGATAGCTGTCGACGGTCTCGAGGTTCTCGCCGAGCTGGTTGCCACGGCCCTCCAGGGCGGTGGCGATGGCGTTGAGGGTCTTGTTGATCTCGGCCGGCTGGACGGCTCGCAGCAGCGGGTAGAGGTCGTTGAGGACCTGCTCGACCTCGGTGGAGATCGCCGTGCGGTCGATGGTGGCGTCGACCGCGATCGAGTCCTTGGCGGGCGCCTCGGGGATGATCAGCGAGACGTACTTCTCGCCGAAGAGCGTCTTGGGCACGATCGAGCCGGTCACGTTGGCCGGGATCGTGTCGCGCATGTCGGGGTAGAGACCCAACGTCAGAGTCGCGCCGTCGGCGTCACCGTCGATCGCGATGACCTCACCGACCTGCACTCCCCGGATCTTCACGTCCGCGCGCAGCGGCATCTGGAGACCGATCTTGGAGGTCTTCAGGGCGACCTCGTCGTAGTCGGTCCACCTCTTGGTGAAGACGCCGTAGGAGACCCACACGCTGGAGAAGAGCAGCGCGAGGAACAGCACACCGAGGAACAGATTGTTCTTGAACGGGTTCATGGCCGCTCACCCAGCCAATCTGACGGTCGCGTTGGTGCCCCAGATGGCCATCGACAGGAACAGGTCGATCACGTTGATCGCCACGATGCTGGTCCGCACGGCCCGACCCACGGCGACGCCGACGCCCGCGGGTCCGCCGGAGGCGTTGTAGCCGTGGTAGCAGTGGATCAAAATCACCGTGACCGCGAACACCAGCACCTTGCCGAAGGACCACAGCACATCGCCCGGAGGCAGGAACGCGTTGAAGTAGTGGTCGTAGGTGCCGGTCGACTGACCGTAGAACTGCGTCACCACGACTCGGCTCGCGAAGTACGACGACAGCAACCCCACGACGTACAAAGGGATGATCGCGATCAGACCACCGACGACCCGCGTCGCGACCAGGAAGGGCATCGAGGGGATGGCCATCACCTCCAGGGCGTCGACCTCCTCGGAGATCCGCATCGCGCCCAGCTGAGCGGTGAAGCCGCAGCCGACCGTCGCCGCGAGCGCGATGCCTGCGACGAGGGGGGCGATCTCGCGGGTGTTGAAGTAGGCAGAGACGAATCCTGAGAACGCGGCAGTCCCGAGCTGGTTGAGCGCGGCGTAGCCCGAGAGCCCGACCTGCGCCCCGGTGAAGAACGTCATGCCGAGGATGACACCGACCGTGCCACCGATGACCGCCAGCGCGCCGGAGCCGAGGGTGACCTCGGCGAGGATCCGCAGGATCTCCTTGGGGTAGCGGGTGACCGAGCGCGGGATGGCCTTGAGGACGGCGATGTGGAAACCGAGCTGGCCGCCCAGGTTGTCGAGGGACCCCAGCGGCTTCTGGTAGATGCTCTTGACGTTGGCCATGGCGTCAACCCGTCTTCGGCGGAACGACTTGGAGGTAGATCAGGCTCATCACGAAGTTGGCGACGAACAGCAGCAGGAAGGTGATGACCACTGCCTCGTTGACTGCGTCACCGACGCCCTTCGGGCCGCCGTCGGCGTTCATTCCCTTGTAGGAGGCCACGATGGCGGCGATGAGACCGAAGACGATCGCCTTGAGAAGACCGATGTAGAGGTCGGGCAGCTGCGCCAAAGCGGTGAAGCTGGCGATGTAGGCGCCGGGTGTGCCCTCCTGCAGGATCACGTTGAAGACGTAGCCACCCGCAACCCCGACGACGCTGACCATGCCGTTGAGGAAGAACGCGACGAGCATGCACGCGAGCACCCGCGGGACGACCAGGCGCTGGATGGGGTCGATACCCAGGACCATCATCGCGTCGAGCTCTTCGCGGATCTTGCGGGCGCCGAGGTCGGCCGCGATCGCCGACCCGCCCGCGCCGGCGATGAGCAGCGCGGTCCCGATCGGAGCGGCCTGCTGGACGACCGCCAGCACCGAGGCCGAGCCGGTGAAGGACTGGGCGCCGAACTGCTTGATCAGCCCACCGACCTGCAGGGCGATGACCGCGCCGAAGGGGATGGCGACCAGGGCCGTGGGAACGATGGTCACGGAGGCGATGAACCAGGCCTGCTGGATGAACTCCCGCAGCTGGAAGGGTCGACGGAACAGCCCGCGCACCACATCGAGCGCGAAGGCGAACAGCTTGCCCGCGGTCCCGATGGGAGCGAGCACGCGGGACGAGGTCAGGGAGGACATCGGTGTCTCAGGCCCCCGGCGCCAGGCCGGCGTTGGCCGTCTCGAACGACCCCGGAGGTGGCGTGACGCCGTTCTCCCGGCACCACTCGCCAGGTGGACGCTGGCTGCGCCGCGGGATCCCGTTGGAGGGTTCCTGCTGGAGGGGAATGGGCGGCAGGGGTGGGAGCTCCTGGTCGCTCTCGGCAGCGAGCTCGTCGGCGTCCTTCTCCTCCGACATCCCGAGCGGACCGACGCGCTGGGCGTTGAGGAACTGGCGGACCACCGGCTCCTCGGAGCTCAGCAGCATCTCGCGTGGCCCGAACATCGCGAGGTGCCGGTGGTACAGGAGACCGATGTTGTCGGGCACGGTCCGGGCCGTGTTGACGTCGTGGGTGACGATGAGGAAGGTCGCGTCGATCTGGGCGTTCAGGTCGATGATGAGCTGGTTGAGGAACGACGTGCGGACCGGGTCGAGACCGGAGTCCGGCTCGTCGAAGAGGACGATTTCGGGGTCCAGGACGAGTGCTCGCGCCAGACCTGCGCGCTTGCGCATCCCACCTGAGATCTCACCGGGGAGCTTGTCCTCGGCGCCGAGGAGGCCGACAAGGTCCATCTTCTCCATGACGATGCTGCGGATCTCCGACTCGGACTTCTTGGTGTGCTCGCGCAGGGGGAAGGCGACGTTGTCGTAGAGGTTCATCGACCCGAACATGGCGCCGTCCTGGAACAGGACACCGAAGAGCTTGCGGATCTCGTAGAGCTCCTTCTCGGAGCAGGAGGCGATGTCTGTGCCCTCGATCATGATCGAGCCGCGATCGGGCTTGAGCAGGCCGATGAGGGTCTTGAGGAAGACCGACTTGCCGGTCCCGGACGGACCGAGCATCACGCAGATCTCACCGGCAGGGATGGTCAGCGAGACATCGCCCCAGATCAACTGCTTGCCGAACGACTTCGTGAGGTCGTCGACCTTGATCTCTACTCCCATGCGAAGTATCTCCCTTTGCCCGTCCCCCGGCATTACTACTGAGTATCAACGCGACACTGAGCGTGAGGTTACGCACAAATGACCGCCACGTCACCAGATGGACACACAGTGTCACTCGGTGTGACGGTTCGGCTGCGGCCGTCCGCTCAGGACAGCCACTCCGCGACCAGGTCCGGGTTCTCCTCGATCCACCTCGCGGCCGCGTCATCCGGGGACATGCCCTCGTCGGCGATGTAGGCAGCGACGACGTTCTGGTCCTCGTTGGTCCACCGGAAGTTCTCCACCAGCCCGACCGCCGTGGAGTCCGACTCGGCCCACTCGGTGCTGACGACCTTCTTCAGCTCCGTCTCGGGGTAGTCGCACGCGACCGCTTGCTGGTCGTCCTGGCAGCCTTCCTCGTACGGCGGCAGCGCGACCTTGACCAGGGGCACCTCGGCCATGAAGTACTGCGGCTCGTAGAAGTAGCCGACCAGGAACTCCTTGTTCTCCTCGGCCTTGCGGAAGGCCTCGATGCTGGCTGCCTCCGAGCCGGAGAAGACGACCTTGAAGTCGAGGCCGAGGTTGCTCACGATCGCCTCGTCGAACTGCACGTAGGACGGGTCGGCCCCGAGGAACTGGCCCTTGCCGCCGGACTCCGAGGTCGCGAAGTCTTCGGCGTACTTGTCGAGGTTCTCCCACTGGAGGATGTCCGGGTGCTCCTCGGCGAGCCACGGCGGGACGTACCAGCCGATGATCCCGACGTTGCCCTGCGGACCCACGTCCATGGCGGTGCCGTCGCCCTCAGCCTCGAAGAACTTCTTCTCGAGGTCTGGGTGGCCCCAGTCCTCGATGATGACGTCGACCTCGCCGGTGCCGAAGCCGGGCCAGGAGACGTCCTCCTTGAGGTCCTTGTAGTTGACGGTGCAGCCGAGCTCGTCCTGGGCGACGGTGCCCACCACGTAGGCACTGGCTTGGTAGCCGACCCACGGGTTGACGGCCATGTCGAGCTCCCCGCACTCGCCGTCGGCGTTCGCAGCCTCGGACTCGTTGGCCTCGGTGGCCTCCTCGACGGATCCCCCGGAGCCGCAGCCGGTCACCGCCAGGGTCGCGACGGCGGCGAGCGCCCCGAGTCGTGTCCGTCGGCCTCTGGCAATCCTCATGGTTCGTCTCCTCATTTGCTGGCTGGCTCTCTTGCTGCCGCTCGGGTGATCCTGTCAAGCATGACGCCGAGCAGGACAATGGTGAGGCCTGCCGCCGCGCCCTTGCCCCACTCGTTGCTCTGCGAGATGCCCAGCACGACGTCATAGCCGAGCGCTTGAGCGCCGACCAGGCCGCCGATGACGACCATGGCAAGCACGTAGAGCAGGCCCTGGTTGAAGGCGAGCACCAGCGATCCCCTGGCCATCGGCAGCTGGACCTTGATGATCTCCTGCCACGTCGTGTGGCCGGTCGACCGCGCTGCCTCGATGGTCGTCGTCGGCACGCCCTTGATCCCGTCAGCCACCAGCTTGATGGCCGCCGGGGCGGCGTACACGATCCCAGCCACGATCGCGCTGAACCGGGTGGGACCGAAGAGCGCCAGCACCGGGATCAGGTAGACGAACGGCGGGATCGTCTGTCCGGCGTCGAGGAGCGGCCGGATGCCCAGGTCGACGCGCCGGTCCCGTGCCATCCAGACGCCGAGGAGCAGGGCCAGCACCATCACCAGCACCGTGCCGACGAGCACCATGGTGAGGGTGATCATCGCGTCGTGCCAGAGGTCGAGGTACCAGATGCCGGCGAGGCACACTCCGGCCGTGGCCAGGGCGCGCAGACCGCCGAAGACGAAGGCCAGCGTCGTGATCGCGAGCCCGGAGAGCCACCACGGGGAGTCGGCGAGCAGCGACTGCATCGGGTTGAGGAACCCGTAGCTGACGGCGTCCTTCAGCCAGCCGGCCGGGCCGCCGACCAGGTCGACGGTGCCGTCCATCACCCGGCCCGCCGCCTCCGCGATCGTGCTGCCAGCGCTGGAGGCCGGGAACTCGGCCAGGCTCAGCTCGCGTCGCGACAGGATCACGGCCACGAGCGCGCCTGCTCCGGTCCCGGCGAGCACCAGGCGACGGCGACGGAGGTTGCCCCCGCCTCCCCGGCTGATCCGCTCCGAGCGCTCGCTGGCAGCCGTGGTCGTCCGGTCGAGCATCACCGCCATCACCACGATCAGCATGCCTGGCACGAAGGCGCCGCCGAAGTCGTTGGCGACGAGCTTGCGCAGGACCGGCTTCCCGAGGCCGGGTCCGTTGACGTACGCCGCAATCGTGGCCATGGACAAGGCCGCCAGCGTGGTCTGGTTGAGCCCCACGATGATGGTCCTGCGCGCCATCGGGACCTGCACCTTGGACAATCGCTGCCAGGCCGTCTGGCCAGCGGAGTCGGTGGCCTCGATCGTCGTCCGCGACACCTCACGGATGCCGAAGCCCGCGATCCGCACGAGCGGCGGGATCGCGTAGATCAACGTCGCCACGACGGCGCCGCCGACCCCGATGCCGAAGAACAGCACCACCGGCAGCAGGTAGACGAAGGTCGGCATCGTCTGCATCAGGTCGAGGGCGACGGTGACCACCCTGCTGGCGCGCGGACTCGTCCCGATCAGGACGGCCAGCGGCATCCCGACCACCACGGTGATGCCCACGGCCAGGCCGGTGACGATCAACAGGTCGATCGAGTCCTGCCAGAAGCCCAGGACGCCGAAGGACAGGAACGAGACCAGCACCAGCAGCGCGATCCGCGCGTTCGCGATCGCGAAACCCACCCAGGTGGCGACCGCGACGACACCGAGCCAGCCGATCTCGGGCACGGGCCGGGGCAGGTTGGGGCGGGCGATCATCCGCTGGACCCAGTCGAAGGCGTCGCGGAGGATCTCCGAGACGGCGTTGGTCAGGCGCATGACCGGGTTGGTGTCCCGGCCCGCCAGCAGCGTGTTGTTGAGCTCGGTGAGCGACTCGTGCAGGTCAGTGTGCTCCGCGCCGGGCAGTGCCAGGGTGTTGCTGCCCTTGGTGAACGACCAGACGAGGATCCAGACGGCGATCACGCCGACCGCGGAGATCCACCGGGTCACACCTCCTCCTCGGCCACGACCACGCGCATGATGTCGTCCTCGTCGACGACACCGAGGAGGCGGTCACCGTCGACGACCCGGATCGGGGCGTCGGAGGCGATCGCGGCGCGGGCCGCCTGGCGCACGACGGTGCTCACGGGAAGGGTCGGGCCGTCCATGCGCTCGCCCGGTCGCGGGTCGCGCATCACCCACTTCAGCGTGAGCACGTGCGCCTTCGGCACCCCGGCCACGAAGTCCTTGACGTAGTCGTCGGCCGGTCGGGCCACCACCTCGTCGGGCGTGCCGATCTGCACGACCTCACCGTCGCGGAGGATCATGATGCGGTCGCCGAGCTTGAGCGCCTCGGAGAGGTCGTGGGTGACGAACACCATCGTCTTGCCCAGCTCGCGGTGGAGGCGGATGACCTCGTTCTGCATGTCGCGCCGGATGAGGGGGTCGAGGGCCGAGAAGGGCTCGTCGAAGAGCAACATCTCGGGGTCGCCGGCCAGGGCCCGCGCCAGACCGACGCGCTGCTGCATCCCGCCCGAGAGCTGGTCGGGGTAGAAGGACTCGTATCCCGTCAGCCCGACGAGGTCGATGACCTCCCCGGCACGGTCGCGGCGCTCCCGCTTGCCGAGGCCGCGCACCTCGAGGCCGTAGGCGACGTTGTCGATCACCTGGCGGTGCGGCAGCAACCCGAAGTCTTGGAAAACCATGGAGACCTGCTCGCGTCGTACGTCGCGGAGCTGGCTCTGCGAGGCCGAGGTGATGTCGATCCCATGGAGCGTCACCGTGCCGCTGGTGGGCTCGATGAGTCGCGTCAGCAACCGGACGAGCGTGGACTTGCCGGAACCGGACAGACCCATCACCACGAAGACCTCGCCGGCGCCCACCTCGAACGAGACGTCCCTGATGGCAGCGACGTTGCCCGTCTTCGTCCTGAGCTCGGCTCGCGAGAGCTCGGCCTCGGGAGTGCCGAGGATCCGGTCCGCCCTCGGTCCGAAGATCTTCCACAGACCATGCACTGACAGTGCTGCGGTCATGGCTGCTCTCCTACGTCGTTGGTGAGGCGGTCAGACTAGGGGCCGCACGCCGCCGAACCACATCCGAGGAGAACCATGATGCAGACGTCCGACGCCGCCGTGACGGCCGGTCCGGCGCCCGGCCACTTCGTGCTGATCCTCTCCTGTCCCGACCGCTCGGGCATCGTCCACGCCGTCACCGGATTCCTGGTGGAGCGGCACGGCAACATCGTGGAGAGCCAGCAGTTCGGGGACCAGCTGACGGATCGCTTCTTCATGCGCATCGACTTCGTCGTCCCGGGCGCGGCCACGGCCGAGTCCCTGGGCGGTGAGTTCGCGGCAGTGGCCGACCGGTTCGGGATGGACTTCGAGCTGCGGTCGGCGGATGCGCCGTACCGCACGCTGATCCTGGTCTCCAAGCACCTGCACTGCCTCAACGACCTGCTGTTCCGGGCCAGCACCGGGGCGCTTCAGATCGAGATCCCAGCGGTCGTGTCCAACCATCCCGACGCGGGTCCGCTGGTCCGCTCCTACGGTCTCGACTTCCACCACGTCCCGGTCACGCCCGAGACGAAGGCCGATGCCGAGAAGCGGCTCCTGGAGATCGTGGACGAGACCGGGACGCACCTGGTCGTGCTGGCGCGCTACATGCAGGTGCTCTCCGACGACCTGTGCCGCCGGCTGTCCGGGCACGCGATCAACATCCACCACTCGTTCCTGCCCAGCTTCAAGGGCGCCCGGCCCTACCACCAGGCCTTCGACCGGGGCGTCAAGCTCGTCGGCGCGACCGCGCACTACGTCACCGCGGAGCTCGACGAGGGCCCGATCATCGAGCAGGACGTGGTACGGGTCGACCACACCGACCGCGAGGGCCAGCTCGTCGCGGCCGGCCGGGACGTGGAGGCGCAGGTGCTGGCGCGGGCCGTGCGCTGGCACGCACAGTCGCGGATCCTGCTCAACGGAGAGCGGACGGTCGTCTTCCGCTGAGGCAGCAGGCTCCTCGAACAACCCGTCAAATCGCCTCAGGACGGCCACCCGGAGGTGACCGCCCTGAGGAGGTTGATGCCGGTCAGACCGACATCGGGTGAGTCACTTGACGGTGACGGTGGCGCCAACGGCCTCGAGCGCGTCCTTGGCCTTGTCGGCGGCAGCCTTGTCGACGCCTTCGAGGATCGGCTTCGGGGCGGCCTCGACGAGGTCCTTGGCCTCCTTGAGGCCCAGGCTGGTGAGGGCGCGCACCTCCTTGATGACGTTGATCTTCTTCTCGCCAGCGGCCTCGAGGATGACGTCGAACTCGTCCTGGGCAACGGCCTCTTCGGCAGCAGCGCCGCCGCCGGCGGCGGGGGCAGCAGCGGCAACGGGAGCGGCAGCGGTGACGCCGAAGGTGTCCTCGAACTGCTTGACGAACTCAGAGAGCTCGATGAGGGTCATTTCCTTGAACGCGTCGAGCAACTCGTCGGTGGTGAGCTTCGCCATGATGGCGTTTCCTTCCGTTGGTGGCCGGCGGGTGTTCCCCGGCCGATGGGTTTCAGGTGGTGTACGTCGGCCCGGTCAGGCTTCGGTGGACTCGGCAGCCTCGTCAGCAGCCGGGGTCTCCTCGGCAGCCTCTTCAGCAGCCGGGGTCACCTCCGCAGCCTCTTCAGCAGCCGGGGTCTCCTCGGCAGCGGCCGGCACACCGGCACCACCTGCGAGGATCGAGGGGTCCTCGGTCGCCTTCGCCTCCAGGGCGCCGGCGAGCCGGGCAACCTGGGCGAGCGGGGCGTTGAGGAGGTAGACAGCCTGGGACAACGTCGCGAGCATGCCGCCCGCGAGCTTGCCGAGGAGCACCTCACGCGACTCGAGGTCCGCCAGCTTGGCGATCTCCGAGGCGTCGAGGGACTTCCCGTCCAGGACGCCGCCCTTGATGACAAGAGCGGGGTTTGCCTTGGCAAAGTCACGCAGACCCTTGGCTGCCTCGACCACGTCTCCATTGATGAAGGCGATGGCCGTGGGGCCCTTGAGCAGGTCGTCGAAGCCTTCGATGCCCACCTCGGTGGCGGCAATCTTGGCAAGCGTGTTCTTGACCACGGCGTAGTTGGCGTTCTCGCCGAGGGAGCGCCGCAGGTCCTGCAGCTGCTTCACGGTGAGCCCGCGGTACTCGGTCAGCACAGCACCGGCGGCATCATTGAACGACTCAACGATCTCCGCTACGGCGGCAGTCTTTTCTGGCCGCGCCATGGGTCTCCTTCCGATGTCGACCACCGGCGTCGATCCCACCGAGACGACGAACGCCCCGAGCGCAGGCTCGGGGCGTGATCCGCAATCATGCGGAGCTGCTCCACCTGCGCTGGCCGTCCGCTGTCAGGCGGAACCTTCGATCTCGGGGCTGATGCCCGTCGACAACCGGCGGTCTCTGGTTTCGAAGGGGAAGACTACGGCGACCTGCCCGGATGGGCCAAATCCTTGCGTTCGGCCGCGCGCGCCGAGCGGACGTGCTCAAATCCGGGCATGGACCCGAAGCTGAGCCTCGCCATCGACGTGCTCGAGCGCGTCGATCGCCGGTTGCTCGACCCCGCGTCGGAAGCAGCCGTGTGGCCGACTGGATTTCCCCTGCTCGACGAGGAGCTGGGCGGGGGGCTGCGGGCGGGGACCCTCAACCTGCTGGCCGGCGCCCAGGGTGAGGGCAAGACGACCTTTGCGCTGCAGATGGCGCGCCACAGCGCCCGCTCCGGCCGACCGGTGGTGTTCCTGTCCTTCGAGATCGAAGCGGAGGCCCTGCTCCAGAAGGCCATCTCGGCCGAGGCCGCGGAGCGGTCGAACCATCCCTCCCCCCTCAACGTGGCCCAGGTGCGCGCCGCGTTCGAGGCGTCCGACGGTGACGGACGCGGCCTCGTCGAGCGGCTCGGCCAGCTCACCGGCGGCGTCGAGGCGCTGACCGCCGTGAGCGCCTACGCGCACCGGCTCTACATCCACCGGTCGACGACGACACAGACCACGCTCGACGTGATCGCGGCGACCGTCAAGGACGTCCTGATCGAGCACGGCACGCCTCCCCTGGTCGTGGTGGACTACCTGCAGAAGGTCTGCGCCCCCGACCACCTGCTGGAGGAGGAGAGGGTCACGCGCGTCACGGAAGGCCTCAAGGACCTCAGCATCGAGTTCGAGTGCCCTGTGGTCGCCATCTCCGCCTCCGACCGCGCCGGCCTCGAGCCTGGCACCCGGATGCGGGCCCGGAACATGCGTGGGTCCACCGCATTGGCATACGAAGCCGACGTCGTGCTGATCCTCAGCAACAAGTCCCACGTGGTGGCTCGCCATCACCTCATGTACGGCGCCAACAACGGTGAGCACTTCAAGGACTGGTCGGTCATGACCATCGAGAAGAACCGCACGGGTCGCTCCGGTGCGGAGGTGGAGTTCCGAAAGCACCTCGACTGCGGACGCTTCGTCCCTCAGGGCCAGTTCGTCGCCGAGAAGCTGGTCGACGAACGGATCTACACCGAGTAGGTGTCTCAGCTCATCCCGGGGACGTTGTCTGCGATCTCAGCAGCAGGCGGGGCAGAGATGTCGACATCGCTGCCGAAGTCGAAGTAGGTGCCCTCGGTGGTGGTCTTCGTCTTCTGGCCGCTGCCGGTCATGTCGGGCAGCTCGAGCTCCTGGCGGAACTTGCGGGGCTGGTTGTCGGCGTCGACCCACATCTCGATGACGATCTCCTTGGGCATGGCCTGCATCATCTCGGTCGGCAACTCCATCGCCTTGGCGTAGCTGGCCGTCTCCATCACCACGTTGTAGTGGTTGGTCTCGACGCCGTCCACCTCCTCGGTGCCGAGCAGCTCGAACTCCTTCGGCGCCTCCATGGCCTTGAACATCGCGCTCGGGTCGGTCGACTTGCCCAGCTGCCCGAAGAGGCTGTTGGGATCGCTCAGGTCGACCTTGAGCCACTTCTTGCCGTCCGGCAGCGGCATCCCAGCACCGGCGATGTAGAGGATCTTGTCGAGCATCACCATCTCGAAGGCCTGGGCCCCGCTGGTGGCTGCTGACATCTCGATCCCGTCAGCCTCGTAGCGCAGCTGGCCGGTCAGCTCCAAGGGAGCGGGTCCACCGGTCGTGGAGACCGTGAAGCCCATCGTCTCGGCCTCCTTCAGCGCGGCGGTGACCGCGGGGTAGAACTCCTCGGCCGAGAGCTCCGCGAGGTCGCCCGACGCCACCTCGGTGTCACCGGTGTCCTCGGTCTGCTCGGAGTCCTCGGCGGACGTCTCGCCGCTCGCGGTGTCTGTTGCCGAGGTGTCGTCGCCACCGCACGCGGCGGCCGACAGCACCATGCTGGTGAGCAGGGTGGCGGCGCCGAGACGGCGGGGCAGGGACGAGCGGGCCATGGTGGCTCCTTCGGTAGGGACGATCAAATGAAAGCACGCCCGACCACCTCGGAAGGCAGTCGGGCGTGCAGACCTCGGAGGTCAGGCCTGGGCCTCGTCCTCGCTGGCGACGTTCTTGGTGCGGTTGGGGTCGACCTGGACACCGGGACCCATGGTGGTGGAGACGGTGACCTTCTTGATGTAGCGGCCCTTGGAGCTGGCCGGCTTCAGTCGCAGCACCTCTTCGAGGGCGGCGGCGTAGTTCTCGGCGAGCTGTGCCTCGGAGAAGGACGCCTTGCCGATGATGAAGTGCAGGTTGGAGTGGCGATCGACGCGGAACTCGATCTTGCCGCCCTTGATGTCCGAGATGGCCTTGGCCACGTCGGGGGTGAC
>NZ_JAOPXV010000171.1 GCF_025964975.1 Nocardioides sp.
CTCGACGCTCGACGACGACCTGCTGCGCGCCTCGTTCTGGAACAACGTCCGGAGCTCGTTCGAAGTGGCGGCGACGACTCCTGAGCAGGTGCTTGCGCTGGCGGCCCTCTCGATCCCCACCGAGCCCAGCGACGAACCACTCTCCTTCAACGAGCGCGCCAGCGACCCGAGCAGGCTCCTCCTCACCGAGTGGCTGGTCACCAAGGTGGCGCCCCTGGCGGCGGACCCGCACCAGGCAGCCAGGGCACTCCACGAGGCCTACCTGGCGCGCGCCGTGAGCGCGGACCCGGGAAGCACGGTCCAGCACGCCGCCTTTCAGGGGGCCGTCGAGACTGCCGCGTCCACGACCGACCTGCGCGCCTGGTTGGACGGTGGCGTCCCGGATGGCGTGTCCCTGGACCTGTCGCTGCGGTGGCGGATCCTCGCCCGGTGCGCAGCCCTGGGCGAGCTGGACCACGCATCCCTCGACCGGCACCTCGCCGCCGAGCGGACGGCCACGTCCACGGTCGCCCACGCCCGGGCCGTCGCGTCCCTGCCCACCCCGGAGGCCAAGTCGTGGGCGTGGGACCATTTCACGGGCGTCGCCGACGTCGCCAACTACGAGCTCCAGGCGGCCGGTCAGGGCATGTGGCGACCCGGTCAGGAATCCCTCACCGCTCCGTACGTCGACCGGTTCTTCGACGACCTGCCGGGCACGTCCACCCATCGCAGCGGCTGGCTGGTCGCCGACGCGGCCTGCTGGTTCTTCCCCCTCACCTCGTTGACCGACGAGACGGCGGCCCGCGCCGAGGCGCTGGCGGGCGACGAGGGCCTCGACCACACGCTGAGACGGCAGATGGCGATCATGGCCGACGAGGTCCGTCGACGCATCGCCGTACGCTCGAAGCCGTGAGCAGTCTGGATCCCGCTTCCCGGGCTCGTCGTCCCGGTCCGACCGTACGCACGCGTGTCACCGAGCATGCGGACGTCGGCGAGCGGAAGCGCGAGGACCGGCTGGCCACCGAGGAACCCCTGGAGATCCGGCTCGCAGGCAACGGGCTGCCCGCCCGCCGCATCTGGGTCACCATGCGCACCCCCGGAAACGACTTCGAGCTGGCGGCGGGGTTCGCGGCCAACGAGTCGTTGATCTCGCCGGGCGACATCAGGCAGGTGGCCTACTGCACCGACGCCGACCTGGATCCCGAGCAGGAGTTCAACGTCGTGACCATCACCGTGGCGGGCGCCGTCGACATCGCGCCACGCCATGCAGCGCTGTCGTCCGGCTCCTCGGCGTGTGGGGTCTGCGGCAAGGACAGCGTCGCCTCGGTGCTGGACGTCCGGGCATCTGAGACCTGGGCGGGTCCGATCCCCTCCCCCGACGTCGTGCGAAGCCTCCCCGACGCACTCCGGGAGCAGCAACCCCACTTCAAGCGGACGGGCGGGGTGCACGCCGCCGCGCTGGCGGACGTCGAGGGACGACTGCTCGTCGTCCGCGAGGACGTCGGGCGGCACAACGCGGTCGACAAAGTCATCGGAGCGCGCATCCTGGCCGGCGAGCCCCGGAGCGCTGCGTGCCTGGTGGTGAGCGGCCGTGCGGGCTTCGAGCTGGTCCAGAAGGCCGTGGCGAGTGGCATCGGGTCGCTGGTGTCCGTGGGCGCACCGACCAGCCTCTCGGTGCGTCTGGCGACCGAGTCGGGTGTGGCCCTGTTCGGCTTCACCGATGCGTCCCGGTGCGTGCAGTACGCCTGATCGCACTCCTGCGGCGTGGGCTCCTGAGGGTTGTCGGTGGTTGAACCTAGGTTCGACCCATGCGGATCCTGCACACCTCTGACTGGCACCTGGGAAGGTCCTTCCATCGCGAGGGCCTCCTGGGACACCAGAGTGCGTTCATGGATCACCTGCTCGACGTCGTGGCGAGTGAGAAGGTCGACGTCGTCGTGGTCGCGGGCGACATCTACGACCGGGCGCTCCCGCAGGTCGACGCCGTCCGCGTGGCGGACGAGACGCTCGCGCGTCTGGCCTCGTCCCGGGCGGCGGTGGTGGTGAGCAGCGGCAACCACGACTCAGCCCAGCGGCTGGGGTTCGGCAGCCGGCTGATCGATGCGGCGGGGGTCTTCCTCCGCACCGACGCCCGGGGGGTCGGCACCCCCGTGCTGCTCGGCGACGAGCACGGCGAGGTCGCCTTCCACGCCCTGCCCTACCTCGACCCCACCGCGATGATGGAGCCATGGTCGCTGCCGGTGCGGTCGCACGAGGTCGTGCTGACCGAGGCCATGCGTCGCGTGCGGGCCGACCTGGACACGCGTCCGGGCGTCCGTTCGGTGGTGCTCGCCCACGCGTTCGTCGCCGGCGCAGCCCCCTCGGAGTCGGAGCGGGACATCAGCGTCGGCGGCGTCAGTCGCGTGCCCACGAGCACCTTCGACGACATCGACTACGTCGCCCTGGGGCACCTGCACGGAGCCCATACCCTCGACGAGCGCATCCGCTACAGCGGCTCCCCGCTGGCCTACTCGTTCGGTGAGGCCGACCACGTCAAGGGCAGCTGGCTGGTCGACCTGGACCGCTCGGGTGCCTGCGCCGCCGAGTTCGTCGAGGCGCCGGTGCCGCGGCGGCTGGCGCGACTCACCGGCGCCCTCGAGACGCTCCTCACCGATCCGCGGCTCGCGGTCCACGAGCACGACTGGCTTCACGTGACCCTGACCGACCAGCTCCGTCCCCCTCAGGCGATGGAGCGGCTGCGCCGCCGTTTCGAGCACACCCTGGTGCTGTCCTTCTCGCCAGCGGGCGCGCGGCTGCCCGCGGCACCGCAGGCCCGGGCGACCGGGCGTCGCGACCACGACATCGCCCTCGACTTCGTCCGGGAGCTGCGAGGAGTGCCGGCCAGTCCTGCGGAGTCCTCGCTCCTGCTGGCGGCCTGCGACGCCTGCGGTGACGACACCGACCTGGACGCTGTGGTGGGGGTCGACTGATGCGTCTGCACTCACTGCAGATCACCGCCTTCGGACCCTTCGCCGACACGTGCGAGGTCGACTTCGACGTGCTGTCCGACGCGGGGTTGTTCCTGCTGAGCGGCCCCACCGGCGCCGGCAAGTCGAGCATCCTCGACGCCGTGTGCTTCGCGTTGTACGGCGACGTCCCCGGCGACCGAGGCACCGCTGGCCGGCTGCGGTGCGACCAGGCCCCGGAGGGCGTGGCCCCGCGCGTGCGTCTCGAGGTGACCCTGTCCGGTCGTCGGTTCCGCATCGAGCGCTCGCCGAGGTGGGAGCGGCCCAAGAAGCGCGGCACCGGCGTCACCGCCCAGCAGGCCTCGGTCGTCGTCAGCGAGCGGGTCGCCCAGGCGTGGCAGCCGCTGTCCACCCGTCTCGACGAGACCGGGCACCTGGTGACCGGACTGGTCGGGCTCAACCTCACCCAGTTCACCCAGGTGGCCATGCTGCCCCAAGGCCGGTTCCAGGCGTTCCTGCGTGCCCGCTCCGAGGAGCGTCATGCCCTGCTGAGACAGGTGTTCCGCACCGGCCGGTTCGACCGGATCGAGCAGTGGCTGCGGGAGCGTCGGCTCGATCTGCAGCGCACCTCGGCCGCCCACGGGCGCGACGTCGCGCAGCTGGTGAGTCGGCTCAGCGAGACGGCTGGTCAAACCCTGCCTCCCGACTGGGCCGTCGCCGACCTGTCGCTCGAGGCGTCCGACCACGCCCTGACCCGCTGGGTTGAGGGGCTGCTGGCCGCGGCGGAACAGGACGTCGTGGCGACTGCTGCCGCTCGCGCGCAGGCCGACGAGGCCGTCGCTCGTTCCTCCGGCGCTTTGGCCGCCGGTCGGTCACTTGCTGGGCGACAGGCTGCCCACGCCGCCGCTGCGGCGGTCCTCGCCCAGCACGACGACGACGCGCTGGCCAAGCTGCGCAGCCGCTCGAGGCGTGCGGATCGGGCAGAGCCGCTCCGCGAGCTCGAGACGACCGTGGCGGCGGACGCGGCTCGCCTGGCCGAGCTGGGGCGCGAGGCGGCGGCGGTCGCCGCC
>NZ_JAOPXV010000180.1 GCF_025964975.1 Nocardioides sp.
CGGACGTCGTACGACGCAGCGGTCTGCAGCGGCAGCGACACGACCACGACGGCGAGCCCCTGCACCACGAAGACCTTGCGGATCACCGTGCCGAAGCCGGCGTCACCGAGCATCTCGGCGTAGCGCGGGTCCTCGCCGTGGCCGCGCGACCGGCGCTGGATGTGGAGCGCGAGGCGACCGCCCCCGATCGTGACCAGCACGGCGAGCAGCCAGGAGAGCCGCTGGCCGGAGACGACGGCGAGCACGAGGGCGACGGCGACGAAGGCCAGTCCCCATGCCACGTCGACGACCGAGACACGGCCCACCCGCCAGCTGACCCATGCGGTGAGCCCCATGGCCACGACACAGGTCAGCAGGCCGATGCCGGCAGCTGCGGGCCAGCCGAGATCACCCACGTGGGGATCCCGTCATGCCGTTCACCAGCTCCGCTGGGCAGGCAGCGAGTGTGCAGCGCCCGGGCGCACGGCGAGGATCTGGTCGACCCTCATGCGCCCGTCCCGGAAGGCCATGGAGCCGCCGACGAGGTAGAGCCGCCACACGCGGACGACCTCCTCGCCGACCAGCTCGGTCAGCCGCGGCACGCTGGCCTCGAAGCGCTCGAGCCAACCCGCCACCGTGAGGACGTAGTGCTCGCGCAGTGCGTGCACGTCACGGACCTCGAGCCCTCCCCGCTCCAGGTGCGCGACCGTCTCCCCGACGGGGCGCATGTGCATGTCCGGAGCGATGAACGACTCGATGAACGGGCCGCCCCCGGGGTGCCGGCCGGTCCGCGACATCTGCTGCACGAGGACGCGGCCTCCTGGCCGGACCGCGCCCTGCAGCACCTTGACGTAGGTGGGGTAGTTGGCCTCACCGACGTGCTCGCCCATCTCGAGGGACCCGACGGCGTCGAAGTGCCCGCGCTGGGGGACTTCGCGATAGTCCTGGAGCCGGATCTCGACCCGGTCGCCCAGCCCGCGCTCGGCGATGCGGGCGTCGATGAACTTCTTCTGCTCCGCGGCGATGGTCACGCCGACGACGTTGGCCCCGAAGTGCTCGGCCGCGTGCAGGGACAACGAGCCCCAGCCGCACCCGACGTCGAGCATCCGCATGCCCGGATCGAGCCCGAGCTTGGTGCACACCAGGTCCAGCTTGGCGCGCTGGGCGTCCTCCAGGGTGGTGTGCGCGTTGTCGTGGTAGCCGCAGCTGTAGGCCATCGACGGGTCGAGGATCGCGGCGTAGAACTCGTTGCTGAGGTCGTAGTGGTGGCTGATCGCGCGCCGGTCGCGGATGGCGCTGTGCAGCCGGCCCTTGACCCGCGCCTGGCTGGCAGGAAGCTTCGGCGGAGCGCCGAGCACCCCCAGGCCGGCAGCGGTGCGGAGCGCCTGCACGAGGGCGAGCGGCGATCGGCGTACGCCCTCGAGGCCGCGCGCCTTGCCGACCGCGAACGCGTGGGTCAGCGCCGAGTCGAGGTCCCAACCGTCCTGCGCGGGGACGTCGAGGTCGCCGGTGACGTAGGCCTGGGCAGCGCCGAGCTCTCCCGGGTGCCACAGCAGCCGACGCAGGGCGTCAGGGCTACGGAGCACCACGAGCGGCGCATCCTCGGGGCCGGCGACGGAGCCGTCCCAGAGCTGCAGCCGCACCGGGAGGTCGCCGCCGATGAACGGACGGGCCGCCTCGGCGAGGCGTTGCGCGATGCCGACCGAGGTCAGGGTCGGACGCTGGCTGGTCGCGGTCACCGGTCGCCCCTGATGTCAGCCTTGACGAAGGTGAGCTGCTGGACGTTGATGTAGCCGCTGGCGAAGCCGGCTCGGGAGTACTCGAGGTAGAAGTGCCACATCCGCATGAAGAGGTCGTCGAAGCCGAGGGCCAGGACCGCCTCGCGCTGCGCGAGGAAGCGCTCGTCCCAGCGGCGCAACGTCTCGGCGTAGTGGCTGCCCATCTCGAGCAGGCCGGTCCGGCGCAGGGACGTCTGCTCCGAGGTGATCTCGTCGATGACGTGCACGCTGGGCAGGAAGCCGCCCGGGAAGACATATTTGTTGATCCACGTCTCGGTGCCCTGCGTCGCCAGCATCCGGTCGTGCGGCATCGTGATCGCCTGGATCGCGACCCGGCCGCCGGGGGCCAGTGCGTGGTCGAGCGTCTGGAAGTAGGTGCCCCAGAACTCGTGTCCGACGGCCTCGATCATCTCCACGCTGACGATGGCGTCGTACGCCGAGGCGAACTCCGGCTCCGCGAGCGCCCGATAGTCCTGGAGCTCGATCCGCACGAGGTCCGAGCAGCCGGCAGCGGCCACGCGTCGCTCCGCGAGCTCGAGCTGCTCCACGGACAACGTGATGCTGTGCACCGTGGCGCCCCGTCGTGCTGCCCGGATGGCGAGCTCGCCCCAGCCGGTGCCGATCTCCAGCAGCCGGGTGCCGGCGGTGACGCCGGCCTCGTCGAGGAGGCGGTCGATCTTGCGGCCCTGGGCCTCAGCGAAGTCGGCACCGTGCCCGGTGCCCTGATCGACCACCATGTCGCCTGCCACCGGGGGAATGGCAACCCGACCACTGGAGCCGTCCACGACCGGGGTGTCGAACAGCGCCGACGAATAGCTCAGCGTCTCGTCGAGGAAGAGGGCGAAGAGCTCGTTGGACAGGTCGTAGTGATGCGCGATGTTGGCCTGGGTGTTGTCGGTGGTGCCTCGGTGGTGGCCGGGGGTCCGGTGCGTCACGTAGGCGCGGGCCCGCTGCAACGGTTCCGGGACGAGGGTCGCGATCCGCGCGGCCGGGATCGTCAGGAACTCGGCGAGGTCGTCGGCGTCCCAGGCGCCCGTGAGGTAGGCCTCCCCGAAGCCGATCAGGCCGTCCCGACCGACGCGCGCATAGAACTCGTCGGGACGGTGGATCACCATGCGCGGGCCGCCGCGGCCGAAGATGCGGCCGACGCCGCGACTGTTGGGTGCCTCTTCCACGCTGACGTCCAGGTGACGGATGGCGGCGGTGAAGAGCCGGCGCGCGATCACGGCGGAGACGGCGGTGCGGGCGCCGGTGCGCACGGGTTCGAGTGCCGGCACGCGGGACGTGGCCCCGTCGCCGATGAGGTCGGCGTCCGTGTGGGCGGCGAGACCCGTCATGGGCTCGCTGGGGCGTGACTGCAGAGTGGTCATCGGACGCCTTCTTGCTGGTGATGTGGACGGGGGTGGACGGGAAGCCGGCGCAGCCACAGCCAGATCCCGTGGGCTCGGATGAACGCGCTCCCGCGGAGGGCGGTGCCGGCGTTGCCCCAGGTGCTGGGGTCTTCGACGCGTTCGCCGCTCACCCGCGCGCTGAACGGCTGGCCGTCCGCCGTGTGCAGGGTGACGGTGATGTCGATGCGGTCACCGGGAATGGGCACCGCCATCTCGTAGTGGCCGTCGACGCCATGGAACGGCGAGACGTACATCGCCTTGTCCGTGCGCGCACGACCTTGCCCGTCGGGGTGGACGAGGTAGGCGTGGCGGTCGCCGTACGTGTTGTGGACCTCGACGACGACCGCGGCTTGCGCACCCGTGGAGTCGAAGCACCAGAACACCGAGATGGGGTTGAAGGAGTAGCCGAGCGAACGCGGGTTGGCCGCCATCAGGATGCGGCCGCCGCCGAGGTCGACTCCGCTCGCTGCGAGGAAGGCTTCGACGTTGGCGCGGATCGAGATGTCCGGCGACCCGAGGTGGTCGCGGGCCTCGAAGCTGGCGAGCGGGGTGCCCTTCGGCAGGTCGTCGAGGTCGACGAGCCACAGGTGCGACTGGTGCTCGAAGGTGCGCTTGAAGGGCGTACGTCGCGTGTGCCTGACCGTGGTCCGGAACAGTCCCGGCTCGACCCGCTCGGCGGCGGACCCGGCCGTCGGCCAGGTGAGCCCGAGCCGGTTGATGGCCGCCAGCCCCGACCGCGCGCCGTCCTCGTGGAAGCCCCACCCGTGGTAGGCGCCGGCGAAGGCGATCCGGTCGGAGCTGATGGACGGGAGCCGTTGCTGCGCGGCAACGGAGGCCGGGGTGTAGAGCGGGTGCTCGTACTCCATCCGGTCGATCACGGTCGCCGGGTCCACGAGGTCCTCGCCGCCCAGGGTGACGAGGTAGTGCGTCTGCGTGGGCAGCCGCTGCAGGCGGGTGAGGTCGTAGGTGACGGTGACCTGCCCGGTCGGCGACGCGGGTCGCTGGAAGTTCCAGCTCGACCGCGCGTTGGCGGCGCGCGGCAGGAGGGAGGTGTCGGTGTGCAGCAGGGCGGTGTTGGCCGAGTAGGGCAGGGCGGACAGCACCTCGCGCTGGTCGGTCGTCGGCGACTCGAGCATCGTGAGCGCCTGCTCGGGGTGGCAGGCGATGACGACCGCGTCAAAGGTGTGGACCCCGCCGTTGCCGTCGGTGACCTCGACGCCGCACGCGCCGTCACGGACAGAGGTGACCTTGGTGCCGGTGCGCACCGACTGGATGTGGGCGGCCACCGCTGCGACGTACGTCCCGGACCCGCCGGTCACCGTGCGCCACTGGGGCGAACCGAAGACGCCGAGCATCCCGTGGTGCTCGAGGAAGGTGAAGAGGTAGCGCGCGGGGTAGTCGAGCGACGTCTCGGGGGCGCACGACCACACGGCCGCCACCATCGGCTCCATGAAGTGGTGCACGAAGTGCTGGCTGAAGCCCCCGGCGGTGAGGAACTCCCGCAGGGTCTGGTCGGTGGCCACGTCGTACGCGGCGTCGCCGGCTGACCCGCCGGAGGCAAGCACTGCCTTCGCCCGACGGTGGAAGCGGGGGATCTCGGCGAGCATCCGCCAGTGCGCAGGCGAGGTCGCGGCAGCCCTGGTCGGGAAGAGTCCCTTGGCGCCCAGTGCTCCGGCGAACTCCACGCCGGTCCCCTGGTCGGAGACCGACAGCGACATCTCGGAGGGCTGGGTGGCGATGTCCAGCTCGGCGAAGAGTCGCAGCAGCGTGGGGTAGGTGCGCCGGTTGTGGACGATGAAGCCGGTGTCGATCCGCAGCTCGCCTTCGGCTGCTTGGACGACATGGGTGTCGGCGTGCCCGCCGAGGCGGTCGTCGGCCTCGAACAACGTCACGTGCGCGGTGCGCGAGGCGACGTAGGCCGCGGTCAAGCCAGCCACACCGGAGCCGACGACTCCGATGCGGCGGTGCGCGGTGGTCATGTCGCCTGGGAGAAGTCAAAGACGGCGACGATGGGCAGGGTCGGCTCGACGTGCGGCTCACCCTCCGGCTCGACCGTGATGCCGGCAGCGGTGGCGGTGGCGGCGTCGCCCTCGAGCACGACGGTCGCGTTGGGCTCGTCGGGCATCTCGCCAGCGGGGAGCATCTGGCCCTCAGCCGACTCGAGCCACAGCACGAACTCCTGGCCGGCCGGGGCCGGGGCCATGTCCTCGGTCGTGATGACGGCCTTGCCGACCGACTTCGAGCGGACGACGGCGGCCCGACCGGCCTCGCCGAGGTCGACCTCCACCCGCTGGGCGTCGGATGCCTGGATGACTTGCTCGGCCGCGGTCAGCGATCCTTCGTCGGACGGTGCCCACGGCTGCCAAAGGGCAGCTCCGACGCCGAGAACGGCGACGAGGGCCGCGGCGACCAGAACTGGAAACCAGGCAGCTCGCCTGGGCGGAGCGACGATGGGGGGCAGCGGGCGGACCTGGGAGATGCCGGAGAGCACCGAGTCGCGCAGCGAGGGCGGGGGCATGACGATGGCGGACTCGGCGAGCATGGCCGTGGTCTCGCGCAGGCTGGAGACCTCGCTCCGGCAGTCCTCGCACTCGACCAGGTGACGCTCGAAGGCGGCCCGCTCGATGTCGTCGACCGCGTCCAGGGCGTACGCGCCCGTGAGCTTGTGAATGTCGCTGTCGCTCATGACCCAACTCCCATCGCGTCGCGCAACCGGATGAGTCCATCCCGGATGCGGGTCTTGGCCGTGCCGACAGGAACGTCAAGCATCGTTGCCACCTCTGTGTGTGTGTAGCCGCCGAAGAAGGCGAGCTCCACTGCTTCTCTCTGCACCGCGGTCAGACCGGAGACCGCTGTCCGGACCCGCTGGGCATCCAGCGAGGCGTGCACGGCTTCGACGGTCGAGTCGTGCTCGACCGGCTCGGTCTCCCGGTGGTACGCCGCGTCCCGAGCCGTGGCGGCCTCAGCTGAGCGGACCCGGTCCACCGACTTGCGGTGCACGATCGTCAACAGCCAGCCAGCGGCGCTCCCACGTGCGGGATCGAAGCGACTGCTGGTGCGCCAGGCATCGAGGTAGGCCTCTTGGACCACTTCTTCTGCCTGCGCGGGGTTGCGGACCACTCTCAGCGCCAGACCGTAGGCGCGAGCCGAGGTGGCGTCGTAGAGCTCGGCGAAAGCCGCCTCGTCTCCTCGGCTGGAGCGCTGCATCAACGAGGCGAGCCGGGCGGCTGCCCCGTCTGCGGGCTGGGAGCCCCCGGACGGGGTGCCCTCGGAGGGCACCCCGTCGGGAACGGGCTTCAGGTGATCCACGGTGTGATCCTTGCCTGCCTGGTGTCAGGGGACAATCAGGGCATCAGGACCGTGTCGACGATGTAGACCGTCGCGTTGGCCGTGGGGACGTTTCCACACAGGACTGCCGAGGTCGTGGTGCCCTTGCTGGAGACGGTGAAGTCCTCGCCGGAGCCCTTGACGTTCAGCGTGCCACCAGCAAGCGACATCTGCTTGCCGACGACGTCCTCGGGCGAGAGCTTGCCCTCGACCACGTGGTTGGTCAGGATCGTGGTCAGGAGTTTCTTGTTGGCGAGGACGGCCTCGAGGTCGGCGGCCGGGATCTTGGCGAAGGCGTCGTTGGTCGGCGCGAACACGGTGATCTCGGGAGCCGAGTTGAGGGTGTCGCCCAGGTCGGCCTGCGTCACTGCGGCAACCAGCGTCTCGAGGAGCGGGTTGGCCGAAGCGGCGGTGGCGACCGGCTCGGTGGCCATGCCGTTGAAGGAGGCTGCACCGTCCGCGGGGATGAGCTTGCAGCCCGGGCCGAAGGTGTCCGCGCCGGCGTCAGCCATGGGCTCCTCGGTCTCCTCCGTGGGCTCTGCCGACTCTGCGGTCATGGGCTCTTCGGAGGTGCTCTCGCTGGCGCTGGCGCTGGTGTCGGAGCCGGTGCCGGCCTCGTCGTCGCTGCCACAGGCAGCCATACCGAGGGACATCGTCAGGGCCATCGCGGCGAGGCCGGTGTTGCGAGCAATGCGGTTCATGGGGTGCTGCCTTTCGTGTGGGGCTCCGGAGCGGAAGCCCGGGAGTGTTTCTCTAGTCGGGAGGTGTTCGGTGCCTGCGGTGAGGCGGATTGGTCCGACTTCGAAAAAGTCGCGAAGCTGCCTGAAATCGCCGGACGGGACCGGGCTCAGACGAGAGCCCTGTCCCGATCGCGTAGATGCTCGCCGGCCTGGGGCCGGGAGCGTTCAGGTGACGGTGACGGAGATGTTCTGGATGCCGCTCGAGCCCTCGGGGAAGGTCTTCATGCGCACGTCCGTCTGCACGTTGCCGTCCTTGTTGGTCGCTCGACAGGACAGGAAGTGCTGCCCGGGCTTGGCGTCCCACTCGACGTACCACTGGCGCCAGTAGTCGTTGCCGCCGTCGGGACCCATCTCGGCCTTCTGCCAGGCCCCGCCGTCGATGGCCACCTCGACGGTGTCGATGCCGACGCCCTGGGCCCACGCCACGCCACCGATGAACGTCTTGCCGGCGTCCGTGCTCGACAGCGCCTTGGGGGTGTCGATGCGGCTGGAGATCTTGATGGGCGCGTCCGTTGCCCACTCGCGCTCGGTCCAGTAGACGTCCTGCTCGTCGTACGTCGTGAGGGTGATCTTGGTGATCCACTTGCAGGCGCTCACGAAGCCGTAGAGGCCGGGCACGACCATACGGACGGGGAAGCCGTGCTCGCGGGGCAGCGCCTCGCCGTTCATCCCGAAGACGATCATCGCGTCGCGACCGTCGGTGGCGACGCTGAACGGCGTGCCGATGGTCATGCCCTCGACATCGGTGGAGACGATCTGGTCGGCCTTGGTGTTGTCGATCCCGGCCAGGTCGAGGACGTCGGTGAGGCGGACGCCGAGCCAGCGCGCTGCGCCGACGTAGGGACCGCCGACGTCGTTGGAGACGCAGGTCAGGGTGATGTCGCGTTCGATGACCTCCAGCTCGTAGAGGTCCGCGAGGGTCAGCGTGACCTCCTCGTCGACGTCACCGTCGATGGTCAGCGTCCACGAGTCGGCGTCGACGATCGGCAGGGTGAGCCGGGTGTCGACGCGGTAGAAGTCCTCGGTGGGGGTGACGAAGGACGAGATGGCCTTGACCTTGTCCTCGAGCCCGGCCGGCAGCGGCTTGACGGACTTGGCTGCGGTGGGGAGCTCGATGTCGGTGGCCTTGAGGCGGTACGACGAGATGAACCGGCCCGCGGTCCCGAAGGCCGCCGCCGCGAAGGCGAGTCCGCCGGCCGCGATCAGGACGCCGCGACGGGTCGGTCCGGTCGCGCCGTCCTCAGAGCCGGAGACCTCGAGCCGGTGCAGCCACCACAGCGCGGCGACACCGATGAGGGCGGCGACCAGGCTCGGCAGCAGGTCGAGCGGCCCGGCGGCGGGGCGGAGCATCGCCAGGACGCCGGCTAGCGCAGCCAGGCCGGCAATCATCGCCAGGCCGACGGTGATGCGCCGCGCCGCGATGATGCCCGCGATGCCGGCGAGCACCAGCACGCCGATCATGACCGAGCCGATGAGGATCGGCTTGTCGGCCGTCCCGAAGTTCTCGATCGCCCACGTCTTGACGGGCGTGGGGGTCAGGTCGATCACCGTGGATCCCACGACCAGCACGGGGGAGGCCGCAGGCACGGTCAGCGCCGCCACCAGGTGGGCGGCGGCAACGCCGGCAAGGGTGGCGAGGATTCCCCAGGTCGCGTGGAGCAGTCGTGTGAGCACGATGAGTGTTCGACGCGGGCGGCCCGCCGGATTGGCTGGGCCGGCGCTGGGACAGGGCAGGATGCCCCCATGACCGAACTCGTCCACTGCACGGTCGCCGACGCCGTCGCCACCATCACCCTCGACTCACCTCACAACCGAAACGCGCTGTCCCGCCAGCTGGTGACCGAGCTCTTCGAGCACCTTCGGGCCGCGGCGGCCGACGACACGGTGCGGGTCGTGCTCATCGACTCCTCAGGAAAGGTCTTCTGCTCCGGCGCCGACCTCTCCGAGGCCACCGCCGACGGGATGGAGGAAGGCGCCCGGCGCATCGTGGAGCTCCAACGGCTGATCGTGTCCCTCGACAAGCCGGTCGTGGTGCGCGCGTATGGCGCCGTGCGGGCCGGCGGCATCGGCATCGTGGCCGCTGCGGACATCGCGGTGGCGAACGAGTCGGCGACCTTCGCGCTGACGGAGGTAAAGCTGGGCCTGGCGGCGGCGATCATCTCCCTGACCGTGCACTACCGGATGAACCCCCGCGCCGCCGCGCTCACCACGCTGGGCGGTGAGGTCTTCAGCGGGGCCGACGCTGCGGCGTACGGCCTCGTCACGCTCGCGGTGCCCGAGGAGGAGATCGACGAGCGCGTCGCTGCGGTGTGCCGGTCGCTGGCCTCCGGCGCTCCCCAGGGGCTCCGCGAGTCGAAAAGGATCCTCAACGCCGACCTGCTGGCGCGCATCGACGCCCGCGGCGACGAGCTGGCCGCGCTGAGTGCCCGGTTGTTCGCCTCCGATGAGGCACGCGAGGCGATGACGGCGTTCCTGAGCCGGAAGAGGTAGCTCCGAGGGGCCACACGTTCCGGGCGGGGCGTTGCTGGAACGGCGTGTCGACCATCAGGGGCCGGCGTGTCGCGGCTTGCCCACGTCGAAGCGGCCCCGGGCTGAACGGCTGGAGCTCAGCCAGCGGAGGTGAGCAGCTCCGTCACGCGGTGGTCGGAGCCGAGGTAGGACTCCTCTGGAGGAGCGCCGACCGTGGCCGCCACTGCGCCGCACGAGGTGCCGTCGATGGAGACCGCTCGCCGGGTGCCGGTGAGATCTTCGAGCACGATGACGAAGGACGGCTGAACCGTCCCGGAGCAGTCGGTGATGCCCGGTTGCGTCGCCGTGTGGAGGATCGGCTGGCGAGACCGGGGCTGTTCGTCGAACCAGCCCAGGTCCGCGGCCGACGCACCGTCGGCGGCGAGACCGGCGGGAGTGAGCCGGTCGGGACATGCCGGCCATAGCTGAGGAGTTGCGGCGGCGTACGTCGCCTGGCGACCTGTTCCGATGGACCTGACCAGGCTCGCAGCGACCCTGCTCGGGACGCACTCATCGCTCGGGGCCACGAGGGCCAGGTCCCTATCGGCTCCCAGCGTGCTGATCGTCCCGTCCGACCAACCGATCTGAACTCGAAGTTGCGTGTTGTCCGGACGCAATCCATGGTCAGGTCGTCGTCCCGCCAGGAGCCGACGAGCTCAGCGGCCGACCGACCCTCGACAACGGTGTCCGGCGCCAGCACCCAGCCGGGGTGTCCTTCGGCAGGCGGACAGAAGCGGACCCATGCGGCGGTGCCCTCCTCGAGGGCGCCGTCCACCGCCGCCGGCGATGCGTCGGCTGCACACTGGCCCTGCGCCCGGGAAGCCTCCTCGCTCCCGTCCCAGGAACCGCAGCCCAGGCCGGGCGGTCAACAGGGTAGACGTGCCTCGGAGTCCCGGGGACCTCGAAGCGGCCGGGCGTGGACCGAGTCGGTAGTCTTGGTCGTCTGCCGTTTTGCTGCGGCCAGGACCGAGACCGCGATCGAAAATGGGGGAGTGCCCGGGTGAGTGACGAGCTTGTGAAGCAGGAGGTCGCCACCGAGCAGGAGTACGTCGATCGCGTCTATCTCCAGCTCGAGGCCAGCGCCCGCAACGCCCAGCAGCTCGCCAAGGAAGGCCACGAGCGCGGCAAGCTCGAGCACGAGGGCGGGCTCGTCGAGCGCGACGCGATGGTCTTCCAGGCGGCGCGGCGGATCGCCCAGCTCGACGCGGCCCACGAGGGCTTGGTGTTCGGGCGGCTCGACCTGGTCGCCGAGGTGGACAAGGAACCCCGCTACATCGGCCGGATCGGCCTGCGCGACGCCAACCGCGACACGTTGCTGATCGACTGGCGTGCGCCCGCGGCCTCGGTCTTCTACCAGGCCACGGCCGCCGAGCCGCAGGGCGTGATCCGTCGTCGGGTGCTGAGCGCCGAGCACCGCACCGTCGTCGGCGTCGAGGACGAGCTGCTCGACTCCAACGCGGAGACCGACCTCCCGATCATCGGCGAGGGCGCGCTCATGGCCCAGCTCGGCCGCGCCCGCGACCGCTCCATGCACTCGATCGTCGCGACCATCCAGGCCGAGCAGGACAAGGCGATCCGCGCCCCGGGAAAGGGCGTCGTGTCGATCTCCGGTGGCCCCGGCACCGGCAAGACCGTGGTGGCCCTGCACCGGGCGGCCTTCCTCCTCTACTCCGACCGCCGCCGCTACGAGTCCGGCGGCGTGCTCGTCGTCGGCCCCAGCGGCGTGTTCATGCGCTACATCGAGCGCGTCCTGCCCAGCCTCGGGGAGACGGCCGTCGCGCTGCGCTCGCTCGGCGAGGTCGTTGACGGACTCCGCGCGACCCGGCACGACGAGCCCGCGGTCGCCGACGTCAAGGGCTCTGCCCGGATGGCAGAGGTCCTGCGGCGTACCGCGCGGCAGCAGGTCCCGGGCAGTGTCGACGAGTTCGACTACTTCTGGCGCGACGACCGGCTCAAGCTCGACCGCGGGACGTTGGGGCGCGTACGGCGCCAGCTGATGTCGCAGGGCGGGCGCAACCGCCAGCTCCCGCGCGTGGCCAATGCGCTGCTCGACGCCCTGTGGCGGCAGGTCCGCGGTGAGCGCGGCCGCGAGCAGGGACGGGAGTACTTCAACGACGAGCTCCTCTCAGACCAGCGCTTCGTCGACTTCGCGACCGGTTGGTGGCCGCCGCTGGACGCGCCGACGGTGCTGTCGTGGCTGCGCGAGCCGGAGTTCCTGCGCCGCGTCTCCGACGGCGTGCTGACGCCTGAGGAGCAGCTGCTGCTCACCAAGTCCTGGGGCGCCGACGGCATTGCCATCGAGGACGTCCCGCTCATCGACGAGCTGCGCTACGCCCTGGGCGACGTGCCCCTCAAGACCGACGCCGACCACGACCGCGACGACACCCTGACCGCGCTCGAGGGCGGCGTCGACCTGCAGGAGCTGACCACCGCCTCTGAGCGGGAGTACGCCCCCACCGGCCGGACCTGGACGGCCCCGACGCACCGGATCGAGGACGACGGCTTCGCCCACGTCCTGATCGACGAGGCCCAGGACCTCACCCCGATGCAGTGGCGCATGGTGGGTCGTCGCGGACGCACCGCCAGCTGGACCATCGTCGGTGATCCCGCGCAGTCGTCGTGGCCGATCCCGGCCGAGTCCGCCGCCGCGCGCGCCGAGGCGCTCGACGGAAAGCAGTCCCACGAGTTCCACCTCTCGACCAACTACCGCAACTCGGCGGAGATCTACGAGTTCGCTGCTGCCTACGCGCAGCGGGTCGGTCTCGACGCCGACCTGCCCACCGCCGTACGCCGCACCGGCACCCCGCCCCGCGAGGTCACCGCCGACGACCTCGAGCGTGCAGTCCGCGAGGCCGTGCTCACCACGGCGGGCCAGGTCTCGGGCACCGTCGGCATCGTGGTCCCGGTCGCCCGCCGTTCGGAGGTCAACGGCTGGCTGGCGTCGTGGCCCGAGCTCGCCGACGACGCCGCAGGTGCCCGCGCTGCGGTCGACTCCTCCCGCACGCCGAGCGGAGAGGACCGGGTCGTCGTCCTGACGGGGCTCGACACCAAGGGCCTGGAGTTCGACGGCATCGTGGTCGTGCGGCCGCAGGAGATCGAGGACGAGTCGGCGACCGGCCGGGCCACCCTCTACGTCGTGCTCACCCGCGCCACGCAGCTGTTGACCACCGTCAGCTGAGCACCGGCAAGTCCGTGCACAGCGTCGGCAGTTCGAGGCTTCGCCGTACGCCGTGAGCGTGCGGCAGGCGCGGAGGCGCGCGAACTGCCGACGCCGGGACGAGGACCGGAGGGCGGGAGTGGGCTCGGAGTGAGGCGCGGGGGACCGTAGGGTTCCGGCCATGACTTCCGGTGTCGACGTCCGCTCCCTCCTGGCGCAGGTCCAGGAGCAGCCGGCGTGGGCGGTCATCCGCCGCAAGGCAGCACCGACGGCCGGGATCATCGGGGGCACGCCGAGCGAGGTCGGGTCCATCCTCGACATACCCCTCGAGGACGGCATCCCCGAGCCGGGCCGCAGCGCCGACCGGCTCGTCGCGGTGCCGTTCCGCCAGATCGCCGAGCGTGGCTTCGACGCGATCGACGACGGGACGCCGCTGGTGGTCGTCGACATCACCGAGGAGCACGAGGTCCGGGTCGACGATCTCCTGGCCGCGCTGCCCGACGTGCCGATCGAGTTCGCCGACAAGGGCGGGTTCGTGATCGAGGACGACGACTACGCAGCCATCGTGGAGCGGATCATCGCCGACGAGATCGGGCAGGGTGAGGGCGCCAACCTCGTCATCGGTCGTCACTACCGCGCGGTCGTCGCCGACTGGGACACCGACCGCGCGCTCACGGTGTTCCGCCGACTGCTCGAGCGGGAGCGGGGCGCCTACTGGACCTTCATCTTCTTCACCGGGGACCGCTTCCTGATCGGTGCCAGCCCTGAGCGGCACGTCTCGGTCAAGGGGTCACGAGACGGCGCCAGCGACGTCCGGATGAACCCCATCTCGGGGACCTTCCGCGTCGGGGATGCCAGCGACGAGGAGGCGCTGAAGGAACGGCTGCTCGACTTCCTCGCCGACGAGAAGGAGATCTACGAGCTCTTCATGGTCGTCGACGAAGAGCTCAAGATGATGTGCGACATCTGCACCGAGGGCGGCCAGGTGCTGGGGCCGTTCCTCAAGCCGATGACGCACCTGGTGCACACCGAGTACCTCCTCGCCGGACGCAGCGACCGTGACCCGCGCGAGATCCTGCGCGACACGATGTTTGCCGCCACGGTCACGGGCGCCCCGGTGGAGAACGCGTGCCAGCTGATCAGCGCCTACGAGACGGAGGGCCGCGGCTACTACGGTTCGGCGCTGGCGCTCTTCGGCCGCGACAAGAACGGCAACCCCACGATGGACAGCCCGATCCTGATCCGGACGGCCGACGTCTCCACCGCCGGCGAGCTCAAGGTGACCGCGGGCGCCACCCTCGTGCGCGACAGCGTCGCGGCCTACGAGGTCGCGGAGACCCACGCCAAGGCCGGCGGCATCCTGAGCGCCTTCGGGCTCGTGCCCGCCGCGATGGGCGACGCCGACGCGGTGGCCGCGCTCGCCCGGGACGAGGACGTGGTGCTGGCGCTGGGCTCGCGCAACCAGCGGCTGAGCCGCTTCTGGCTGACCGACCAGGAAGGCGCCCCGCCCGACCCGGTGCTGAAGGGCAAGCACGCGGTCATCCTGCACGGCGAGGACGACTTCGTGAACATGCTGCGCCACCTCCTCGGCGTCTTCGGGATGACCTCAGCCGTGGTCCGCCACGAGGACTACGCGACGGGCGCCTTCGACGGTGCCGACCTCGTGATCGTCGGGCCGGGACCGGGCGACCCCCGCGACGGCGCGCACCCGAAGGTGGCTGCGTTCCGGCGAGCGGTGGACGACCTGTTGTCCGATGGCCAGCCCTTCCTCGCCGTGTGCCTGGGCCACCAGACGCTGTGCGAGCGCCTCGGGATCCCCCTGGTGTTCAAGGACATCGTGTTCCAGGGCACGCAGTCCCCGATCGACTACGACGGTCGCGTCGAGCGGGTCGGGTTCTACAACACCTTCGTGGGCCGGGTGCGCGACGGTGACGCGCTCCCCGACGGCGTGACGGTCCAGAGCGACGAGGCCACCGGCGACGTGCACCTACTGTCCGGGCCGCACTACCGCGGCATCCAGTTCCACGCCGAGTCGATCCTCACCGAGCACGGCTACGACCTCATCCACGACCTGGTCCAGGGCCTCGTCGGCGATTCTCTACTGATTAAGTAGACGTTGCCGTACGGTGAGCCGGTGACCAGCGAGCTGGTCCCATACGTCACGATCTCCGCAGCACACATCTCTGGACGGGGGAGTCCTTGTCGAACGTACGCCGCCTGGCAGCGGCCGTCTGCCTGCTCGCGCTGAGCGCGACGGGGACCGCCGTCGCAGGCACCGGCACCGCGGGCGCTGAGGCCTCGGCCGGCGGCGGCGCGACCACCCGATCCGTCGCGCTGTCGCCACCCCTGTCATCGGCCCGGGCGAAGAAGGCATCCGGCAGGCCCAACATCGTCCTGGTCCTGATGGACGACTTCTCGATGGACCTGTTGCAGACCATGCGCTCGGCCCGGGACATGAAGCGCCGCGGTGCGTCCTACTCCCATGCCTTCGTCGTGGACTCGCTGTGCTGCGTCTCCCGCGCCAGCCTGTTCACCGGCCAGTACCCGCACCAGACCGGGGTGCGCACCAACCTGTCCGGGGAGGCGCCCGGGATGCCGCTCGGCGGCTGGTCCGCCTTCGCGGGCTACGGCAACCCGGACCGGTCGTTCAACGTCGCGCTCCAGCAGGGCGGATACACGACCGGGTTCGTCGGCAAGTACCTCAACGAGTACGAGTGGGTGCCGGGTCGCGCGGTCCCGCCGGCCCCTCCGGGCTGGTCGGAGTTCAACGCGGTCTTCGGCTCCGCCTACGACGGCTGGGACTTCGCCTCGACCCGCCTCAGCAACGGACAGCTCCAGATCCGCCAGCACGACGCGCCGCCGCTGTCGGCGCCGATGGCCGAGCGTGACCGGGCGTACGCCGGCAGCGTGATCGAGCGCTATGCGATGGGCTTCATCAAGCAGCACCGGGACGACGCGGCGCCGTACTTCCTCGAGGTCTCGCCCTACGCCCCGCACAACCGCACCCAGCCGCAGCCGTACTACCCCGGCGACCCGGTCTTCCCGCCGATGTTCCGCGACCGGCCCCACGACGGCAAGCCCGGCAACTGCGGGCTGGTGGCCTGCTCCAGCCTGACCACCAAGGACCTCCCGGGCTTCGGCGACAACCGCAAGGACAACCGGCCGCTGACCCGCAAGGGCAAGCTCGCCCAGGCGTGGAACACCCGAGCCAACCCCTTCAGCCCGGCCGCCAACGTCAACGACCTCCGCGACCGCGCCATGATGACGCAGTCGGTCGACCGGACGGTCCGCAAGATCCTGCGGACCGTCGACGACAACACCTACGTCGTCCTGACCTCCGACAACGGCTTCCACCTCGGCCAGAACGGCCTGGGCCGGGGCAAGGGCACGGCTTATGACGCCGACGTCCACGTGCCTCTCCTCGTCGTCGGCCCGGGAGTGGTCAAGGGCACCCGTGCCGAGCTGACGTCGAACATCGATCTCGCGCCCACCTTCGAGGAGATCGCGGGGCTCACGCCGCGGCCCTACCGGTTCGGTGCCTCGCTGGTGCCGACCTTCGCCGACTCGGCCCTGGTGCGCCGCAACCACGTCTTCTTCGAGCACACCGCGCAGGCGCTCACCAAGAAGGACCCCGACTCGGCGCTGCGAGGCGATGAGCTCGACCGCATCCCGTCGTACGTCGCCGTGCGCAGCCGCAGCGGGTTGCTGATCCGCTACGACTTCGACAACACGGAAGACCGCACCACGTACGGCTACGAGTTCTACACCTACAAGAATCGCGTCTGGGAGAAGACCAACGCCTTCGCCAAGGCCCGCCACGCGCCCGAGGTGAACGCGCTGCTCGCGAAGCTGTCAGCCTTCGACGCGTGCGCCGGCCGGTCCGGCAACGATCCGGTCGACGGCTCCTGCCGCGGCATCACCTCCTGATCCGCGACCGACTAACGTGCGGGCTGTGCCGCCGGACGTCATCGTGGTCGACCACCACGACTCCTACACGTGGAGCCTCGTCCACCTGATCGCGGCCGTCACCGGGGTCCTGCCCAGGGTCGTCCAGCACGACGAGGTGGAGCTGGACGACGTGTTGCGCCACTCCCACGTGATCCTCTCGCCCGGGCCGGGACATCCCGACTCGCACAGCGACTTCGCCGTCGGCCGCGAGGTGCTGCTGGCGGGGACCCGGCCGGTGCTCGGCGTGTGTCTCGGCATGCAGGGCCTGGTGACGGCGTACGGCGGGGTGGTGGAGCGCGTCGCGCCCGCGCACGGCGACGTCGACTCGATCAGGCACGACGGCCAGGGCGTCTTCGCCGGTCTCCCGGCGACCTTCGACGCGGTGCGCTACCACTCGCTGGCCGCCACCTCGATCCCTGACTCGCTCGTCGCGACCGCGTGGTCGCCCGACGGCGTGGTGATGGGCGTCCGGCACGGCACTCTCCCGCTCGAGGGCGTGCAGTTCCACCCTGAGTCGGTCCTGTCCTCCCACGGGCTCGCGATGATCACGAACTTCCTCTCATGAACACCCCACGACGTTCTCCGTCTCCTCCGCTGCGCTCCACCGCCGCACACCGCCGCAGGGACCCCGCATGAGCGACCCCGTGGAGTTCTTCCACACCGTGGCGGCCGAGCAGCCCCGGTGCTTCTGGCTCGACGGGGGCGGCGCCCGCGAGTGGTCCGGCCGCCGCTCGCTGATCGGCTGGCTCGACGAGGACGACGTGTCGTTGACCTATGACGCCGCGCGCCGCGAGGTCACCCGGCACGCCGGCGGCGGCTCGGAGGTCGTCGGAGACGACATCTTCGCCGTACTCGCGCATTCGATGCGCCCCGGCGAGCAGTGGTTCGGCTACTTCGGCTACGCCTGCCGGCCCGACCTGCCCGCCCGCCCCGACCCGGCCCTGCCCGACGCCGTGTGGATGCAGGCCCGGCACGTGCGGGTCTTCGAGCACCCGGTGCCCGACGCCCGTTCGGTTCCCCCGGCTAGCCGGGGGAA
The DNA here is from genome assembly GCF_025964975.1 of Nocardioides sp. Lineage (GTDB taxonomy): Bacteria > Actinomycetota > Actinomycetes > Propionibacteriales > Nocardioidaceae > Nocardioides. The sequence goes on from NZ_JAOPXV010000180.1 coordinate 17,865, forward strand.
TGGAACGTTCACCGGTGTTGCAACACGTGTGAAGGTGACAGAACCCGGGGGGAGTCCACCCGAGGCGTACGCCGACGCGTTCGCGCAGGTCCAGGAGCACCTCCACGCCGGCAACTCGTACGAGGTCAATCTCACCTACCGCCTCACCGAGGAGACCGACCTGGAACCGGCGGCGGCCTACACCCGGCTCCGGGAGCTCAACCCTGCGCCGTACGCCGGGTTCCTCCAGCACGACGTGGCCGGCCACCGTGCGTGGCTGCTCAGCTCGAGTCCCGAGCGCTATGCGCTGATCACGCCCGACCGGACGCTGCAGACCAAGCCGATCAAGGGCACGACCCCGCGCGGGACGACCGCGGCCGAGGACGAGGAGCTCCGGCAGTCGCTGGCACGCGACCCGAAGACCCGCGCCGAGAACCTCATGATCGTCGACCTGCTCCGCAACGACCTCGCGACGGTGTGCGAGGTCGGCTCGGTCGAGGTGGCGTCGCTCATGCAGGTCGAGAGTTACGAGTCGGTGCACCAGCTCGTCTCGGAGGTGACCGGCCGCCTGCGCGCCGACGTCTCGACGATGGAGGCGCTGCGCGCACTCTTCCCCGCCGGCTCGATGACCGGCGCCCCGAAGCGACGGACGATGGAGATCATCGAGGAGGTGGAGGAGACGGCGCGGGGGGCCTATGCCGGAGCGTTCGGCTGGATCAGTGGCGACGGCCCCGCCGACCTCGGGGTCGTGATCCGCTCGGTGATGACCTCCGGGGACGGGACCTGGACGATGGGGACCGGCGGGGGGATCACCGTCCGGTCGCAGGTCGACGACGAGTGGGCCGAGTCCAGGTGGAAGGCCGCCCGGCTGCTCTCGGTCTTCGGCTCCGGCTGAGGTCTCGAACCGGCGGGACCGGTTCAGACAGGGGCCGAGGCCGTCCCGGGTATCTCCAGCGACATCCGCGCGCCCCCGCCCGGGGACTCGTCGATCTCGAGGTGGCCCTCGTGCTGGTCGACGACCTGGCGGACGATGGCCAGACCGAGGCCCGACCCGGGCATCGAGCGCGACTCGTCCGCACGCCAGAACCGGTCGAAGACGTGCGCTCGGTCGGCCGCCTTGATCCCGGGCCCCTCGTCGTCGACGGTCAGCACTCCGGCGCTGAGCCGCACCGTGATGGTCCCGCCGGGCGGGCTCCACTTAGCGGCGTTGTCGAGCAGGTTGGTGATCGCCCGCTCCAGCCCGGTCGCATCGCCCTGCGAAGGCCACGGTTCGAGGCGTACGTCGAACTCGAGCCCCGGCGCCCGGCGGCGGACCCTGGTCACAGCGCGATCGACGACCTCGGCCAGGTCGAGGGAGGAGACCGCGGCCTCCGGCTCCTCGTCGCGGGCGAGGACCACGAGATCGCCCACCAGGATCGTCAACTCCTCGATCTGGCCCCGCACGTCCTCGAGCAGTTCGCGTCGGGCGGCTTCGGGGAGGCCCTCGGCCCCCATCGGGTCGGCGCCGTCTGCCTGGGCCAGGAGGTCGAGGTTGGTGCGCAGGGAGGTGAGTGGCGTCCGGAGCTCGTGGCCGGCATCGGCGACGAGGCGGCGTTGGCGATCGCGCGACGCAGCCAGCGCGCCGAGCATCTGGTTGAACGCCGCGGCGAGGCGGGCGATCTCGTCGTCGCCCTCCACGCGCAGGGGGGTCAGGTCCTCGGTCACGGCGATCTTCTCGACCGACCGGGTCAGCCGGCGCACCGGTCGAAGGCCGTTGCTCGCTACCGCCCAGCCCGCCAGTGCCGCTGCCAGGACTCCGAGCCCACCCGAGATCAGCATGACCGTGCCGAGCTTGCGCATCGTGAGGTCCTGCGACTCCAGCGACTGGGCCAGGACGAGCGCCTCCCCGCTCCCTGCAGGAACGGTGGCGACCCGATATCGCGTCCCGCCCTCGTCGCTGAGCGTCCGGATCGAGTGTGGTTTCTCGCCCGCGGCCACTGCGAGCTCGGGCTTGCCCAGCGCAAAGGACGGGAGGTCGTCGGCCGAGAGGATCTCCCCGCGCTCGACATTGATGAAGATGATCCTGACGTCGGCGGCGCCCAGCATCCAGGCCGGCGCTCCCCGGACGGTCACCTCCGACAGGGCGCTGGAGCTCGCCGCCTGGGTGGCGCGGTTGAGGAGCGACTCGTCGAGGGTGGCCTGCATCTGGTGGCGCATCACCATGAAGGCACCGAGGGCCATCACGGCGATCGAGGCGCCGACCGCCATCGTGGTCAACAACGCCACCCGCGAGGCCAGCGAGCGCTTGTAGTGCCAGCGCCGAGCCATCAGGGGTTCTTCAAGACGTAGCCGACACCGCGGACGGTGTGGATGAGGCGCGGCTCGCCCTCCGCCTCGGTCTTGCGCCGGAGGTAGCCGACGTAGACCTCCAGGGAGTTGGCGCTGGTCGGGAAGTCGAAGCCCCAGACCTCCTCCAGGATGAAGGACCGTTCCAGCACGCGGCGCGGCCGCCGCAGGAACATCTCCAGCAGCGTGAACTCGGTGCGGGTCAGCTCGATGCGGCGACCGCCCCGGCGGACGTCGCGGGAGGCGATCTCCATCGTGAGGTCGGCAAAGGACAGCGTCTCGTCCTCCTCGCTGGGCACCACGCGACGCAGCAGCGCCCGCAGCCGGGCAAGGAGCTCCTGGAGGGCGAAGGGCTTGGTGAGGTAGTCGTCGGCACCGGCGTCCAGGCCTTCCACCCGGTCGCCCACGGCGTCTCGGGCGGTCAGGACCAGGACCGGGACGTCGTTGCCGGTCGCCCTCAGTGCGCGGGTGGTCTCGATCCCGCCGAGCCGCGGCATCATCACGTCCATCACGACCACATCGGGGTGGGAGGAGCCCAGCGTCGCCAGGGCCTCGGCTCCGTCGGCGGCCAGCGACACGTCGTACCCGTTGAACTCCAGCGAGCGCCGCAGGGACTCGCGCACCGCCCTGTCGTCGTCGACGACGAGCACGCGGGGACGGGACTGGGGCACGGGCCAAGGATGCCAGTCGCTCCGCAACTGGGGGTCCTGATGGGTGTAGTGACGGTTCGCAGGCGGGCACAGTATGGGTCGGGGAGACTAGTGAAGGAGGCCCGATGGAGTTCCTGCACCGCACGCAAGAGGCGCTGGACGAATACGTGAGCCTCAGCGAGCCCGACCTCGAGGGATCCCTCCTGACGATGGGGGACCGCGCCGAACGGATCGTCTCGGAGTGTGTCGGACTGTGCTTCACCCTGCTCGACGAGGACCTGACCTTCGCGCTCGTCGCGCCCGGTATGCCGACGAAGCCCGCGGAGCCCATCGACGACCCGGACGTCGTGCGACTGCCGACCCGGATCGTCGGCGCGCCTGCACGCGAGCTGCTGGACGAGGACCAGTGGGCGCAGATGGCCCGGGCCGACAGCGCGGAAGGTGTCGCGAGCAGCCTGTCCCTCCCGGTGCTCGACGACGGCCGGGTGGTCGGCGGCATCACCTTGTACGCCTCGTCCAAGGACGCCTTTGCCGGACACCACGACGAGCTGGCCGCAGCGCTCGGAGCCTCCGCCGAAGGCGCGGTGACCAACGCCGACCTCGGTTTCGAGGCGCGCCGGCGTGCCGAGGAGGCCCCCCGCCGCGTGCGGGACGAGCAGGTCGTGGAGGTGGGGACCGGCATCCTGGCAGCGCGCCTGGGGCTCGAGCTGGAGACCGCACGACGGCGACTTCACGAGGCAGCGCTGCAGGCGGACGTCACGGACGCTCAAGCAGCGACGGTGGTCATCACCGCTCACCGAGCCTGAGACGGCGGCATTCGCCGGTTTTCGGACGTTCCAACAATCCACCCCGTCGGAGGTAACGGACGCCTGCGCCGCGCCGATAACGTCGAAGCATTGTGGGTTGGGAGGCTCGCCATCGCTGAAGAACGACGGCCGGCCGCAGCCCGCACCCGACCACGGTGCGCCTGCGACCTGCGCCCGGGCCTTCCGCACTTGTAGCAATGATCGACAACGACTGCGTCTCGGCGATCCCGAACAGAACAGTCGTTCCTGGAGGCTGGGAGGTCGCTGTGCTGGATCGAGCTGAAGAACGTCAGGGCAGGGTCGAGGGACAGGCCCGCCTGGATGATGACAGCGTCGGTGACGTCGCGCGCCCCATCGTGGTCGCCTCGGTCCCCGCCAACCACGTCTACGTCCGGCACCTCAGCGCGGAGACCGGCAGCAACGCCGTACGCCTGCCTGACCCGGACCCCGCGGGCGGAACGGCGGCAGCGTCCCAGAAGTGGTGGCCGCCGGTGATGCTGGAGCCGAGCTGGGTCGAGACCCACGACTTCGACGTGTTCCACCTGCACTTCGGCTTCGACGCCCGGAGCGTCGCCGACCTGCAGGCGCTCGTGGCGAGCCTGCGCGAGCGCGGCCGACCCTTCGTCTTCACCGTCCACGACCTGCGCAACCCCCACCACGTCGACCGCGAGCTGCACGACCAGCAGCTCGACGTCCTGGTCCCCGCAGCAGACCGACTGATCACGCTCACCCCGGGTGCTGCCGACGAGATCAGGCGCCGGTGGGGCCGCGAGGCGGTCATCCTGCCGCATCCCCACGTGGTGCCCTTCGAGACCATGGGTGCTGCCAGCGCCAGGAGGTCGGTGCGCCGCAGCGGCCGTCTCCAGTCCGACTTCCGGGTCGGCGTCCACGTCAAGAGCCTGCGCGCCGGCATGCACCCGCACCCGCTCGTGCCGACGCTGGTCGAGACGCTGAGCGAGCTGACCGGCGCCGTGCTGCAGGTCAACGGTCATTGCGACGTCCTGGATGAAGGCGGAGCGCGCTACGACGCCGAGCTGGCGACGCTCCTGCACGACTACGCCGAACGCGGGCTGCTCGACCTGCGCGTGCACGACTACTTCACCGACGACGAGCTGTGGCGCTATCTCTCCTCGCTGGACGTCTCGGTCCTGCCCTACCGCTTCGGCACGCACAGCGGCTGGCTGGAGGCGTGTCGGGACCTCGGGACCGCGGTCATCGCTCCGACGTGTGGCTACTTCGCCGACCAGGCGCCCGTGCTGAGCTATCAGCACGACGAGTCCGGCTTCGACCCCGAGTCGTTGGCTCGGGCGGTCAGGACGGCGTACGACGGTCATGCCGTCGCTGCGACGAGCGTCGAGGAGCGTCGCCACCAGCGCAGCGTCGTGGGGTCGATGCACGACCGGCTCTATGCCGAGCTCCTCCGGACGTCGGCATGAGGATCTGCCTGATCGCCTCCAGCCGCTACCCCATCCGCGAGCCGTTCGCCGGTGGTCTCGAGGCGATGACCCACACGATGGTGCGCGGGCTCGCCGCCCGGGGGCACGACGTGACGCTGTTTGCGGGCCCGGGCTCGGACGCCAGCCTGCCCGCCCGGGTCCTGCCGCTCAAGACCTTCACGCCGAGTGCAGCCGCCCTGGCCGATCGCAACGCACCGCCGCCGGCATGGTTGGCGGACCACCACGCCTACCTCGGGCTGATGCTCGAGCTGGCGCGCACGGGTGCTGACGACTACGACGTCATCCACAACCACAGCCTGCACCCGCTGCCGCTCGCCATGGCGCCGGCGGTCGGGGTGCCGATGCTGACCACGCTGCACACGCCGCCGCTTCCGCTGATCGAGTCCGCCATGAGCCTGGGCGGTGACCGCTCCTCGTTCGTCGCGGTGAGCGGCTGGACGTCACGGGCCTGGAGCCACGTCGTTCCGAGCCGGGTCATCACCAACGGCCTCGACCTGGCTGCCTGGACACAGGGCCCCGGCGGGGGTCCTGCGGTGTGGTCGGGACGCCTGGTGCCCGAGAAGGCGCCGCACCACGCGATGGAGGCGGCCCAGCGAGCCGGACTTCCCCTCGTGCTGGCCGGGCCCGTCCAGGACGAGAGCTACTTCGCGCGCGAGATCGCGCCCCGGCTCACCGACGACGTCACCTACGCCGGCCATCTCACCCAGGAGGAGCTCGCCGGCCTGGTGCGCGGCGCCTCGGTCACCGTCGTCACCCCGATGTGGGACGAGCCCTACGGTCTCGTCGCCGCGGAGTCGATCGCCTGCGGGACCCCGGTCGCGGGCTATGCGCGCGGCGGACTGCCCGAGGTCGTGGGCGACGAAGGCGGCTTCCTGGTCGCTCGGGGCGACGTCGACGCCCTCGCGGATGCCATGCACGCGGCTCGCCGGCTCGACCGTGATGCCGTACGCCGACATGCCGTGCGCACCTGCGGGGCCGAGGCGATGATCGACGCCTACGAACGTCTCTATCTCGCCTCGTTGGGCACCGGCGCGGCCGCGTGATCGGCTACTACGTCCACCACGTCGGCCGGGGGCACCTCCATCGCGCCCAGGCGCTCGCCGGGGAGCTCGAGGCCCACGGTGAGCAGGTGACCGGCCTCTCGTCGCTGGGGCGTCCCGCCGGGTGGCCCGGTGAGTGGATCCTGCTTCCCCGCGATGACGAGGGCCCCGGTGCCAGTGCCCGTGACGTCACCGCCAACGGCCGCCTGCACTGGGCGCCCCTGCGGGACGAGGGGCTCCGGGCGCGGATGGCTGCGGTCTCAGCCTGGATCGGTCTCGCCCACCCCGACCTGATGGTCGTCGACGTGTCGGTGGAGCTGGTGCTGCTGTCGCGGCTCCACGGTGTCCCCACGCTGGCGGTGGTGCTTCCGGGGCGACGTGACGATCCGGCACACACCCTCGGCTTCGAGGCGGCGGACGCCCTCGTCTCGTTCTGGCCGGCGGACGTCACCGGCATGACGCACGGACTCTCGGCCACCGCCCTGGAGCGCCTGGTGCCGGTGGGCGCGATGTCGCGCCATCCCGTCCGGTCAGAGGCCCTGCCCGTATGCCGCAGCGTTGGGCGACGGCGGGTGGTGGTCCTGCTCGGGGCGGGCGGGCATGACATCAGGTCCGCCGACGTCGAACGAGCCCGACGCATGACCCCCGAGTGGGACTGGACGGTCCTGGACGGCAGTCCCGGCACCTGGGTGGCCGACACGTCGGCGGTGCTCGCCGCGGCGGACGTCGTCGTCACCCATGCCGGACAGAACGCCATCGCCGAGACGGCCAGCGCCAGGCGCCCCGCAGTGGTGATCCCCCAGTCGCGTCCGCATGACGAGCAGCAGGTGACGGGATCGGTGCTGGGCACCGGTTGGCCGGCGGTGGTGTGCGCCACCTGGCCGGCGACAGGCTGGCCCGACCTCCTCGATCGCGTGGCGGCCCTCGACGGCCAGGAGTGGTCGCGCTGGTGCGACGGACTGGCCGGCGCTCGCTTCGCCGAGCTCGCCCTCAGGGTGCGCGGTGAGATCGCCGTCGGGGCCCGGTCATGACGCGGGTCGGCGTGGTCACGCTCGCCCACGGTCGGCACCAGCACCTCGCCGGACAGCACCGTTCGCTCGCTGCAGGCTCGCGGGCGCCCGATGTCTACGTCGCGGTCGCGATGGGAGACCCCAGCATCGAGCCATCCACCGTCGGCGGGGTCACCCGACAGGTGGTCCACGTGCCCATCGACGACGGTGAGCTCCCGCTGGCGGCTGCCCGCAACCGCGGAGTCCGCGAGGTGGTGGAGCAAGGGGTCGACGCCGTGGTGCTGCTCGACGTGGACTGCCTCGCCGGCGGTGAGCTCGTTGCGGCGTACGCCGACGTCGTCAGCCAGCGCCCGGAGTCCATCTGGTCCGGGCCGGTCACCTACCTCCCCCCGCCGCCCCCGGAGGGCTACCCCGACGCCGACCCGGAGGCGCTGGCGCGCCTCGACGCCCCGCACCCGGCCCGTCCGGCGCCGCCGGCGGGGGAGACGCTGTCGTCCGACGATCCCGACCTCTTCTGGTCGTTGTCCTGCGCCGTCGCTCCGGAGACGTGGGCCCGGACCGGCGGGTTCTGCGAGGACTACGTGGGGTACGGCGGCGAGGACACCGACTTCGGCAGGGCTGCCCTCGCTGCGGGGGTCGGACTGGGCTGGGTCGGCGGGGCATGCGCCTACCACCAGCACCACCCGGTCAGCAGCCCGCCGGTCGAGCACCTCGACGCGATCCTGCGCAACGGACGGCTCTTCAGCAGTCGGTGGGGTCACTGGCCGATGGCCGGCTGGCTCGAGGCGTTCGAGCAGCAGGGGCTCGTGCATCGCGTCGGCGGCGACTGGGTGCGCTCTCCAGCGTCTCTCTAGCGTGCCTGGAGGGCATCCCTTGTGCGCCTGGCTGGAATGCCAAGCTCACACTCTCTTCTGCCCTGGGTGTGCAAGACCTCTTGCCTTGATCTTGCAAGGGGTCTAGACTTAGTCTGGTGAAGCGAACCGATCTGATGAAGAAGTTGAGGAAGACGCGAAGGCGTCCCGCCTCGACATGGTCGTGACCGGAGGGGGCAGCCACACCAAGGTCGTCATCGGCGAGAAGCGCACCGTGTTGCCCGCCACAACGAGATCAACGAGATCACGGCGAAGGCGATCCTCAAGCAGATGGGAGTTGAGAAATGAAGGTGACCGCGAAGGTCCAGCGCTCAGGCGACTGGTGGGCGATCGAGGTCCCCGAGATCGAAGGCGTCTTCACCCAGGCGAAGCGGCTGGACCAGGTCGCGGACACGGTGACCGACGCCGTCCGCACGATCCTCGACCTTGACGGATCGGCGGCCATCGAGGTCGAGGTGCTGCCAGAGATCGACGACGCCCTGAAGCGCATGGTTGACCAAGCCGTACTGGCGAGCGCTCAGGCATCTGCGGCTCAGGACGAGGCCTCGAAAGCGACGCGCCATGCGGTGGCTGTGCTGCGCGACCAGGGTCTGCCTGTGCGTGACGTGGCCGAGCTGCTGCACGTGTCGCACCAGCGGGTGTCCCAGTTGAGCAAGCCGGCGCCGAGCGGCAACTACCGCGCGTCGGTCACCTACACGCGAGCCGATGTCGGAAAAACTAGCCGTGCCGGGAAGCCGGAGTCGAAGGACGCGTGACGCCCGACGCGGAGGTGTCCACGCCGGCTTGAGCCGGTCGACCAGTCAGCCGAAGCGCGCCGCGACGGCGGCGGCGCGGGCGCCGTACCCGCCACCGAACATGCACGCGTGGACCAGCAGCGGGAAGAGCTGGTGCAGGGGCAGGCGGTCCTCCCAGCCCTCGGCGAGCGGGTGGGCCTCGTCGTAGGCCTGCATCACCCGGGGCAGGTGGGGCAGGCCGAAGAGGTGCAGCATCGCCAGGTCGGCCTCGCGGTGCCCGCCGTGGGCGGCCGGGTCGATGACGTGGACGGCACCGTCGAGCCCCCACAGGCAGTTGCCGTTCCACAGGTCGCCGTGCAGACGCGCGGGCGGCTCGTCCGGGATCAGCTCGGCGAGCCTGCCGATGACCGACTCGACGGTCGTGGCCTCGTCCTCGGTGACGGCGCCCCGGTCGCGCGCGAGCTTGAGGTAGGGCAGCACGCGGCGTACGGCGTAGAACTCCGGCCACGTGGCGCACGCCGTGTTGGGCATGGGCAGCCGGCCGATGAAGCCGTCGTGCTCGAAGCCGAACGACGCGGCGCCGGCCCGGTGCGTGGCCGCCAGCGCCTGGCCGAAACCGCTCGCCGCCTCGGCATGGTGCTTCGGGGTGGGCTCGACCCAGGCGAGGATCACGCAGTCGGCGCTGGCTGCCAGCACGTCGGGGACGCGGACGCCCTCGGGGACCTCCGCCAACCAGCGCAGTCCCGCCGCCTCGGCCTCGAAGAAGCCCTCCGGCGCGTGCGCGACCGTCTTCATCAACGCCGTCTGTCCGCTCGAGAGACGCAGCCGCGTGGCCGTGGCGATGTCGCCCCCGGCAACCGGCGCGGTGGACACGACGGCAGACCCGAGGAGCTCCTCGGCGCGTCTGGCGACCAGCGGCTGGCGGGTCATGAGGGCGAGAGGACTCGCTCGATCCGGGGGACCAGGGCGCGGCACGTGCGCTCGATCATGTCCAGCACCTCCTCGAAGCCGTCGGTGCCACCGTAGTAGGGATCTGGTACTTCCACCCCCGGAGTCTCCGGATCGAAGTCCCCGAAGAGCCGGACCCGGTCACCGCCACCCAGCCGCAGGAGGTCACCGCGGTGGCTCTGGTCCATCGCGAACAGCACGTCGTCGCGCTCGAACCACCCGACCTGCACCTGTTGCGCGCGGTGCCGGGAGGAGTCATAGCCACGCCTGCTGAGGGCGCTCGCCGAACGCTCGTCCATCGGGTTGCCGACGTGCCAGTCGCCCATTCCACCCGAGGCCACCTCGACCCGGCCTGCCAGGCCTGCCTCCGCCAGCTGGTGGGCCAGCACGACGTCGGCGCTCGGGGACCGACAGATGTTGCCCGCGCAGATGAAGGAGACGCGATAGCGCCCAGCCACCTGCGGCGGGGGAAGCACGCTCAATCGTCGCCCAGCGCGAGGTCCGCGATCCAGCCCACGATCGTGACGATCACGGCACCGATCCCGGCGGAGTAGTAGTTCTCGACCTGGAAACCGAGCCCGACCTCCTCGGCGACCGCTGCGGTGAGCAGCAGCATCAACCCGTTGATGACCAGCATGAACAAGCCCAGCGTCACCACGAGCAGCGGGAACGAGAGCGCCTTGATCACCGGCCGGACGACGCTGTTGACCACGGTCAGGATCAGTGCGACGCCCAGCAGCGGGAGCAGCTTCCCCTCGAGCTCGCTGTTCTGATCCAGGGGACCGATGAAGTAGATGCCGGTGAGCAGCCAGGCGGCGATGGCCAGACCTGCGGCGTGCGCAAGCAGCTTGAGCAGGAATCCCATGGGCTCAGAGTAGGGGTCGGTGGCGGCAAACGCGGGACGGTCTCTCCCAGCCGGTGGCGGGGCCCACGGCCGGTCGGGTCTGCGGCGCGATCGGGCGTCAGCGTCCGTGGAGGAAGCCGATCACCATGGCGCCCCACCAGCCCAGCTGCGACACCGATGCGGTGGCGGCGCAGATACACCGGAGGCGTAGCCGGCCGGGGTCCCGGCTGAGCCGAGCGTGTAGCCAGGTCGCGAGCAGGCCGTTCCAGCCGATCAGCAGGACCAGGCCAAGCTTCGCCTGGGTGAGGGGACTGGTGATGTCAGGCTCCAGCAGGGGGGCGAGCGCTGCGGCAACGGGCGTGGTGGCGAGGGCGACGCGGTGCAGGAAAAGCGTCCTTCGATAGGGGTTAGTCAGGTACCCCTGACCTACTTTCCAGCGATGCGCAACAGGGCTCCCCGGGCCCTGAGACAAGCGCTGTGGCTCGCTCGGCGGGTGCCGGACCGGGCTCAGGCGTACGGCGCCGCGAGCCGCAGGTCGTTGACGAGCTCGCCGAAGGCCTCGTCGTACCCGCCCCTGCCGCGCAACCGCAGCACTGCCGACGGGTGGGAGGTGATGATCGCCGACCGCTCCTGCGTCAGGTCCAGGAGCCGACCGCGGGATTCGCCGATCTTCATCGTCCGGCCGAAGACCGCGCGCGCAGCGGTCGCACCGAGGGCGACCACGACGCGGGGCTGCACCGCCTCGAGCTCGGCGTCGAACCACGGGTGGCAGGCGTTGACGTGCCGGAGCTCCGGCTTCTGGTGGATCCGTCGCTTGCCGCGCTGCTCGAAGCGGAAGTGCTTGACGGCGTTGGTGAGGTAGACCGCCCCCCGGTCGATCGCCGCAGCCGAGAGCGCGTCGTCGAGGACCCGTCCCGCAGGACCGATGAACGGCTCGCCCTGCCGGTCCTCCTGGTCGCCGGGCTGCTCGCCGACGAGCATCACGCTCGCGGAGCGAGCCCCGGAGGAGAAGACGACCTGCGTCGCCGGCTCCCACAGCTCGCAACCGCGGCACTCGTGGGCCGCGGTCTCCAGGTCCGCAAGGTCGCGCGAGGGAGGGACCCACGGGCTGGCGTCCTGGTGTCCGGCCATGCGTCAAACCTGCCAGCCCGGGCGGTCTGGGTCACCACCCATCGGGGTCGCTACCCTCGCCGGGTGACGATCGGCGGGACGGGCGTGATGCTCGTGGGTTCGCTGGCCACCCTCGCCGCCTTCGCGCTCATCGCCCAGGCCCTGGCGCCCAGGCTCGGCGGCGTCACGGCCATCGCGCTGTCGGGCTGCGCGTGGACGGTCGTCGCGATCGGCATCCTCACGCTGCTGCCGGCGCAGTGGGACACCGGCATCGTGCCTGCGGATGCGCGCCCGGACACGTGCTCCATGGACTACGGCGGCCCGGCGCCCGACGGGTTCTGGATCTTGTCCGGTAGCCAGCGGATGCTCAACGTCGCTGTCTTCGTGCCGGCTGGCGCGCTCTGGGTGCTCGGCGTCGCGCGGTGGCGGCGAGCCTGGGTCCTGGCTCCACTGGGCCTGGCCGCGCTCGCCCTCTACAGCTTCGGCATCGAGGTGCTCCAGTTCGAGCTGGCCCGCATCGACCGGTCGTGCGACGTCACCGACGTGGTCGACAACATCACCGGCGCGCTTGTGGGCGGCGTGATCGGCCTCGTCCTTGCCCTGCTGCTGCGCCCGTGGGGGCAGCGCTAGCCTGCTCGACATGGCCCAGACTCCCCAGCCCCGCAGCAACGTCGCGCAGATCCCGACGTACGTGCCGGGCAAGCCGCCGACGCCGCGCCCCGGCCTCACGACGTACAAGCTCTCCTCCAACGAGAACCCCTACCCGCCGCTCCCCGGGGTCGTGGAGGCAGCCACCCGCGCCGCCGAGGCGATGAACCGCTATCCCGACATGGGCAACACCGCGTTGTACGACGCACTGTCGGCCAATCTCGGGGTGCCGGTCGAGGACATCGCAGCTGCCACCGGCTCGGTCGCGCTGATCTACCAGCTCTTCAACGCCTTCTGCGACCCCGGCGACGAGGTCGTCTACGCGTGGCGTTCCTTCGAGGCCTACCCGATCGCGGCGACCGCGGCCGCGGCGACCTCGGTGCAGGTGCCGGTGCTCGAGGACGGTCGCCACGACCTGGACTCGATGGCAGCGGCGGTGACCGACCGCACCAAGGTCGTCATCGTCTGCACCCCCAACAATCCGACCGGCCCGGCCGTCACCCAGTCCGAGCTCGACGCCTTCCTGGCCAAGGTGCCGCCGCACGTGCTGGTCGTCGTCGACGAGGCCTACCTCGAATTCGTCCGGATGGACGACCCCATCGACGGGATCGCGACCTACCGCACCCACTCCAACGTGGTGCTGACCCGCACCTTCTCCAAGGCCTACGGCCTCGCGGGCTTCCGGGTCGGCTACGCGGTCGGACCGGCCGAGCTGGCGGGGGCCCTGCGCGCGGTCTCGCTGCCCTTCGGTGTCTCGTCCGTCGCCCAGGCCGCGGCGATCGCGTCGCTGTCCGCCACCGATGCCCTCTTCGAGCGGGTCGACGCCCTCGTCGCCGAGCGCGCGCGTGTCCTCAGCGCCGTCCGGGACGCCGGCTGGGAGCTCCCCGACGCGCAGGGCAACTTCATCTGGTTCCCGCTGGGCGAGCGGACGATGGAGTTCGCCGCTGCCGCCGACGAGCTCGGCATCGTCGTCCGGCCCTTCGCGGGCGTCGGCGCCCGGGTCTCCATCGGGGAGGACGAGGGCAACGACCGGCTGATCCAGCTGGCGCAGACCTTCCCGCGCTGAAGCCACGTGGACACGCGGACCTGGGTCCCTGGTCAGGGCGGCCCTATGCGGGGCCGACCGGGTCGGTGGCGACCAAGGTCCGCGTGTCCACGACGTCGGCCCGGTCCATGACCCGGAAGCTCGGCACGCGGGTGGGCGCCATCGTGGTGATCGCGTAGGCGATGCCGGCGACGAGGAGGGCGGGGGACAGGCCGAGCGCCGTCACGGCGAGCACGCCGAGCACACCGCCGAGCGGCATCAGGGACCAGCACAGGGCAGTGTTGAACGAGGAGACCCGTCCGAGGAGCGGAGCCGGGATCCGCTCGAGGATGACCGCCCCGAGGATCGGGTTTGAGGAAGCCCGCCGCGACGCCGGCGACCGCGGTCACCACGAAGACGGCCCACACCGGCGACTCCGAGGCCATCACCACGAACCGCGGTGCGCCTGCGACCAGGAACGCGATGACGTAGGTCCGGTAGCGCGGCAGCGTCTCGCCCCACTTCGCCGCCGCGAGCGCCCCCAGCACCGACGCACCGCTCATCACCGCGAAGAGCGCACCCAGCACGGCCACTCCCGCCCCCGACTCCTTGGCCCACACGGGCGCGAGCACCGCGGCGTATGCCTGGTCGATCAGGTTGGTCGTCGCCACCATCGCGCACACCGCCACGAGGACGGGGTCGGTGCGCAGGAACCGCCAGCCTTCACGCAGTTCTTGGGTGTACGTCGACGAGTCGGCCGGCCCCGTCGGAGAAGCCGACGGGACGGGTCGGCCCAGCGCGGTCGTGGCCAGCGCGAAGACGACGAACGAGACGAGGAAGGACAGCGCGTCGGCGTACAACGCGTTGGCCGCACCGACCCCCGCGACGAGCAGCCCGGCGAGCGCAGCCCCGGCCATGGTCGACGTCCGCTCGACGGCGCTGGCGAGCCCACTGACGCGCTCGAAGGAGATGCCGGCCACCCGGGCGATCTCGGGAGTCATGGCGGCCTTGCCCGCGTCGCCCGGTCCCCGCAGAGCACCCGTGACCGCGACGAGGACGAGGAGCAGCGCGAAGCTGAGCAGGCCGAAGTGGTGCAGCAGCGGAATCGTCGCGACGGCGAATGCTGACGCCAGGTCGCAGGCGAGGGTCACCCGACGCGGGCCAACCCGGTCGAGGAGCGGTCCGCCGAGCGCCTTGAAGACGACCAGGGGCGTGATCTCGACGGCCGCGACCAGGCCCGTCTGGGTCGCCGAGCCCGTGGTCGACAGGACGAACCAGGGGATCGCGATCATCGAGACCCGGGTCCCGACGAAGGAGATGCCCTCGGCGACCAGGCCGCCGACGAGCGGCCCCCGCCGGCTCACTCGCCCGTTCCGAGGGCCCCCGGCCGGGGGAAGGCGTTGAGCTTGACCGAGAACGGCGCGGCGCCCTCGTCCTCGCTGTCGGGGGTCTGCTCGATGATCGCGGTGAGCTTCTCGACCAGGGCCTCGGCATCGGCGGGGGTCAGGGAGCGTTCCCAGTCGCTGAGGGTGCCGACCGTGCGCCACTCGTCCGGCAGGAAGCGCATCTCCGCGGCCCCCGCGCGCAGCCGGTCGCCGTACACGAGGGCCACGGTGGAGAGGTAGGCCTCGACGTCCTCGTCGTCCTGCTGCTGCTCCTGGAAGTCGGCGCGCGTGCTGTCGTGGGTCGCGCGCCACCAGCGGTCGCGAGCGTTGCCCCGGTCGGTGTCCTCGGTGATGAAGCCGTGCTGGGCGAGCTGACACAGGTGGTAGGAGGTCGCACCGGTGTTGAGGTCGAGCCGTTGGGCGAGGGTCGTGGCGGTGGCCGCGCCCTCGGTGCGCAGGAGGCCCAGCATCCGCAGCCGGACGGGGTGGCTCAGGGCGCGGAGACCAGCGATGTCGGGGGTGACGGAGGAGGGCATGAGGCCGACCCCAGACTGCAGAGAGTTATTTGCAAACAGTTCTTTGGCAAAGTGCTGAACTCTTTGCACGTAGGAGGTGCGTTGCTGGGGCATCTCGATCGATGTGGTTGAAACCGGCATGATGGACCCATGGCCGACACTGCGACGTACACCGACAAGGGCAAGCCGTTCGAGCGCGACATGAACTACCTGCCCGACCGGGTCCTGGCGGGCTCGACGCCAGCAGATCCCCTCGAGACCGAGTACGGCGCCAACCCGGACGCCCCCGTGTGGCCGGTCGAGCCCGGGCGCTACCGGCTCGTGGCGGCCAAGGCGTGTCCGTGGGCCAACCGGGCGATCATCGTGCGCAAGCTCCTCGGCCTCGAGGACGTCATCTCGCTGGGGATGCCCGGCCCGACCCACGACGCCCGGAGCTGGACCTTCGACCTGGACCCGGGCGGCGTCGACCCGGTGCTCGGCATCGAGCGGCTACAGGAGGCCTACTTCAACCGCGTGCCCGACTACGAGCGCGGGATCACGGTGCCGGCCATCGTCGAGATCGAGACCAGGAAGGTCGTCACCAACGACTTCCCCTGGATCACCCACGACCTCTTCTTCGAGTGGCGAGAGCACCACCGGCCGGACGCGCCCGACCTGTGGCCCGAGGACCGCCGCGAGGAGATGGAGTCGGTGATGAAGCGCGTCTTCACCGAGGTCAACAACGGCGTCTACCGGTGCGGCTTCGCCGGCTCGCAGGAGACCTATGACGCCGCCTACGAGCGCCTGTTCACCGCGCTGGACTGGCTGGAGGAGCGGCTCACCGACCGGCGCTACCTGATGGGGGACTCGATCACCGAGGCCGACGTGCGGCTGTTCACCACGCTCGCGCGGTTCGACCCGGTCTATCACGGGCACTTCAAGTGCAACCGCAACAAGCTGAGCGAGATGCCGGCGCTGTGGGGGTATGCCCGGGACCTCTTCCAGACGCCCGGCTTCGGCGAGACGATCGACTTCGACCAGATCAAGCAGCACTACTACGTCGTCCACACCGACATCAACCCGACCGGGATCGTCCCGCAGGGCCCCGACCTCGCGGGCTGGCTCACGCCGCACGGGCGCGGGTAGCCGTCCAGGCAGGCGCCGGACACGCCGCCGAGCGGTGACACAGCCACATTCGGGCGACCCAGAAGGTGGCTCACGCACTGCTCTGGCATCGCGAGCAGGGCTTCCTCGATCAGTTCGTCGGGCTCGGCGACACTGTCGTGGACGGCGGGGGCGACGGCGGCCCAGGGCTCGGCGGGAAGGTCGTCGGGGTCGGCGTGGGTGTCGGCGTCGCGGTCGGGGTCGGCGTCGGGACGGGCTCGAGTCCCTGGACGAACTCCGAGAGCATCGGGCCGTCCTTGGTCCACAGCAACCGGGCGGCGTACAAGGCACGCTTGCCGACGTCCTCGTAGTCCTGCGCTCCCTGGTAGCTCTGGTAGCACGGGAGGTTGGTGCCCTTGCAGACCCAGCCGTGGAAGAACAAGCGGTTGGCGTGGGTGCTCGTCGCCTCGACGTAGTCGGCGCCGCCCGGGCCGCAGACCCCGGAATTCTGCCGGTTGACGAGCGCGTGGCCGGGGGTGCCCTGCCAGCCCTGGTGGCGGAACTTCGAGCGGCGCCAGATCGTGCGGTAGCGGCAGTCGCCGTAGCTGCCGCGGGAGGTGATCAGGTAGTGCCACTCACCGTGCCTGACCATGACCGGGTTCTCCAGGACGCCCACGTCGCGGATGAGCTCACGGCTGAGGCCGAAGGTGCCGGTGCCGGCGGCGTTGAGCCGGATCATCCGGATCGTCGACGGGGTCCCCTGGGTGCGGTAGAGCAGGAAGCGACGGCCGTCGGGAGCGACGTACGACGATGGGTCGATCACGCCCCGGCGCGGGAGACCCACGCGACCGCCGACCGGGTCGAAGGCGGGCTGCGTCGTGGAGTAGTCGGGGCACACGAGCGGTCGGTTGCTGACCGGGGTGAACGTGTCGGACAGCGTCGGTGCCGTGGCGACGCCGATGCAGCGGTCCTGCTCATGGGGGAGGCCGCGCGAGGGCATCGTGTAGTAGGCGAGCCAGCCGGCGGGGCCCTGCTCGATCTCCGGGCCCCAGACGCCGGCGAACTTCGCCCACGCCGGCCTCGCGTTGAGCAGGTCGCCCGTCGGGTTCCACGCCGCGTAGTCCTGCTCCGCGCTCGAGCCGCGCCCGCGGAAGCCGGTCGCTGCGCCGAACCACCGGGTGCCGTCGTAGACGACCGTCGGGTCGCCGAAGTCACGTGTCCAGACGAGGGGACGCGGCGCGGGGGCTGCCCGGCGGGCCCGGTCCGCACTGGTGGGTGCCTCATCGCCTGCGCCACTGGCCGGGATCGAGATCGGCGAGAGGGCGAGCAGGACAGGAAGAGCGGCCAGCGCGGTGATCGCGCCGGCCCGGCGGACGAGGTGTCCACTGTGGCGTGTGTTCATGGTGGGGCCCCCTTGGACGTCACCACCTTGATACCCCGAGGTGAGGGGGTCAACGCAAAACGCCGCCCATCCCCTACCGACTCGCGGGATATCCATGGGCGAGATGGCTGGAGATCAACCGGGCTCACAGCCGTTTCGCCCATGGATATCCCCCGAGAGAGGAGGTGACCGCGAACCGACGGGCGTCGGGCCCCTACAGGAACCCGGCGATCACCGGGACGCCGTCGACCCAGTCGAGGTCGGCGGCATACATCGGCCGGACGGCCTGCGACCGCCTCCTGACCCGTTCCTTGCGGATGACCGGACCGCACGGGGTGGTGGTGCCGTGGCAGGTCCAGGCGTGGAAGTAGATGCGCAGCCGCTTCGAGTGGGGCATCGGGGTCACGTCGGCGCCGCCCGGTCCGCAGAGTCGGCTCGAGGAGTCGAGGAGCACGCCCGTGGTCGCCTCGGTCCAGTTGAAGATCGACGTCGATCGGCGCCAGATCGTCCGGTAGGAGCAGCCGGTGAAGTCGCCCTGGGAGAGCAGCATCACCCAGCCGGCCGGGCGCTCGATCAGCACCGGGTTCTCCAGGACGCCGTCGTGCCGGAACAGCTCCACGCTGGGCGAGGCGGCGTGCTGGCCGTTCTTCGTCAGCGGCAGCAGCCGGATCGACGAGGGGATCCGGTCGGTCTTGTAGACGAGGTGCGGCCGACCGCCGGCCATCACGTGCGACGGGTCGATCACGCCGGCACGGGGCAGGCCGGGCAGGGCGATCGGAACGGCGTCGTCGGCGGCCGGCACGTCGACGAACGACGGACACACGAGGGGCTGATCGCCGACCGGCTTGAAGCCGGTGACGGCGGAGCGGGACCGTGCGACGCCGATGCACCTGCCGTACTCGCCGAGTCCCCGCACGGGGGCAGCGAAGTACAACACCCACCAGCGGCCGACCCGGGCGATGTCGGAGGCCCAGATGTCGCCGTCGTCGTGCGACCAGGACGGCAGGCGCATCAGGGCGGAGCCGGTCGCGCGCCAGGACGCGTCCGGGCCTGCGGCGTACGCCCGCGGGACCAGGCTGCCGGTGGAGAACCCGACGAAGCCGTCGCCGCGCACCGTCACGGTCGGGTCGGCGAAACCTTCTGCCAACACCGGGCGGGGGATCCGCTCCGCGCTCGCGGGGCCACCCGCCACGACGACTCCGAGCAGCATGGGGCCCAGGAGCAGGCTCGAGACGGCCAGTCGGAGTCGGAGGTGCACGGCCGACAACCTAACCCGGGCCGATTCGCCCCGGGGGTGGCGTGGCGGATAACTTTGGCGCCACCATGTGCTCGGGGTCACACACGCCCACGAGAGCATGGGCACAGTCAGCCATCGGCGTGCAGGAGACCCCGCGCAGCCGCCAGCGAAATGGAGTGTCATGAACGACACCACAGGAGTCAGCTCAGGAGCGTTCGGCCCGGATCTCGTGGAGGTCTTCGGACCATCGCAGCGAGACGGCGGACCCGACCTCGTGCAGCTGCTCACACCCGAGGGCGAGCGGGTCCACCACGCCGAGTTCGACTACGACTTCTCCGCCGAGCAGCTCCGCGGCTTCTACCGCGACATGGTGCTCACCCGGCGCATCGACACCGAGGCGACGGCCCTCCAGCGGCACGGCGAGCTGGGCATCTGGGCCCAGCTTCTCGGCCAGGAGGCCGCGCAGATCGGCGCCGGTCGCGCGCTGCGCCCCCAGGACTACGTCTTCCCGACCTACCGCGAGCACGGCGTCGCCTACTGCCGCGGTGTCGACCCGCTCGACCTGCTCGGGCTCTTCCGCGGCGTCGACCAGGGCGCCTGGGACCCGGCCGACAACAACTTCGGTCTCTACACGATCGTCATCGGCGCGCAGGTGCTGCACGGCGTGGGCTACGCCATGGGCATCCAGCGTGACGGGGCCGTCGGCACGGGCGACGCCGAGCGCGACGCGGCCGTCATCGCCCACTTCGGCGACGGCGCGTCCTCGCAGGGCGACGTCAACGAGGCCTTCATCTTCGCGGCCTCCTACAACGCCCCGGTGGTCTTCTTCTGCCAGAACAACCAGTGGGCCATCTCCGAGCCGATCGAGCGCCAGACGCGCATCCCGCTCTACCAGCGCGCCCTCGGCTTCGGCTTCCCCGGCGTCCGCGTCGACGGCAACGACGTGCTCGCGACGTACGCCGTCACGCAGGCCGCCCTCCAGCGCGCACGCGACGGCCAGGGCCCCACGCTCGTGGAGGCCTACACCTACCGCATGGGTGCGCACACCACGACCGACGACCCGACGCGCTACCGCCTCTCCGACGACGTCGAGCACTGGAAGCTCAAGGACCCGATCAAGCGGCTGGAGGTCTACCTACGCCGCAACGGCCTCGTCGACCAGCAGTTCTTCGACGAGCTCGACCAGGAGGCCAAGGACCTCGGCCACCACCTCCGTGAAGGCTGCAAGGCCCTGCCCGACCCGAATCCGATGAGCGTCTTCGACCACGTCTACACCGAGATGACCGACGAGCTCGCCGCCCAGCGCGACCGCTACGCCACCTACCTCGCGTCCTTCGAGGAGTCGCACTGATGAGCACGACGCAGAAGATCACCCTGGCCAAGGGCCTCAACATGGGCCTGCGCAAGGCCATGGAGGACGACCCCAAGGTCCTCATCATGGGCGAGGACGTCGGCAAGCTCGGCGGCGTCTTCCGCATCACCGACGGCCTGCAGAAGGACTTCGGTGAGGACCGCGTCATCGACTCCCCGCTGGCCGAGTCCGGCATCGTCGGCACCGCGGTCGGGATGGCCCTGCGTGGCTACCGGCCCGTCGTCGAGATCCAGTTCGACGGCTTCGTCTACCCGGCCTACGACCAGATCGTCTGCCAGGTCGCGAAGATGACCTTCCGCTCGCAGGGCAAGTCGAAGATGCCGATGGTCATCCGCATCCCCTTCGGCGGCGGCATCGGCGCGGTCGAGCACCACAGCGAGTCGCCGGAGGCGCAGTTCGCGCACACCCCCGGCCTCAAGGTCGTGGCGTGCTCCAACCCCGTCGACGGCTACTGGATGATCCAGCAGGCCATCGCGTGCGACGACCCGGTCATCTTCCTCGAGCCCAAGCGGCAGTACCACGCCGACAAGCTTGAGCTCGACGAGTCGGCGACGCCCGACCCGCTCTTCACCTCGCGCACCGTCCGTGCCGGCACCGACCTCACCGTCCTCGCCTACGGCCCCACGGTGAAGACCGCGCTCAAGGCCGCCGAGGCTGCTGCGACCGAGGGCAAGTCGCTCGAGGTCATCGACCTCCGCACGCTCTCCCCGCTCGACATGGCTCCGGTGCTGGAGTCCGCCCGACGCACCGGCCGCGTCGTGGTCATCCACGAGGCGCACGTCAACCTCGGCATGGGTGCCGAGCTGTCGGCCCGCATCACCGAGGAGTGCTTCTACTCCCTCGAGGCCCCGGTGCTCCGCGTCGGCGGCTTCGACACGCCCTACCCGCCCTCGCGCATCGAGGAGGAGTGGTTGCCGGACCTGGACCGCGTCCTCGACGCCGTCGACCGCTCCCTGGAGTTCTGAGATGGCTGACTTCAAGCTGCCCGACGTCGGCGAGGGCCTGACCGAGGCCGAGATCGTCTCCTGGAAGGTCAAGGAGGGCGACGTCATCGAGATCAACGACATCATCGTCGAGATCGAGACCGCCAAGTCGCTGGTCGAGCTGCCCTCGCCGTACGAGGGGACCGTGCTCGCCCTGATGGTCGCCGAGGGCGAGATGGTGCAGGTCGGGACTCCGATCATCTCGGTCGGCTCCGCGTCCGACGCCGCCGCTCCCGCTGCTGCGGCCCCGGCGGCCGCTGCGCCCGAGGTCGACCTCTCCGACATGGACCTCTCCAACCCGGCCGCCTCCGGTGGCGGTGAGGGCGAGTCGCTCGTCGGCCGCAACAAGGCCGAGCGCGGACCTCAGCGTCGGGCCCGTCGCGGCCCGGCGTCGCCGTCGACCGCGGCCGGTGCCCAGGCACAGATGCAGGTGCAGGGTTCCTTCGCTCCTGGTGGCGCACAGTCCGAGGAGGTCGCGGCCGCCGACGAGCCGGCCGTCCCCGCGACGTCCGCCCGTCCGGCACCCGCCGCCGCGCCCGCCGAGGCGCTGGTGCCCCCCGCCGCGCAGTCCCCGAGCGAGGTGCGCGCGCTGGCGAAGCCGCCGGTGCGCAAGCTCGCCAAGGACCTCGGCATCGACCTCAAGACCCTCACCGGGTCCGGTCGCAACGGTGTCATCACGCGAGCGGACGTCGAGGCCGCGACCTCGACGGCCGCGTCCGGGACTGCCCAAGCTGCTCCGGCTGCGACGGGTGTGCTCCAGGTGGCTCGCCCGGGCGAGCGGGAGACCCGCGAGCCCATCAAGGGCGTGCGCAAGATGATGGCGCAGGCCATGAGCCAGTCGGCCTTCACCAGCCCGCACGTCACCGAGTGGATCACGGTCGACGTGACGGCCACCATGGAGTTCGTGGCGCGGTTGAAGAAGCGTCGCGAGTTCAAGGACGCCAAGGTCAGCCCGCTGCTCGTCCTGAGTCGCGCGGTCATGCTGGCGATGAAGCGCACCCCCGAGATCAACTCCTTCTGGGACGACGCCGCCCAGGAGGTCGTCTTCAAGAACTACGTCAACCTCGGCATCTCCGCAGCGACCCCGCGGGGACTGGTCGTGCACAACATCAAGGACGCCGACCAGCTCTCGATGCTCGGGCTCGCCGGAGCGCTGGCCAGCCTGACCGCCACCGCCCGCGAGGGCAGGACGCAGCCGGCCGAGATGGCGGGCGGCACCTTCACGATCACCAACGTGGGTGTCTTCGGCGTCGATGCTGGTACGCCCATCATCAACCCGGGCGAGGCTGCGATCCTGTGCTTCGGCGCGGTGCGCAAGCAGCCGTGGGTCGTCTCCAAGGACGGCGTGGACGAGATCGTCGTCCGCGACATCACCACCTTGGCGCTCTCCTTCGACCACCGGCACATCGACGGCGAGAAGGGCTCGCGCTTCCTCGCCGACGTCGCCGGGATCCTCGAGGACCCGGGCACGGCGCTGCTCTTCTGAGAGCGACCGTGTGGTTTCCCTGTCATCCGATGACCCGGAAGCCACACGGTCGGCTGCGTCAATCGCTCTCGGCGGGCGATGCCTCCCGGGTGTGCCAGGCGGCCAGGACCTCGGCCTCGCGCTCGGTGCTGATGCCGACGGCCGTCTCCCCGAGGGTGTCGCGGGCGGTCTCCGCGATCGGCCGCAGACGGAGTCCGGCAGCCAGCGCGGGCTGCGGGGAGTGGGACATCATGCCGTCGTACTCCGCTCGCGGCAGCCACAACGGGACCGACCCCTCGCCGGCCCAGGGCTCCACGCCCTGCTCGGTCAGGAAGTCCGAGTCCACCCAGGTGAACGACGGCTCGGCTGCCACGCCGTCAGCTGCCTGCGACAACAGGTCCCGCAGCGGCATCAGCTCACCGACGGCGTCGAAAGCGCCGGTGGTCCGCGTCTCGCACGCCTCGAGGATCCACGCAGCCAGGTCGCGTACGTCGATCACCTGGACGACGTCGTCAGGCGACCCCGGCGCCAGCACCTCCCCGCCCCGGGACAGCCGGTCGGGCCAGTAGGAGAACCTGCCGCTCCCGTCGCCGGGACCGACGATCAGGCCGGGCCGCACGATCATCGACGTGCTGGCGCCGGCCGACACGATCTCCTCGCAGGCGACCTTCATCGGTCCGTAGGCCTCCGGGTCCTCCGTCAGGTCGACGTCGGCGGTGACCGGTTCGACGAGTGGCCCCATCGCCGACGAGCCGTTGTCGGCGTAGACGTTGATCGTCGAGACGAAGACCCAGTGGGCCTCCGTGACGGCTTCGACTGCGCGGCGCACGTGCGAGGGCAGCCGCGCGACGTCGACGACCGCGTCCCACGTGCCCTCCCTCAGCTCGGCCGGGGCGTCCTCGGTGCGGTCCCACGGGAGGTGGGTCGCGCCGGCAGGCACCGGGGACGAGCCGCGGCAGGCGCAGGTGACGTCCCAGCCGCGCTGGACCGCCTGCTCCGCCACAGTGCGGGAGAGGAACCTGGTGCCGCCGAGGACGAGAAGTTGCATGGCGCCACCTCACCTTGCCCGCGCGCCCGGGGCAAGGGGGGGTTCACTCTGGGCGGAACGTGCGTCACCCCTCCCTACCAGGCTGGACGCAGCGGACCGGGCACGCCGATCACCCGCAGCGCCTCCTGGAGGTGTTCGAACTGTGCGGGCGTCAGCTGGTCACGCCACCGCTGCAGGGTGTCTGCCGCGGCGGCGTCGGCGGCCTCCGTGCAGGCCCAGCCCTTCTGCGTCAGCACGAGCAGCCGGGACCGTCGATCTGCCGGGTCGGTCTTGCGACGGAGGTAGCCACGCTCGACCAGGTGGTCGGCCAGCTGGGCCGCCGCCTGCTTCGTGACCCCCAGATGGGCGGCGAGCTCGGATGCCGTGGCCGGGCTCCCGCTCAGCCGGGCGAACGCATAGCCATGGGCGGGGCGGACATCGGTGAAACCCCTGGCCGCCAGTCCCTGCTGGATGCCGTCCACGAGCTGGCTGGCGACCCGGAGGACCGCTGCGGCCAAGGCAGGGTCGTTGTTCGTCGTCATGGGTCCATCGTGAGACGATGGACAAGAAGCTTGACTATATAGACACGTTACTTGGCTATATAAGGCATCGTGCCTGTCATTCGTCCGACCGACGCCGTCCCGGAGACGTCGTCCTGGTCCCGGCAGGCAGTGAGCTCTGCGTGGACGCCGGACCGCAGGGAGCGACGGCGTGGGTGACCACGACCCCGGGCCTCGAGGCTGTGATGTCGGACGGCACTCGGCTCAGCCCGCCGTGGGTCCGCTGACCAAGGATTCCTCAAACGCCCGGCGCTGGCGTGGTCGTCCCCAGGATCCACGCGTCGAAGAAGGCGGACAGCTCGAGCCCGGTCTCCTTCTCCCAGTGCTCGTAGATGTCGTCGCGGGTCACGGACCTGTTGTCGTTGGCCGTCAGCCACGAACGGGCGATCGCGAAGAACTGGTCGTCGCCGAGCTCGAGGCGCAGCTCGTTCCACATCAGGGCCGGCGAGTAGTAGACGTTCGACCCGGCGAACTGGGTCGGGTCGTAGGCGCCCGGAGGGCCGTACTCGTCGCGCAGCTGCTGGTCGATGCCGCGCCAGCTGTCGGTGGTCGCGCTGATCTTGGCGCCGTCGTGGTCGGCCTCCCACAGCCCCTGCATCAGCATCGTCATGCCCTCGTTGAGCCACACGTCGCTCCAGTCCGCCGGCGAGACCTGGTCGCCGTACCACTGGTGGACGAGCTCGTGCACGATCACCTCGGGTTCCCGGACGTACTCGTTGTTGCCGATCGTGACCAGCGTCTGGGTCTCCATCGCGGACTGCGAGTCGGTCGCGACGATGCCGGCCGAGCTGAACGGGTAGGGCCCGAGGCGGGACTCGATCCAGTCGATCGCAGCGCCCCCGGCCCGCATGGCGTCGACCACGAGGGGCTGGCCACGGGGATACCAGTAGTCGAGGGTCACGCCGCTCTTCGACGTCTGGGCGGCGTGCGCGTAGTCACCGATCGCGAGGGTGACGAGGTAGGACGCCGCGGGTTCGTCGAGCTGGAACTCCGTCGTGCGCCGGCCGTCCTCGGTCGTGTCGCCGACGAACCGTCCGTTGGCGACGCCGGTCCACGGCTCAGGGACAGTGACGGAGATGTCGTAGAGCGCCTTGTCGGCCGGCTGGTCGTTCACGGGGTACCAGCTGTAGGCGCCGTACGGCTCCTGCATCGTCCACACCTCGCCCCGGTCGGTGACCGTGAAGCCGACGGTGGAGAAGTCCCTGCGCGTGGTGGGGGCCGGCACCGGGCGAGGCTTGCCCGCGTAGGAGACCACCAGCTCGTGCCGGTCGTCGGTGACGATCGGCGCTGTGACGACGAGGTTCTTGCCGCGATGGGTGTACGCCGCCTCCTGCCCGTCGAGGGTGAGGCTCTCGACCTCCAGGAACGGGGAGAAGTCGAGACCGAACTTCTTCGCGTCCCGAGCGGCGCGGAAGGTGATGGTGGAGGTGCCGGTCAGCGACCGTTTCGTCGGGTCCCACGACAGGTCGAGGTCGTAGAGCAGGGCGTCGACGTCGGGCCCGCCGACCGCCGGATAGACCGAGTCCTCGACGGGGGCGCTCAGGGCGAGCAGAAGGTCGGGCTCGGTCCGCTCGTTCAGGGCCGGGGTCCCAGCCGGTGCGGACTCGCCCCCGGTGTCGGTGGGGGTGGAGGGCGCGGGGGCGGCCTCGGACGAGGACGCAGATCCTGGCTCGCGCTCGTCGTCCTTGTCGGAACCGGAGCCGCCGGCCGAGCACCCGGCGAGCAGGCCGGCTGCGACGGCGAGCGCACATCGCCTCATCCCCCGTCGCGTCATCATCACTCGCCCCGGAGCAGGGGTCGCGCGAGCTTCCGGCCGTGGTGGATCTGCGCCTTCACCGTCCCGAGGGGCACGTCGATGAGCTGCGCGATGTCCTCGTAGGCCATGCCGTAGACGTCGCGGAGGAGCAGCGGCTCGACGTATTGCGGGTGCTCCTTCTCGATCGTCTCCATGGCGTCGAGGAGGTCCAGCCGGGTGCCCGCGATGACCGAGGTGGTGCGCGGATCGGGTCGGTCGTGCTTGCCACCCTCGAAGTCGGTGGGCACGGCCTGGTTCTTCAGCTTGCGGTAGGTCGTGCGCGCGCTGTTCAGCGCCACGACGTGCATCCACGTGGTGAAGCGGCCGCGGCCGTTCCACGAACCGATCTTCGTGGCGACGTTGAGCAGCGCCTCCTGACAGGCGTCCTCCGCGTCGCCGGAGTAGGGGAGGACCCCGCGGCAGACGTTGAGCGCACGGGGGCGAACTGCCTCCAGAAGGCTCTCCAGCGCAGCACGGTCACCCTCGCGGGCGCGCCGCGCGAAGTCATCGATGTCGTCCGGAGTCACGCCTGCAACATAATGCAGGTGTGTCCGTCCCCTCCCGTCTTGGTCGCTACCCCGTGCGGCGTCGCATCGGGGCGGGCGCATTCGCGACGGTGTGGCTGGCCTACGACGAGCAGCTGGACTGTCCCGTCGCGATCAAGGTGCTCGCCGAGAACTGGACCGAGGACCTTCATGTCCGCCAGCGCTTCGTCGAGGAAGGCCGCTTCCTGCGCAAGGTCGAGTCGCCCCACGTGGTGTCGGTCTACGACGCCGGCGAGCTGGAGGACTCCCGTCCGTTCCTGGTCATGTCGTATGCCGACCAGGGCACGCTCGCAGACCGCCTGGACGTCGAGCCGCTGACCGTCCCGCAGGCGCTCCATGTCATCGGGCAGATCGGCGCCGGGCTCCACGCCCTCCACCGGCGTGGCGTGCTGCACCGCGACGTGAAGCCCGCCAACGTCCTGTTCCGCACCGTCGAGGTCGATGGGGCGCGGCAGGTCAGCGCGATGCTCGGCGACCTCGGTCTCGGCAAGGCGATGGACATGTCGTCGCGACTGACGATGATCGGCGGCACCCCGTCCTTCATCGCTCCTGAGCAGGCCCAGGGCGAGCCGCTCGATGGGCGTGCCGACCAGTTCTCCCTTGCTGCGCTGGCCTACCTGATGCTGGCCGGGCGGGCGCCGTACGACCATGCGTCGCTCAGCGCTGCCGCTGATCCCGGTCCGTTGCCTCCGCTGGACAACGGGCTGCCCGACGACGCGGAGAAGGTGCTCGCGACCGCCCTCTCGAAGGACCGGGCCGGGAGATATCCCGATGTGCCCAGTTTCGTCGAGGCCCTGAACAGCGCCCTCGTCGACCACGCCGAGGAGTCGCCGACCTGGATCCCGGTGGATGAGGACCTGACCAAGCCGGCGCCACGACCCGTCTTCACCCTCACGCCGCGTCGAGCGAAGCGGATGCTGGTGGCGGTCGGGGCCGCGGCCCTCCTCGTCGGTCTCGGGACGGGCTTCGCTGCCCAGCGCCTGCTCGACACCGAGCACACGATCTCGAGCTCGACGGGCAGCATCTCGGTCACGGTTCCCGACGACTGGACGCGAGCGGTCGACGCCGAGTCCTGGCGACCACCCGGTGGGGCAGGCGACGAGCCGTCGGTCTCGGCGGGGGACGCCGTGGGGTGGAACGAGAACCAGGAACCCGGAGAAGGCGTCTTCATCGGGGTGCTTCCCGGTGACTCGCTGCCGACCAACCTGCCGCGGCATCCCGAGTGCGAGGTCCAGCTCGGGGCCAGGGACGACCAGTACCTCGGAGACCAGGCCACCACGGTGGAGTTCACCGGGTGCACCGACGGTGGGATCACCATCGAGCGGGTCGTGCAGGTCAATGACGACCAGCTGCTGTGGGTGCAGGTGCGCGCCGCTGACCGCGTCGTCGCCTACGACGTCATCGAGTCCATCGAGACGTCCGGACTCTGAGGTGGACGTCACGGGCGTCAGTTGGTCCTGATGCCCCGGATGACCTTCGCCAGGAGCTCGCTCATGCCGGTGAGGTCCTTCTCCCGGCCCGTCACCGCGATCTCCGCCTCTGCCTGGTCGGAGTCGCTGACGTCCATCCAGGTGAGGAAGCCGAACCGGCGGTAGCCCTCGTAGAGGTAGTTGAACTCCAGCGAGTCATAGGTTCGTCGCGTCAGCTTGAAGTCGTCGAAGTCTCGGTCGAGCTCGGCGAGGGTGTCCTCGACGATGTCGGGGATCGCCTCGTGCTGCGACTTCACCTGCTCCACGCGGAGGACGAAGGTGTTGCCCGGGTAGCCGGACATCTTGTACTTCACCTCGTTGGAGCCGGACTCGAACCGGCTCCAGTCCACGGGCGCCGGGAAGACGAAGGCGTTGCGCCCCGACCCCACCATGACGTCCTCCATCACCAGGTCCGTCGGTAGGGCAGGCTCGGTCGGATCGTCCTGCAGGGCTGCCGTCGGATTGCCGGGGATGCTGGGGCTCGGCGCTGCCACCGGGGTGGGAATGCCAGTGGAGTCGGGATCCGCGGCGAGGTAGGAGGCAGCAACGAAGCCGCCGACGATGCCCGCCGCCAGCAACGCCACGATTGCGACGAGTCCCCGCAAACCCATGGGAGGCAATCTAGCCCTGCGGTCTCCCACTAGCGTGAGCGCATGCGTTCTCGGCTCGCTGCCCCTGTCCTCGCCCCTGTCCTCGCCACTGTCCTCGCGGCCCCGCTCGCGCTCACCGGTTGTCAGCTCCTCGGTGACGACGAAGGCCCGGGGGCGACGCTCGCTGCACTGCAGGACGGACTCACCTCGGGGGACCTCAGCGCTGTCGCCTTCACCTCCGCCGACCCGACCGACGACTACACAGTCGTTGTGGAAGGGCTCGGCGAGGTGGAGCCGGACGTGGAGGTGGGCGACGCCGAGGTCGCAGACGACACCGCGAGCGCGGAGGTGAGCTGGACCTGGGACCTGGACGGTGAGTCGTGGACCTACGCCACCTCCGCCGACCTGACGCGGGTCGAGGACACCTGGCAGGTGGCCTGGGCGCCGTCGCTGGTCGAGCCGTCGCTGGTCGAGGGGGAGCGGCTGGCCCTGCAGCGCACGAGCGCCGAGCGGGGCCGGATCACCGGGGCCGGGGACCGGGCGATCGTCGCGCCCCGGGACGTCGTCCTTCTCGGGCTGGACAAGACCAAGCTGACCGCCGACCAGGTGGCCGACGGCCAGGTCGCGATCTCCGCGCAGGCGATCGCCGAGGCGCTGAAGGTCGACGCTGCGGCGTACACCGAACAGGCCGAGGCGGCGGGGGAGAAGGCGTTCGTCCAGGCGCTCGTGCTGCGCGCGGAGGAGGCGACGACGCTCGTCCCGCCCCGCTACGCCGAGATCCCGGGCGCCGTCTCGCTCGCGACCCAGCAGGACCTTGCGCCGTCGCGCGGGTTCGCCGCCCCGATCCTCGGCAGCGTCGGCGAAGCCACTGCGGAGCTCATCGAGGAGTCGGCCGGTGAGGTCGAGGCAGGCGACGTGGTGGGTCTGTCGGGCCTCCAGGCACGGTACGACGACCAGCTCGCCGGCACCCCCGGTCTGACCGTCATCGCGGCCGGTGCGGACAACGACCGCGCCGTGCACGAGGTGCCCGCCGTGGCCGGAGCAGACCTGCGCACGACGCTGGACATCGACCTGCAGACCAAGGCGGAGTCCGCCCTCGCCTCGGTCGGGCCCCCCAGCGCGGTCGTGGCGATCCGCCCCTCGGACGGGGCCATCCTGGCCGCGGCCAGCGGACCCGGGAGCAAGGGCCTCAACACCGCGACGTACGGGCAGTACGCGCCGGGCTCGACCTTCAAGGTGGTCTCGTCGCTGGCGCTGCTCCGGACCGGTCTGCGGCCCGAGGGGCCCGTGCAGTGCCCGGCCAGCACCGTGGTTGACGGCAAGACGTTCAAGAACTACGACGACTACCCCGCGTCCGGGCTCGGCACGATCACGCTCCGCCAGGCCGTCGCCAACTCGTGCAACACCGCCTTCATCACCGCCCGCGACCGGCTGCGCGACGGCGACCTGGCCGAAGCTGCTGCCGCTCTGGGCTCGGGCGTCGATCACGACCTCGGGTTCCCCGCCTACTTCGGGCAGGTGCCGGCCCCCGAGGGGGAGACCGAGGCCGCGGCCGACCTGATCGGCCAAGGCAAGGTGCTGGCGTCGCCGATGACGATGGCGACCGTGGCGGCCTCGGTGGCCGCGGGTCGGGCCGTGCTGCCCGTGCTGCTGCCCGACCACGAGGTGACGCAGACCGCCCCGGCGGCGCCGTTGACGCCTGCGGAGGCCGGCGACCTCAGGGCGCTGATGCGGGCGGTCGTGACCGAGGGGTCGGCCTCGTTCCTCGCTGACCTGCCTGGCGAGGTGGGAGCCAAGACCGGCACCGCGGAGTACGGCTCGCCCGACGCGTCCGGCTCGCTGCCCACCCACACCTGGATGATCGCGACGCAGGGCGACCTCGCCGTCGCCGTCTTCGTCGAGACCGGGGAGTCGGGCTCCCGGACCGCGGGGCCCGTCCTGGAGCGCTTCCTGTCCTGAGCGGTCGCGTCATCCCGACTTGAGCGAGACCACGTCCCACTGGAGCGCCTGCGTCTCGCGGGGGGCCCGGCAGGTCAGCTGCGCCTGTGCTCGCCGGCTGCTCGTCACGAGCACGCGGACATCACGTGGCAGGGGCGCCGTACCGACGACCTCGACGGTCCACGTGCCCGCGTCGACGGTGCCGGTCTGCTCCACCAGCGCCGGCAGCGCGCTGGTGACCGGAGCCGGACCCCACCGCCGCAGCACTGCGGCCTGCGCCACCTGCTCGGCGGGATGCAGGCCCACCACGCCGCGCAGCCGGTCGACGTCGACGCGACCCTGCAGGTGGGCGGCCACCGTGGTCACCGACTGCTCGGGTGACATCCCCGCGTAGCAGGCGCCGTCGGGCAGCAGCAGCACGTTGGGCGCGAACCGGTCGCCGCCGAGGTGGCTGCACTCGAATGTCCCTTCCCGCCACTCCCGGGCGAGCGCTGCGGCGACGGGCCGGCCCTTGATCGCGCAGCAGACGTCGTGGACGCCGTGGGTGCACACAAGCACCAGCGGTCCGGGGTATGGCGCCCCGGCACCGGGCTCCGACGTGGCGAGCAGGTCGTCGGGGTGGTCCCACTGACCGGTCCGCAGCTCGCCTTCCACACACCTGAACCAGCGCCGGCGGGCCGGGTCGACGGACTCGCGCCGGCCCGCCTCCCGGCCGTGTGGCCGGATGAGCAGGATCCGCAGCCGAGGATGCTCGAGTCGCCGGAGGAGTGCTGTTGGCAGGTCGGTGTCGAAGGGGGCGTTCACCGGCCAGGGTCCGGGGTGCTCGACCAGCAGCCAGTCTCGTTGTGGCGGGGCAGTCCCGACGATGGGATCACCCCGCTCGAGGGCCCCGTCGGAGCAGCGGAAGGTCATCCGGCGACGACCAGTCCAGCCTCGATCAGCCGGCGTGCCGTGGTCGTCCCGAGCTCCTCGGCGAGGAGCACGGCGCCGGCCAGCAGGCGCTTGAGCACCGCCTCCGGCACGTCTCCCACCGGCACGGTCCCCGCCCGGGTGCGCAGCAGACGGTCGGCGCCAGTCGCGTCGAGGTCGGCATCGAGGTGCTGGCGGAGCCTGAGGGCCGTCGGCCCGGTCAACGCCGTGGCCAACGCGTGCTGCGCGAGGGGCCCGATCGGTTCCGCCCGCTGAGCAGCCCGGCGCTGGGCTCGCAGCCGGGCCGCGACCTCCGCCGGGTCGAGCTCCTCGAGAGCATCTCGGATCTTGGCAGCGACGAGCTCTGCGTCCAGCTGCTCGGGAGCCAGCGTGGTGCCGAGGTCGAGCGACGCCCGGGCGTCGGGGTCGTCGGCGAGAACCTCGAGGGCCATCGCGACGAGCTGCTCGGCCACGGAGTAGCGCGTCCAGCTGTGGACGCCCAGCGTCAGGTGGACGGTGACACCGCCCAACGCCGTGGCGGAGTGCAGGTAGCCGCGCGGGAGGTAGAGGACGTCGCCCGGCTCCAGCACGACGTCGATGACCGGCGCCTGCTCGGCGGCCGACGCGACCTCGTCGCGCCGGTCGGTCCACGGCTGGTCGCGCAGGGGCGACGGCAGCACCGGCGGGTGGATCGACCACCTCTTGCGCCCGCTGACCTGGAGGACGAAGACGTCGTGGACGTCGTAGTGGTCCGCGAAGCCCTGGTTGTCGGGAGGCGTGACGTACGCGTTGGCCTGGACGGGGTGTCCCAGGTCGGTGGCGAGCTGCTGGCAGAAGTCGATGACGGGCGGCCACGTGCGGTGGAGTCCCTGCAGGACGAGCGTGGAGCCGCCCGCGAAGAGAGCTGCGAGTTTATCGTCGCTGACCTGGTCGGCGATGCCTGCTCCCACGCCCCCTGGGGCCGTGAACGCCGTGTTGCCCAGGGTGGTGCCGTCCTTGGCGACGCGCAGGAAGGGCGTGCGCAGTCCCCGACGGCCGAGCAGCTCATCGACCGAGTCCTCGCTGAGCAGGTCGGCGAAGCCGGCAGGGTCCGCTGCGGCGTACGACGTGGCCTCGCGAGCCCACGTCGCCTGCGCGAACGACCCCACGTCACCGACGAGGCGCGCCAGCGCCGGCCGCTCGCCGAGGGTCGAGCCGGCGGGCCCGGGGTCGTCCCCGGGCCCGCCGTCATCAACGATCTCCTGCTGCATCAAGAAGTGCTGTCGGCACCGCTGTCAGCGCCACCATCAGCGCCGCCTGCGCCGCCTGCGCCACCGTCGGCCCCGCCGTCCGCGCCGCCATCGGCCCCGCCGTCAGCGCCACCGTCAGCGCCACCGTCAGCGCCACCGTCTGCCCCGCCGTCACCGCCCGGAGCACCGCCTTCGGCACCGCCGTCGGCCGGTTCTTCGATCTGGGAGTCAGTCATGTCGTCCTCCATTCACGTCGTGGCCGCGAGGGCCGTAAGTGCGACGCCGTGCAGCGCCGTCTCCCTCTGTATAGCGGGAACCGGTCGGCCTGCCCACCCCCCGAGGGAAGGCGCCGAGCTCCGCCCATGGCTACGCATCTAGCGTGAGCGCATGCGGTTCGAAGCAGTGCACCTCGTCTCCCTCACCGACCCCGCACCCGACGGGCCGGTCGACGTGACGCTCACCGACGGCGTCGTGAGGGCGATCGGGCCCGCAGCCGACCCGAGCGCCGACGGCGGATGGTTGATGCCGGGGCTGTGGGACCAGCACGTCCACCTCGGCCAGTGGTCACTGACGTCCGCACGGCTCGACCTGGCGCCGGCGAGGTCGAGCGCGCACGCGGTGGAGCTCGTCCGCGAACGGCTGGCCGAGTCCCCCGACCTGCCCGTCATCGGCTGGGGGCATCGGCCCACCGC
>NZ_JAOPXV010000185.1 GCF_025964975.1 Nocardioides sp.
ACGTCTCCGGGCGGATCTCCGGAACCGGGTGCCCACGACCGCTCTGGCGCTTACGGTCGATGAATCCCGTTCCGGCGTCAGTCAGGTGGAGATCCTCATGTACGACTTCGTGGTCGGCCTGTTCGTCGTGGGGCTGCTGTTCGTGTTGTTCCGCCTCGTTCGCGACATGATCTTCGACAACACCGGCACCGTCGACTCCCAGCGCGACTCCGAATGCGGCTGCGACGAAGCCGTCGACGAGGTCATCTGGGGCTCCGCGTCAGCGCGCCGTCTCGTGCGCAGGAGCGCGACCGATCATGCCACCCAGCCGGCCAGCGACCTCGACGCTCCGCCATCGGCCGCGTTGGTCGGTGCCCGCAAGCTGCCGGAGTGGGTCTCAACGACCGGCCCCTTTGCCGCGCCCGTCGCGGTCGCGTCCAGCATCCTCGTCGTGGTGTTCTCCTGACGCCCATGGAAGAGGTGTGCTCAAACGGGCTCGGGCTCGATGCCCGCGACCCGGTCGACGTCGCTCGCTTCTGGCCCGGCGTCCTGGGGTGGAGCGCCGAAGCCCAGGCGGACGGCAGTGTCGACGTCGCTTCCGAGGACGATCAGGCCTACCGGCTCCTGGTCCGCCCGTCAGAGGCTCCGAAGGTCGGTCGAAACCGGATCCACCTCGACCTCCCGAGCGCCACACCCGAGGCCATGGACGAGACGATCGCCCGGGCACTTGCCCTCGGCGGCCGACGGGTCCACATCGGACAGACCGCGGAAGACGAGCACGAGGTCCTCTCGGTTCCCGAAGGAAACGAGTTCTGCGTGATCGAGCAAGGGAACACCTTCCTGGCTGACACGGGGGTGATCGGCGGGATCAACTGCGACGGCACCCAGGCGGTGGGGTACTTCTGGAGCGAGGCCCTCGGATGGCCCTTGGTGTGGGACGAGAACGAGGAGACCGCCATCCAGGCTCCGGCCGGCGGCTCGTGATCACGTGGAACGGACCGCCGTTGATGCCGCGACAGGGACGCGACCGTCTGCGATTCGTCCTGTCCGCCCCCACAGCGGACGCGGTCCACGCAGCGGTGTCACGCCTGGAGCAATTGGGCGCAACACTGACTGATGAATCCCGGGGCGGCGCGCGCCGCTACGAAGCCTCGATGACCGCCCCCGACGGCAACGACTTCCGCATCGTCGCCGGAAAGAGGGGCGATGGAGCCTTCGCGTAGCCAGCCCGGAGCTCATCACGACTCGAGTGATGGGACAGCGGTACTTCGCTGCCACGTGGTGGCACCAAACGACCGCCATCTGCAACCGCGGTCGCCCGGGACAGCACCGGCTGGAAGCTAGGTGTGGCTTTGATGTCACCCCGCGACACCAAAGCCACCAGTCACGGGGCGCGAGCGAGAGGCCGGCGAGCACGACGGCCTTCCGCCGCATCCGGCAGCAGGCATCGGGTACCCGACTGGCACACACCATTCGGGAGGCAACACATGGGCAACAACTATCCGCGGCTGGCGATCGTGACCGGCAGCGACTCAGGCATCGGGCAGGCGACGGCGAAGCTGCTGGCGACGGAGGGGTTCGACGTGGGGCTGACGAGCCACCACGACGTCGAGGGTGTGCAGGCCACTGCGGACGAGGTCCGGTCGCGCGGGCAACAGTGCTTCGTCGAGCCGTTCGACGCCTCCTCCCCCGACGCCGGCCACGTGGTCGATCGGCTTGCCGACCAGCTCGGCGGGCTCG
This sequence comes from Nocardioides sp., assembly GCF_025964975.1. GTDB lineage: Bacteria > Actinomycetota > Actinomycetes > Propionibacteriales > Nocardioidaceae > Nocardioides. The sequence continues at coordinate 1,720 of NZ_JAOPXV010000185.1, forward strand.
GGGTGATGGTCAACGTCGCCGGCACCGGCCACTCCGACCGAGTGCTGGACCTCTCGCTCGACACGTGGCGACACGTGATGGCCACCGACCTGGACGGCCCGTTCCTGTGCTCGCAGCGGGCCGGGCATCGGCTCGTGCAGCAGGGCAGCGGAGGACGGATCATCAACGTCACGAGCGTCCACGAGCACCTGCCACGTCTCGGCGCAGCGGCGTACTGCTCGGCGAAGGCCGGGCTCGGAATGCTGACCAAGGTCCTCGCGCTCGAGCTCGCCGAGCACGGCATCACGGCCAACTCGGTGGCACCCGGCGAGATCTCGACCCCGATGACGGGACAGGACGAGTCCGAGGCCTACCACCAGGACCGGCCGGGCAACCCGCTGGGCCGACCCGGGCACGTCAACGAGGTCGCCTCGGTCATCGCGTTCCTGGCGTCGCCGCGATCGGCGTACGTCACGGGCTCATCGTTCACAGTCGACGGCGGCCTCAGCCTCATGGCCGCGCACGGCCACGACTCCGCCACGGGGTGGCGCGAGACCTAAGGACCCGCCGGGCCGGCATCCTGGTCCGCCACCCGGGTGTGGTGCCCGGAGCGGATCTCGCGGGCGGTCTCGGAAAGCCACTCTTCGTTGACGGCCCTGATCCCCCGGCTGGACAACTGGATACGCAGTTGCTCGTCGACGTCGATCTCGGCGTTGTCGGTGTACGCCGTTGCCGTGGCGTCGATGGCCTCCTGGGCAACGTCCTCCGCCCGGGGGCCCAGCTCACCATCGACCTCAGGGTCCATCGCAAACGTCACCTTCAGCACGCTACCCCGCGCCACGAGGGCTGACCATGCCCGAGGACTGTTCGCGCGGGCCGGATGGATGACCCAGCACGTGGGTACCACCAGGAGACCACTGGTCCTTCAATCCCACGCAGGAGAGATCGTGTCCCTCACCCACATCCCGCTTCGCGTCGCCACCGGCGCGTTCATCGTCAATTCAGGCATCAGCAAGCTGGGCGCCGACGAAGGCACGGCCCAGTTCCTCCATGGTGCCGCAGCCTCCACCTATCCGGCCGTCTTCAAGGACATGGAGGCGAAAAGGTTTGCAAGGCTGCTTGCCTTCAGTGAGATCGGCGTAGGCACCGCCCTCCTGGCGCCCATGGTCCCCGCCACCGTGGCCGGCGCCGCATTGACGGGTTTCGGTGCCAGCCTGGTCGGCATGTACCTGAAGACCCCCTCCATGACGTTGGACGACGGGATCCGCCCCAGCCAGGAGGGCATCGGAGTTGCCAAGGACGTGTGGCTGGTCGGTGCTGGGTTGACGCTGCTCACTCAAGGAATCGCCTCAGCTGCGAAGTCGGGCGCGAAGACCTCGAAACGCGCCCTTCGCAAGGCCTTGCCGACGGCTCGGTGAGGGCGGCGGCGATGGCCTCCGAGAACTCGTCGACGTCCTCTTCCGTGGTGTCGAAGGCGGTCAGCCACCGCACCTCACGGTTGGCCGCGTTCCAGTCGTAGAAGCGGAAGCGTTCGCGCAGCGAGTCGGCGACACCGGGCGGCAGAGCCGCGAACACGGCGTTGCCCTGGGTTGCCTGCGTGAACTCCAGTCCGGGCAGGTCACGCGCCTCGAGGGTGCCGCGGAGGCGAGCCGCCATCGCGTTGGCGTGGGTGGCCGAGCGTAGGTAGAGATCATCGGTGAGCAGCGCGATGAGTTGAGCGGACACGAAGCGCATCTTCGAGGCGAGCTGCGTGTTGAGCTTGCGCAGGAACAGCAGACCGTCCGATGCGGACGGGTCGAGGACGACGATCGCCTCGCCGTACAGGAGGCCGTTCTTGGTCCCGCCGAAGCTGACGATGTCGACGCCCGCCTCGGTGGTGAACTCGCCGAACGTCAGCCCCAGCGCGGCAGCGGCGTTGCTGATCCGCGCGCCGTCCAGATGGAGGCGCATGCCCTTGGCGTGGACGTGGTCGGCGATCGCAGCGATCTCGTCGACCGAGTAGAGCGTGCCGAGCCTGGCAGCTCCAGGGCGACGACGCGGTGCGTGCGACCTCGAGCGCACTCGAGAACGGCTACCGCCACCTCGACACCGCGACGGTGTACGGCAACGAAGCAGAGGTCGGCAGGGCGATGGCCGACAGCGGGGTGCCGCGGGGAGACGTGTTCCTGACGACCAAGTGCCCACCCGACTGGGCAGGCCGCGAGCTCAACACCCTCCAGGAGAGCCTGGACCTACTGCCGACCGATCACGTCGACCTCTGGCTGATCCACTGGCCGGGAGCCGGGTCGGTCAACGCCGACATGTGGCAGGCGTTCGTCGGAGCGCGCGAGGCCGGACTGGTGCGAGAGATCGGGGTGAGCAACTTCGACGCGACGCTCATCGACGAGATCACTGCGGCGACCGAGGTGACGCCCGCGGTCAACCAGATCGAGTGGAGCCCGTTGCTCTTCGACGCGTCGGTCGTGGCGGAGCACCGTTCTCGTGGCATCGCGGTCGAGGGCTACAGCGCCCTACGGGGCGGAACCCTCGAGCACCCGGCCATCGTGGAGATCGCGAACCGTCTGGGTCGTACGCCGGCGCAGGTGATCATCCGCTGGCACCTGCGCCACGAGGTCATCGTCATCCCCAAGTCCACGCGCGCCGACCGCATCAGGTCCAACGCAGACGTAGCTGGGTTCACGTTGTCCGACACGGACATGGCGGCCCTCGACGGCCTCGCCAGCAGCTAGCGAGGGTCGGCCAGCGCGTCGCGCCAGGAGTGCTGGGGAGCAAAGCCCACAAGCTCGCGCGCCTTGTCGATGGCGTAGAAGGTCTCGTTGCGGCCCATGTCCCGACGCACGTCGATCCCGTCGTAGAAGCGGTCCTGGATGTCCCGGGTCGTCGCAGCAACCGACATGTCCGCGTTGGCGACGTTGAAGACCTCGTAACCCAGCCCGTCCACCTCCAGGCAGCGCTGCACCATCTGGCCGAGATCGCGGACGTCGATGTAGGCGAAGAGGTTGCGGCGGCGCAGCGACGGGTCGGCGAGGAAGGCGGGGAAGCTCTCGGCGTACTCGTGCGGCTCGATCACGTTGTTGATCCGCAACCCGTAGACGTCTGCCCCGGTGCGGGCCTGGAACGACCGAGCGGTCACCTCGTTGGCGACCTTGGACATGGCGTAGGAGTCCTCGGGGACCGTCGGGTGGTCCTCGTCGACGGGCACGTAGAGCGGTCGCCGCTCCCCCTGGGCGAAGCAGACGCCGTACGTCGTCTCCGAAGACGCGAACACGATCTTGCGCACGCCCAGACGCGTCGCGGCCTCGAGCACGTTGTAGGTGCTCAGCACGTTGGCGGCGTACGTCGCTGCGTCCGGCCGGAGAAGGATGGCCGGCACGGCGGCGAAGTGCACCACGGCGTCATAGGTGGGCTTCGCCGGCAGGTCCAGCTCGTCGAAGGTGGCGACCCCTGCCAGCGCAGAGTAGGTCTCGCCCGCGTCGGTCAGGTCGACGCGGAGGTCGGCAACCCCGGGGTGGTCGAGCGGGACGAGGTCGGCGTTGGTCACCTGGTGACCCTGCTCGGCGAGGTAGGGCGCGACGTGCTTGCCGGCCTTTCCGCTGCCCCCGGTGAAGAAGATGCGCATGCCCATTCATACCTCGGACCGCAGCGGTTCCGGCAAAACCGCACGAGGGACGGGTATGCGCCGTAGCGTCCGTGCGTGACGGGGTACCCGGAGGAACCAGGAGCCAAGAGAGGGCTTCACATGGACGTCTTGCACGAGATGGACGCACAGCCACCGCTGGCGCGTGGGGTGGACGCGATGCGTGCCCTGAACTCGATCAACGACCGGCTGGCGCGCTCGTTGTTGGCGCTGCACTGCGATTGCGGGACCGGGACCGGCACCTGTGACGGCGGTTCCTCCGGTGACCTGGTGGCCCGACGACTTACGTGGGGTTGCGAGACCATCGAGCTGATCGCCGACCACTTCGGGATCGACTATCCGGTGGCTCGTCGCAAGATCGGCTAGCGGAAGCTCCGCCTACCAGCGCCCGTGCACCTGGGCGCGGATCCGACGGTCGTAGAGGTCGGCGGCGCCCTCGAGGAACGAGTCCGGCAGCTCGGCGACGGCACCGGCCGCCGCATTCGCCTGCGCCTGCGCGACATTGCGGGCTCCCGGGATCACCGTGGAGACGCCCGGCTGGTGTGCGACCCAGGCGATGGCGGCCTGCGCCGGGGTGAGGTCGAGCCCGGCATCGGCGACCAGCGCCGAGAACTCCCGCGCCGCCTCGATGCCGGTGGCGTAGTCGACCCCGGAGAAGGTCTCGCCCACGTCGAAGGCGCTGCCGTCGCGGTTGTAGGTCCGGTGGTCGTCGTCGGCGAACGTCGTGTCGAGGTGGTACTTGCCGGACAGCAGGCCCGACGCGAGTGGGACGCGCGCGATGATGCCCACGCCCGCAGCGGAAGCGGCGGGCAGCACCTCGTCGAGGGGCTTCATCCGGAAGGCGTTGAGGATGATCTGCACGCTGGCGACGTGCGGTCGGCTGATCGCGCTGAGCGCCTGTGCGGTGGTCTCCACGCTGACGCCGTACGCCGCAATCAACCCGTCCTCGACGAGCCGGTCGAGCACGTCGTACGTGCGGTCGTCGTCGATCACCTCGCTCGGCGGGCAGTGCAGCTGGACCAGGTCGAGCCGGTCGGTGCCGAGGTTCGTGCGCGACCGGTCGATCCACGCGCGGAAGTTGGCCTCGACGTAGTTGGACGGGTCCTGCTCGGCGCGGCGGCCCATCTTGGTCGCGACCATGAAGCCTGCGTCGCGATGGTCCGCCACGAAGTGGCCGAGGATGCGCTCGCTGCGGCCGTCGCCGTAGACGTCGGCGGTGTCGTAGAACGTCACCCCGGCTTCGGCCGAGGTCTCCAGCACCGCCAGCGCGTCGGCCTCGCTGACCTCGCCCCAGTCGGCGCCGAGCTGCCAGGTGCCGAGACCCACCACGGAGACGGGGCGGTCGATGCGTCGAAGCGTTCGCTGTTCCATGGAAGTCATGTCTACCGGGCCGGTCCGAATCGCCACACGAGCTCGCTGCGATAACGCTCGCCAGCACGGAGGACCGCCGAGGGCCATTCGGGTCGGTTGGGTGAGTCGGGGAAGAGCTGCGGCTCCAGGGCGATGCCGGCTCCGCGGTGGTAGCGGCGTCCGCCCGGACCGAGGTGGGTGCCGTCCAAGTAGTTGCCGGTGTAGACCTGCAGCCCCGGCTGGTCGGTGTGCACCTCGAGCCGCGTGCCCGTGCGAGGCGACTCCAGGACGGCGGCGACGCGCAGGCCGTCCCCTCGCACCACGTAGTTGTGGTCGATGCCACCGGCGTCCCCGATGCGGCCGCCGGTGCGCAGGTCGAACGGCGTCCCCGCGACCGTGGCGTGGCGGCCGAGAGGGATGCCCGTGGAGTCGACCGGCGTGTAGTCGTCGGCCGGCACGGTCAGGAGGTGGTCGTCGATCGTGCCGGCGCCCTCACCGTCGAGGTTGAAGTAGGCGTGGTTGGTCAGGTTGACGACCGTCGTCGCATCGGTCGTCGCCTCCATCACGACGCGGACGGAGTCCCCGTCGACGCGGTAGGTCACCTGGGCGCGGACCGTGCCGGGGAACCCCTGATCGCCGTCCGGGCTCACGAGGCCGAGCACCACCTCGTCGCGGTCGTGCGCAAGGACGTCCCAGACCCGGCGGTGGAAGCCGTCCGGTCCGCCGTGCAGGCTGTTGCCGCGGTCGTGCGTCCCGACGACGATCTCGCGACCGTCCAGGGGGAACCGGCCCGCGGCGATCCGGTTGGCATAGCGCCCGATCGTGCCGCCGATGTGGTCGGGGCTGGCCAGCCGCTCGTCCGCGCTGCGGTGTCCGAGGACGACGTTGCGGCGCACCCCGTCGCCGCCGGTGACGTCGAGCCGCTGTGCCGCGGCACCCAGGGTGAGCACCTCGACGACCGGTCCCGGGGCCGAGCCCACGGTCAACGTGCTCATCGCCGCCTCGCCAACGCGGCGTCCACGGCACGCGGTGAGAGCACGGCCTCCAGGGCCAGGCGCACGCACCCGACGAGACCAGCGCGTTCGCCGTACGTCGACGGCAGCACCTGGAGGTTGCGGCCGGCCAGCGCAGTCGTGGCCGGGAACAGGGTGTCGCGCAGCCCCGCCGCGAAGGTGTCGAACGCCCCGGCCATGTCGCCGCCGACGACGACGGCGCTGGGGTTGAGGACGGTGACCGTGGCCGCGAGTGCGTCCCCGACGCGCCGCCCCGACTCGCGAACCACCGACCTCGCGGAGCCGTTGCCGTGCACCGCCTGGGCGACGAGGTCGCGGACGTGGTCGACCTCCTGGCCCTGGGCTCGCAGGCGCTCGACGAGTGCCCACCCCCCGGCGACGGCCTCGAGGCAGCCGATGTCGCCGCAGCGGCACAGCAACCCCTCGGCCGGGGCGACCTTGACGTGGCCGATCTCGCCAGCCGCTCCGAGATGGCCCTGGATGAGGCGGCCGCCGGCGATGATCCCGATCCCGAGCCCGGTGGAGGCCTTGAGGACCAGCACGTCGTCGTGGTCGCACAGGTGACCGTCCCGCTCGGAGAGCGCCATCACGTTGCAGTCGTTGTCGATCACCAGCGGGGCGCCGGTGACCTCGCGGAGGTACGGCGCCAGCGCGATGCCGTCCCACCCTGCGAGGGCGGGCGAGTCGACACTCACGACCCGCCGACGGTCGACCGTGCCCGGCAGGGAGAGGCCGACACCGATCACCTCCTCGCCGGAGCGATCGAGCTCGGCCAGCATCCGGGCCAGGTGACCTGCGACGACAGGCATGAGCACGTCCGGCCCGACACCGATCTCCTGGTCGTGGCTGGCCTGGGCCAGCTCGGTCCCGTCCAGTGAGCACACGGACAGCTGGGAGCGACTGCGGCCGATCGCCACGGCGAGCACCAGCCCGGCGTCGCGGTTGAGCACGAGCGTCGAGGCAGGTCGACCTCCGGTCGCGGACTCCTCGTCGCCCTCCAGGACGAGACCCGCGGCAGCCAGCGCCAGGAGGCGGGCATTGACGGCGGTGCGGGACAGGCCGGTGACCCGCCCGAGCTCGCCGCGAGTGGTCGCACCCCCGGAGCGGATGAGGGCCAGTAGGTCGCCGGCGGTCGCACCGGGCGGCGGAGCGGGCACGGGGTCGGTCGGGGACTCGGCGGTCATGATGCCGGGCATTCAAGCATCTCCCACTTCCGTTCCACAAATACCTAAGTTTGGTTGTAATGGTCCTTAATGGTCCGTACCGTGAGGCCACATGAACGGACCCTTGGTCGAACTGTGCGACTTCACCGTCTTCGGCGGCACCGGTGACCTCGCCCTGCGCAAGCTGTTGCCGGCCCTCTACCTGCGTGACCGCGACGGCCAGCTGCCGGACGGGTTCCGGATCATCGGCGTCTCGCGCGCCGAGGTCGACGACGACGGCTACCGCGCCCTGGTCAACGACGCGCTGGTCGAGCACGTCGCCGCCGAGGAGCTGGACCCGACGATCGTCGAGCGCCTGCTCGGACGACTGCTCCACGTCACCCTGGACGTCGAGGACGTCACGGCCTGGCACGGCCTCCACGACCGGCTGAAGGACGGCGCCGCCGGCGACGAGGTCATCCGGGTCTTCTACCTCGCGGTGGCGCCGGCCCTGTTCGGCCCCATCTGCGAGCATCTCGACCAGCACGGCCTGGCCACCGACCGCTCCCGGGTCGTCCTCGAGAAGCCCATCGGCACCGACCTCGCGACCGCCGAGACGATCAACGAGGCCGTCGGCCGGGTCTTCGACGAGTCGCACATCTTCCGCATCGACCACTACCTCGGCAAGGAGAGCGTCCAGAACCTCCTGGTCACGCGCTTCGCCAACACCTTCCTCGAGCCGCTGCGGAACAGCCACTGGGTCGACCACGTGCAGATCACCGTCTCGGAGTCGCTCGGGGTGGGCGACCGCGGCTCCTACTACGACCGCTCCGGCGCCCTGCGCGACATGGTGCAGAACCACCTCCTCCAGCTGTTGTGCCTCGTCGCGATGGAACCGCCCACGTACGTCGACCGCGAGACCGTCCGCGACGAGAAGCTCAAGGTCCTCCAGGCCCTGCGACCGATGACCCCCGAGCTGCTCGAGCGCGATGCCGTCGCCGGGCAGTACGCAGCCGGCCTGTGCACCGGCGCGGCCGTCCCTTCGTACGCCGAGGAGGTCGGCCACGAGAGCCAGACCGAGACCTTCGTCGCCCTCAAGACCGAGGTGGAGAACTGGCGCTGGGCGGGGGTGCCGTTCTACCTGCGGACCGGCAAGCGGATGTCGGAGCGGGTCTCGGAGATCGTCGTGGTCTTCAAGGAGCCCCCGCACGCGATGTTCCCGCACAGCGAGGGCCCCACCGAGCCCAACCGGCTGCACATCCGCGTGCAGCCCGACGACGGCATGCGGCTGCACATGACCGCCAAGGAGCCCGGCCCCGGCGGGATCCGGCTGCGTCCGGTGTCCCTCGACCTGAGCTACGCCGCCGCGTTCGGCGGTCGCTCGCCCGATGCGTACGAGCGACTGCTCATGGACGTCGTCCGCGGCAACACCACGTTGTTCATGCGGCGTGACGAGGTGGAGGCGGCCTGGGCGTGGGTCGCACCGATCCTCGACCACTGGGCCCGCCCCACCCACCGTCCGCGGCGCTACCCCGCCGGAACCAACGGACCCGTTGCCGCCGTCACGCTCCTCGAGCGCGACGGCCGATCCTGGCAGGAGACCGAATGACCATCAACGCAGGTGTCGCCGAAGTGACGGCGCGGATCACGCAGCGCAGCCGCGGCACCCGGGCTGCCTATCTCGCGCGCGTCGCCGCAGCGACCGACAAGGGCCCAGCCCGCGGCAAGCTGGCGTGCGCCAACCTCGCCCACGGTTTCGCGGCCTCGGAGGAGCCGGTCAGGGCCGGGCTGCGATCGGGCCGCAAGCCCAACGTGGCGATCGTGTCGGCGTACAACGACATGCTCTCGGCCCACCAGCCGTTCCGCGACGTCCCGGAGGTGCTGAAGAAGTCGATCCTCCACGCCGGCGGGCTGGCGCAGTTCGCCGGTGGTGTGCCCGCCATGTGCGACGGGATCACCCAGGGCCGCGCCGGCATGGAGCTCTCGCTCTTCAGCCGCGACCTGATCGCCATGTCCACCGCGATCGCGCTCTCGCACGACATGTTCGACGCCGCGATGATGCTGGGCGTCTGCGACAAGATCGTCCCGGGGATGCTGATCGGAGCGTTGTCCTTCGGCCACCTGCCCACCGTGTTCGTGCCCGCGGGCCCCATGACGTCGGGCCTCCCGAACGGCGAGAAGGCGCGCGTGCGCCAGCTGTACGCCGAGGGCAAGGTCGGCCGGGAGGAGCTGCTCGAGGCCGAGTCCGCGTCCTACCACTCGAAGGGGACCTGCACGTTCTACGGCACCGCCAACAGCAACCAGATGCTGATGGAGGTGATGGGCCTCCACCTGCCCGACGCCACCTTCGCCAACCCCGGCACGCCCTTGCGTGCCGCGCTGGACCGTGCCGCGGGCGAGCGAGCCGTCGCGATCACCGCCGCCGGCGGGGAGCCGACACCGGTCGGGCACCTCGTCGACGAGAAGGCGATCGTCAACGCCTGCGTCGCGCTGCTCGCCACCGGCGGGTCCACCAACCACACGATGCACCTGGTCGCGATCGCTGCCGCGGCCGGCATCTCCCTGACCTGGGACGACCTGTCCGACCTGTCGGCCGCGGTGCCGCTGCTCACCCGGATCTACCCGAACGGCAGCGCCGACATCAACCACTTCGTCGCCGCGGGCGGGACCCCGTTCCTCGTCCACACGTTGCTGAAGCACGGCTACCTGCACGACGACGTGCTGACGGTCTCCGGCCGCGGACTGTGGCGCCACACCGCCGAGGCACGGCTCGACGTCGGCTCGGTCGCCTGGGAAGAAGGCCCCAAACGATCGCTCGACCTCACGGTCCTCCGCCCGGCCGACGACCCGTTCGCACCCGACGGGGGCCTGCGCATGCTGTCGGGGCGCCTGGGTCGAGCCGTGGTGAAGACGTCGGCGGTAGCGCCGGAGCACCGGGTCGTCACGGCGCCCGCCGCGGTGTTCGACGACCAGGCGGACTTCCTGGCCGCCTTCGCCGAGGGGCGCCTCGACGGACGTGACCTGGTCGCGGTGATCCGCTACCAGGGGCCGGCCGCCAACGGCATGCCCGAGCTGCACAAGCTGATGCCCGCGCTGGGCGTGCTTCAGGATCGCGGCCAACGGGTCGCGATCGTCACCGACGGACGGATGTCCGGTGCGTCCGGCAAGGTCGCCGCCGCGATCCACGTGACTCCCGAGGCCGCGCTCGGTGGTCCGCTCGCCCGCGTGCGTGACGGCGACCTGGTCACCGTCGACGCCGAGCTGGGCACTCTGGACCTCGACGTGCCGGACGGCGAGTTCGACCAGCGCGAGATGACCGGCCGCGCCCCCCACGACGTCGAGTGGGCCGGCACCGGGCGCGAGCTCTTCTCCGGCTTCCGCGCCATCGTCGGCACGGCCGAGAACGGCGCGAGCGTCATCCGTCCGCTGCCCGCTCCCCAGGAGGAGATCCCCGTTGCCCAGCATGCCTGAGTCCTTGTTGTCCATCGTCCCCGTCGTGCCGGTCGTCGTCATCGAGGATCTCGCGCATGCCGTCCCAGTGGCCCGCGCCCTCGTCGATGGCGGGCTGCCGATGATCGAGCTCACGCTGCGTACGCCCGTGGCGCTCGACGCCATCGCGGCGATCGCCGCCGAGGTGCCGGAGATCCTGGTCGGCGCCGGCACCATCGTGACGCCCGGCCAGGTCAAGCAGGCCATCGATGCCGGCGCGGAGTTCCTCGTCTCCCCCGGCTGCACCCCGGCGCTGCTGTCGGCCCTCGCCGGGTCGGGCGTCGGGTTCCTCCCCGGCACGGCCACCGTCTCCGAGGCCATGTCGGTGCTCGAGGCGGGCTACACCGAGATGAAGTTCTTCCCCGCGGAGGCATCGGGCGGTGCGGCGTACCTCAAGTCGATCGCCTCGCCCCTCCCGGCTGCCCGCTTCTGCCCCACCGGCGGGATCACCGCGACGACGGCCGCGTCCTACCTGGCGCTTCCCAACGTCGGGTGCGTGGGCGGCTCGTGGCTGACACCGACGCACGCCCTGGCGGACAAGGACTGGGACAGGATCAGGCGACTGGCGGCCGCAGCGTCAGGCAGTCGCCCGGTGGAGCGCGACGACTCCGCCTGAGAGGTTGCGCCACTGGGGCGTCGTCCAGCCAGCGGACCCGATGAGCGCCGCGAGGCCCTGCTGGTCGGGCCACGCGCGGATCGACTCGGCGAGGTAGACGTAGGCGTCCGGTGAGGACGAGACGGCTCGGGAGATCGCCGGCAGCGCCTTCATCAGGTATTCCATGTAGACGGTCCGGAACGGTGTCCAGGTCGGGCTGCTGAACTCGCAGACGACCAGTCGACCGCCCGGCCGGGTGACCCGCCGCATCTCGCGCAAGCCGCGCTCGGGGTCGACGATGTTGCGGAGCCCGAACGAGATCGTCACCGCGTCGAAGGTGTCGTCCGCGAACGGCAGCAGCGTCGCGTCGCCAGCGGTGAAGGGCAGTCCCGGTCGCGCCCGCTTGCCGACCTGGAGCATCCCGAGGGAGAAGTCACACGGCACCACCGTCGCCCCGCGGTCGGCGAAGGGCTGGCTGGACGTGCCCGTCCCAGCCGCGAGGTCGAGGATCACGTCACCCGGGGACGGGTCGACCGCCTCGATCACGTCGTGGCGCCAGCGCCGGTCCTGCCCGAGGGACAGCACGTCGTTGGTGATGTCGTAGCGCTTGGCGACGGCGTCGAACATGCGTCGGACGTCGGTCGGTTGCTTGTCGAGTTCCGCGCGGGCCACGGCCGCGAGCCTAGTGCGGCGATGAATTCGCGATGTAGGTGGGCGTCCTTACGATTGTCGACATGCGTACGCCTCGTTTCGTCCACCTCCTCGTCGCGCTCGTGATGGCCCTCGGCGCCTTCTCGGTCGCCACGCCGGCTCACGCGACAGCAGGGTCGACGTCCGAGCGCGCCGGCTTCACCCGGCTGGAGTTCGGCGACACCGGCTGGCGGGTGCGGGAGCTGCAGAGCCGCCTGCACCAGCTCGGCCTCCACTCCGAGGTCGTCACCAGTCGCTTCGACGCCGAGACCCGCGACGGCGTCCGCACCTTCCAGGCGCGTCGGCAGCGACCCACCAGCGGCGTCGTCGACCGCGCCACCTGGGACAAGCTCCTCGCCAAGACCGTCGAGCCGACGAGGGAGGCACTGCACAACATCTACACACCGGGTCCGGCCATCCTGAAGGCAGGTGACCAGGGGCTCCCCGTCCGTCGGGTGCAGGCCCGGCTCGCGCAGCTCAAGTGGTACGGCGGGGACGTCACCGGCGTCTATGACGAGAAGACCCTCGCCGCCGTGACCGGGTTCCAGACCAAGCGCAAGATCCCCGTCACCGGCGAGGTGGACCGGCGCACCCTCGAGCGGCTGGCGCAGATGACGCGCAAGCCCACGAAGGCCGAGCTGTTCAATCTCGAGCCGGCCGGTCCCGCCCTCGACCCGCGATGCATGACGGGTCGGGCCATGTGCGTGGACAAGACGTCGCGCTCGCTCCGCTGGGTGGTCGACGGCGTCGTGAAGACCCGCTTCGACGTGCGGTTCGGCTCCGACGAGCTGCCGACCCGTGAGGGCGCGTTCTCGGTGTTCCGCAAGTCCCGCGACCACGTCTCGAGCCTCTACAACACCTCGATGCCGTTCGCGATGTTCTTCTCCGGCGGCCAGGCCGTGCACTACTCCCCCGACTTCGCGGCCACGGGCTACAACGGCGCCTCGCACGGGTGCGTCAACGTGCGCGACTACAACGGCGTCCGCTGGCTCTTCGACCGGGTGCGTCTCGGCGACAAGGTCATCGTCTACCGGTCGTGACCAGCGGCACCGGGGCCCGCGTAGGCTCCATGGTCGTGACGACCAGCGCGACCTCAAGCGAGCCTCTGGCCGTCCGCACCGTCTCCGTTGACCTCGACGAGGTCGACTCCCTCCTCGATCTCCTGCCGGGCGACGCCCCCGTCACCTGGCTGCGCCGGGGCCAGGGCCTGGTCGGCTGGGGCGTCGCCGCCGAGCTCAGGACGACGGGTACAGCCCGCTTCCGCGACGCTGACAAGTGGTGGTCGGAGGTCACCGGGCGGGCCGAGGTCGACGACCAGGTCAACGAGCCGGGCACGGGCCTGGTGGCCTTCGGATCCTTCGGCTTCGCCGACGACCCGGGCCACTCGGTGCTGGTGGTCCCACAGGTCGTCGTCGGTCGGCGGGGTGATCGCGCCTGGCTGACGACCGTCGGAGTCGACCTGACCGAGGTGACCCCGGTCGAGCAGCCGGTGGCACCCGTCGGCCTGAGCTTCGCCGACGGCGCCCTCAACAGCGAGGCGTGGATGTCGGTCGTGGCCGACGCCGTCGCGCGCATCAACGCCGGCGACCTGGAGAAGGTCGTGCTCGCTCGAGACCTCGTCGCCACCTGCGAGGCCCCCGTCGACGTGCGCTGGCCGCTGCAAGAGCTCGCCCGTGACTACTCGATGTGCTGGACCTTCCACGTCGACGGGCTCTTCGGCGCCACCCCCGAGATGTTGGTCCGTCGCGAGCGCGGCCTGGTCACCTCACGCGTGCTGGCCGGCACCATCCGTCGTACCGGCGACGACTCGCGCGACCTCGCGCTGGCCGCCACGCTGGCCCGGTCGTCGAAGGACCT
>NZ_JAOPXV010000209.1 GCF_025964975.1 Nocardioides sp.
GAGGTCGAGCAGCTCGTCGGTGGAGTCACCCATCGCCGAGACGGCCACGACGACGTCATGGCCGGCCTTCTTGTTCTCCACGATCCGGCGCGCGACCCGCTTGATGGCGTCGGCGTCGGCGAGCGAGGAGCCGCCGTACTTCTGCACGACAATGCCCACGGTTTGGTCCTCGACGATCTCGGTAGACGACTGCTGGGTCAGGACGTTCTGACCCGGCGATTCTACCGGGGCGGATCGACCGGCTCGTCCAACATCTCATGGGCGACGGTGAGCGCCTCGACCGTCTCCTCGAAGTCGGTGTCGAAGCGGTCGTGCGCCACCACCGTCAGCAGCGCGTTGAGCGCCGCGCCCGCCAGGTTGCCCCCGTTGTTGACGTAGGAGAACTGCCACCACCACAGGGCCTCCTCGACGTTGCCGAGGCGGTAGTGACGCAGGCCGTTGTCGAGGTCGGTCGCGATGGAGGTCAGGTCGTCGGAGAGCTTGCTCTGCACCATGTCGGGGAGATAGGGGTCGAAGACGAAGCTGTAGGTGTCGACGCTGTCGAGCATCTCGGCGAGGCGCAGCCGCATGTCGTCGATGTCGGCCTCCGGGCCGACGTCGGGCTGGTATTCCTCCCGCGGCTCGAAGTCGAGCTGGGCACCCAGCCGCGCGCCCGCCAGCAGGACCTGGCTGATCTCCAGCAGCAGGAGGGACACCGCCCGGGCCCCGTTGCCCTCGCGCGCGATCGCTCGCAACGCCAGCAGGAAGCTCTCGATCTGGTCGGCGATCTGTGCGGCGAACTCTTCGTGCTCCGCCGCCGTGTGGGGCTGCTTGCCCGGGTCAGTCATCAGCTGATCGCCTTCCTGCGAACGCACGTCCAAGGGTCACTTCGTCGGCGTACTCGAGATCGCCGCCCACCGGCAGTCCACTCGCCAAGCGGGTCACGCGCAACCCCATCGGCCGCAGCATGCGCGTGAGGTAGGTCGCGGTGGCCTCACCTTCGAGGTTGGGGTCGGTCGCCAGGATGACCTCGGTCACCGCCCCGTCTGCCAGCCTGATCATCAGCTCGCGGATGCGCAGCTGCTCGGGGCCGATGCCGTCGATCGGCGAGATGGCGCCCCCAAGCACGTGGTAGCGCCCTCGGAACTCGCGGGTGCGCTCGATGGCGATGACGTCCTTGTATTCCTCGACCACGCACAGCACTGCCGGCTCACGACGCGGGTCACGGCAGATCCGGCACTGCTCCTCCTGCGAGACGTTGAAGCAGATGGAGCAGAACTTCACCTTGTCCTTGACCTCGATCAGGACGTCGGCAAGACGGCGTACGTCGACGGTCTCGGCCTGCAACAGGTGGAAGGCGATCCGCTGCGCGCTCTTGGGACCGACGCCGGGGAGTCGACCCAGCTCGTCGATCAGGTCCTGGACGATGCCTTCGTACAACGAAAGGCCTAGAAGCCGAGCTGACCGCTGGGCGGTCCGCCCTCGGGGCCGGGACCGCCGAGGCCGCCAAGCCCTTCGAGCCCACCTGCGAGCGGTCCCATGGCCTCGTTGGCAAGTGCTTCAGCCTTGGACTTCGCGTCGCGGTAGGCCGCGACGATCATGTCGCCCAGGTCGGAGAGGTCGTCGGAGTCGGAGCCGTCGAACTGGCCCGCGGTGATGTCCACCGACTGGATCTCGCCCACACCGTTGACCGTGACCGTGACCGCACCTCCGGCGACCGTGCCGGAGACCGTCTGCTCGAGCAGCCTCTCCTGGGCGTCCTGGAGCTGCTCCTGCATCTGTTGTGCCTGCTGCAGCAAAGCGTTCATGTCGAAACCGCCGCCACCGAGGGCGTCGAAAGGGTTCTGGGTCATGGGAGCTCCTGGATCATCGGGTCGGGCTCATCGGGTCGGGCCTCACGTGTGCTTGATCTCCTCGACCACCTTGGCACCCAGGGCCTGCTGGAGCAGCGCGGTGCTGTCAAGGCCTTGCGTGTCGGCAGCGGGGTCGTCGGGGTCGGCCGCCTCATCGGCCAACGCACGATGATCGAGGGTGATTCCCGGGTCGGCCGCCGGCTCGCGTGAGCGACTCAGCGCTTCTCGCGCAGCGCTGGGCCCGGCAGACCCGCTCGGCGTTGCTGTCTGCACCGTGGACGACGATCCGGAGTCGGTCCGATCCGCCTGCGGGGCCGCCCAGGCAGGCGGTGAGTCGGGAGTCGTCGCTGCGGCTGTCCCCTCCTGGGCCCAGGTGGGCGGGCCGCTGGTCTCGTCCGCAGGCGCGGCCGACCGGGTGTGAGCCACTGGGTCGGTGGACGCCTGCACCACCACAGGTCGACCGGCATCGGGCTGGGCGCTGGGGTCGATGATCGCCTCGATCCGCCACTCGGCACCTACGACGTCGATGGCCGCCTGACGGAGGATCTCGTCCGAACCGCCCGCCAGGAACGACTCCCGGGCCCCGGCGTTGGTGAAGCCGAGGGTGAGGGTCGTGGCATCCACCGCGATGACCTGGGCGTTCTGGGTGAGATGGATCCAGGTGACTCGACGCCGGACCTTCGTTGCGTCCACGATGTCGGGCCACAGCCGGCGGACGTCGACGAGACTGAGGCTGCTACCGGCCGGCCCGGTGTCCTGGGCCGCGGGCGTCGGCTCCGGCACGGCCGGGGCTGCCTCGACGGCGTGCTCGCCGAGCATCATCGCTGGCGCCGGCTCGACGGGCTCCTCCGGTGGCTCCTCGTCGAAGCGCGGTGGCGCGAACATCGGTTGGTGACCGCCTTGGTCGACCGGCGCTGATGGCGAAGAAGGCGGAGCCGGTGCGGCAGCCGGCGCCGGCGCGGGGGCGGGCGCAAGGCTGGGCGTGGTGGCGGGCGCAGGAGCGGCGGCGGGACTGGGGCGCGGTCGGTCAGATGTCGTGCTCACCGCACCGGACACGTCGAGGCGACGCTCGATCCGATCGAGGCGCGCCATCACCCCGTCGCTGGTGTCGTCTGCGCCGGGCAGCAGCACCCGCGCACAGATCAGCTCGAGCAACAGCCGCGGCGCGGTCGCACCTCGCATCTCGGTCAGGCCGGCCGCGACGATGTCGGCGGCACGGCTGAGCTCGACGGATCCGAACCGGGCAGCCTGGGCGACCAGTCGCTCACCCGCGTCCTGGGGGACGTCGAGCAGTCCGGTCGCCGCGGCCTCGGGGACTGCCGCGACGATGACCAGGTCGCGCAGCCGACGCAGCAGGTCCTCGGTGAACCGGCGAGGGTCTCGCCCGGTCTCGACGACCTTGTCGACCACGCCGAACACCGTTGCCCCGTCGACCGCCGCGAACGCGTCGACGACCTCGTCGAGCAGCGTCTCCGGCGTGTATCCCAGCAAGGCCCCGGCGAGCTCATGGGTGACGCCGTCAGCGCCGGCTCCACCCATCAGCTGGTCGAGGACCGACAGGGCGTCGCGGGCCGACCCACCTCCGGCGCGGACCACCAGCGGAAGGGCGGCAGGCTCGATGCCCACACCTTCCTCCACGCAGAGGTGGTGGAGGTAGTCGGAGAGCTGACGAGGCGGGATCAGGCGGAAGGGGTAGTGGTGGGTCCGCGAGCGGATCGTGGGCAGGACCTTCTCCGGCTCGGTGGTGGCGAAGATGAACCGCAGGTGGGGCGGCGGCTCCTCGACCAGCTTGAGGAGCGCGTTGAAGCCCTGGTTGGAGACCATGTGGGCCTCATCGATGATGTAGATCTTGAAACGGTCGCGCACCGGAGAGAAGAACGCCTTCTCGCGCAGGTCGCGGGCATCGTCGACGCCTCCGTGCGAGGCGGCGTCGATCTCGATCACGTCGATCGATCCGCCACCACGACGAGCCAGCTCGCGACAGCTGTCGCACTCCCCACACGGGTCGGCGATCGGTGCCTGGGCGCAGTTGAGCGCGCGGGCCAGGATCCGGGCGGACGTCGTCTTGCCGCATCCGCGTGGCCCGGAGAAGAGGTAGGCGTGGTTGACCCGGTCGTTCGCCAGGGCGTTGCGCAGCGGCTCCGTGACGTGATCCTGACCGATGACCTCGGCAAACGTCTCGGGCCGGTAGCGGCGATACAACGCGAGCGGTGACTCCACGACCCGAACCCTACGCACCGCCACCGACGACGACCACCGGGCGCCCACGGCCCCGTCGCCAGCACGCCCGCATCGAGGCGGACAGGGCATGAAAAGGCCCCCCACGTACCCGACAGAGCTCGCCTGCCCTTGCTGCCTTCCGGCCCTGGGGGATTCAGCAAGATGCCGCCACGTGGGGGGTTGCGATGAGTCTAGGTCAGGGCGCCGACCAGGCCCAACCGGGCTCCCCGCCTCGCGGCAGGCAAGAGATCGGGACGCGATTTCACCCTCCCGCACCCGACCGGTACGCTCCTCGGCGGAGGATTCGCCTAGTGGCCTATGGCGCTCGCTTGGAAAGCGGGTTGGGTGTGAAAGCCCTCAGGGGTTCGAATCCCCTATCCTCCGCCAGCCAGCTGATCAGCAGGTGTGACAACAGGCCGGACCCGTCGGGTCCGGCCTGTTGCACGTGGTGGATCAGAGGCCGAGATTCAGCGCAGCCAGGATCTGGTTGAGCAGGCCACGCAGCTGACCGAGCAGGTTGCCGAGCAGACCACCGTCGAGCAGACCGGCGACGGCGCACAGCAGGTTGCCGAGCAGGTTGCCGGCACCCGCCACCGCGACGACGTCGAGTACGACGCGGTTCAGGCTGATCTGGAGACCCAGGATGTTGAGGTCCAGCGGGCCGAGGACCAGGTTGAGGATGTCGCACGCAGCGGCTCCAGCAGCAACGCGCGCGGCCGTCGGTGCCTGGCCGTTGATCTTCTTGATCGGCAGCGTCTGGAGGCCCGAGAACTTCGTGTCCGGTCCGGCGTCCGCGATGACTCCCTGGAGGAAGCCCTTCATGTAGAGCGCGCCGTCGCGCTCGACGACCTTGATCGGCGTGAACGAACCGCTGACCGCGTCGCCGGTGGAAGTCTTGCCCACGACCTTGCTGGTGATCGTGCCGACGTCGGACTTGCCGACGACCTTGCCGCCGTCGTCCGCCGCCGTGGCGCTGCCGATGCCCACCGAGGCCAGGCCGACAGCCATGGCCAGTGCCAGCACTCCGGCCACCAGGGCGCGTCGCATGAGTGACGTGATCTCTCGCATGTTCCCTCCCAGGAATCTCCCCGAGGAGCTGGCAGGTGCCGGCCCCACATCTCTGGGACGCTACGGAGGGTCCGCGAGGTGGTCTAGACCCCTTGGGGTGGCGGACACGGCGTGCACCTCAGTGTTCGTTCACCGTCGGATCAGGGGACGCACCATGAAGGCGAGCGCCATCAGGGCGCCTCCGCCCAAGCCGCACCACAGCAGCAGCGCCCTCGAGGAGCCGAACAGATCGAGCCGCTTCGGCGGGAGCGGGGCAGTGGCTTCGCCACGGTTCTGCAGGAGCGGACGCTCGATCCGGCCGCTCCTGCCCGGGGAGAGCGATCGCGTCAAGGCGTCGTGGGCCTGCACCACGCCGGCCCCCGTCCACGGGTTCCTCACCGTGTGGGAGCCCTCCGCCGTCGCCACCAACCGCGCGACGGCCTGCTTGGCGCTCTCCCGGGGGTAGGCCGCACGCAGCAAGGCAACGACACCCGTGACCTCGGCGGCTGCCCAGGAGGTGGCGAGCTCGTCGATGTCACAGGTGACGCCGTTGGCGTTGATGGAGACACCGCCGACAGTGGGGGCGGCGACATCGATGTCGAGGTTGGGAAGGACCGAGCCGATCGGTGACCCCTCGGCCGGCGGAGCGGCGCTGACTGCCACGACGCCCCTGTAGTCGGCCGGATAGACCTCGGCGTCGTTGTCCGGCGTCCCCTTGAAGCTCTCGTCCTGCTCCTCGGGTGCGTTGCTCGACGAGGCGACGACCACCACGTCGCGGCGTTGCAGCTCCTTGATCGCCTCGCGGAGCCGCTGGTCGTCCTCGGTGACTGACAAGGAGATGTTGACGACCTTGAACTTGACGGTGTCGTGCAACCGGATGGCCGTCTCGATGCCCTGCGCGATGCGGTCGGACGTCACGCCCGTCTCCCCCTCCGCCACGTCCGGGTCATCCTTGTGGAAGATGCGCACGTCGATCACCTCTGCTCCCGGAGCGACTCCGTGCGGGCCGGCGATCAGGCCCGCGACGATGGTGCCGTGGCCCGAGAGCAGCGGCCCGGCGACGTCCGACAACCCGGTCGAAGGACCTTGGTTGATCCCGAGTCCGGTCTGGATACCGCTGTCGATGACGACGACGCTCACTCCCTGCCCGTCGGTGACCTCGTGCGCCTGCGGGACGTGCATCCGCTCGAGGGGGCCGCTCACCTTCGAGGGGCTGTCCTTCAGCACCTCGGTCTCCGGCACCGTGTTCTCGTCACACGGCACCACCTCTGCGGCGTACGGCGACGTCAGCGCCACTGCAGGCGCGGCCGCCGCAAGGGGAAGGACCGAACCCGCGATCCCCGCCGCGAGCAGGGCTGCCGAGAATCGCGTCATGACTCCCCGGCGGTGGAGTCCGCCGCCGGGGCGTCCTCGGACACCCGTCGCGCTGCGTTGGTGGAGAGCTGGACCTTGTCCTCGAAGAAGTCCAACCAGCTGCTGGGCACCAGTGGCGCCGTGGTGCTGCCGTAGCCGATGTAGGTCGGCACCTCGGCGCCGATCAGCTCGTACTTGTAGCCGGCCGAGTCGATGACGTAGAGGGTGCCCTCGGTCGAATCGCTGGCATCGGCGCCGGACTGGACGTAGGCACCGCCCGCAGGCTGGACCTCGACGTCGTGGCGGTCGACCCCCAGTCCGTCGGGCGAGGCGTCGCCCGTGGGCTGGTGGGCGAGGGTGACCCGGGTGTCACCATCGGAACCCGGGTGCAGCACCGCACACATCTCCTCGTCGAGGCTGGCTGACGGCTGCGCCCTGGGCCACAGCGCCGGATAGTCCGCGGAGGGAAACGCAGCGTCGAGGTCCTCGGTGAGCGAGTGGGTGGCAGGTCCGACGGCGTCGTAGACGAGCGAGGCGAACTCGTTGAGCTCTTCTGGACCTTCGTCGCCGAGGAGGTAGTCCCCGCCCGGCGTCTTGATCAGGTCGCCGATGTCGAAGTCCGAGAGGTCGTCCTCGACCTCGGCGGAGTAGTCGGTCGGCTGGCCCGGGTTGCGCACGCCGAACTCGTCCGCCGTCAGCGGGTCGCCCAACCAGAAGAGGTTGAGCCAGGCGGAGCTCACCTTCGGGGCATCCTCGGCCGCGCCGAGCTCCAGCCGGTTGGCGATGGTCCCGGCGTCCGACGGGTCGTCCGGCAGCTGGAAACGGTAGGCGGCGCCGCCGGGATCGGTGGTGATCAACCACAGGACCTTGTCGCTGCGGACCAGGAAGGCGGAGTCGACGAGCTCCTCGACCTCGGGCTGGGGGGCGAGTGCGACCTGGATCCCGGTGTCCGGCGACGTGCAGGCGGTCCAGCCGTCCTGGATCAGCCGATCCGGGTCGGGCAGGCCGGCAGGAGCGTCGTCGATGCCGAGGTCCTCACCCAGGGTGACCTCGCGGATGTACTTGTCCCGCACCTGGAAGGGGGTGAGGTCCGCCTGGCCCAGCAGCAGCTGCGCGGAGATGTAGTTGGGCACCCGCCGGATCTCCGGGTCGTCGCCGCCCTTGAGCACGACGTACTGCTCACCGGTGTCCTTGCTGGTGACGAAGCTGCCAGCCTCCAGCCACTGGGAGTCAGGGCGACCGACGAGGAACCCGGCGACAGCCGCACCGGCCAGCAACAGCAGCGACAGCGCCGCGCCCCCGATCAGCACGCGACCCGGACGAACCGGCTCCACCTCCCGGCCCCCGGGGGCACCGCTGATGAACGCCGTGACGAGCCTGCGCTTGCTGAACGAGTGGGCCTCGACGAGATCTTTCTTGGTCGCCAACGTCAGCCCTTGACCATGTCGAAGAACCCGGCGGCCACGACCATCAGCGGCAGGAGCGACAGCAGGGTGACGGTCTCGACGGCATCGCCCATCCGGCCACGTCGCACCGACGGCGAGGCGGGGACCAGGGTCGAGACGAGGAGTACGGCGCCCACGACCGCCAGGGCCACGGCGGCCTCCGCACGCCACCCGTCGTGGATCAGCAGCATCGACAGCGCCAGCGAGACGAGGCCCAGGATCCCGGACAGGATCCCGGCGAGCACCTCGGAGCCGGCGCGGTACTGCCGGGTCCGGAACATGACGGCCAGACAGCACACCGCGGCGAGGATGGTGCCGAAGATGCCGCGACTGACCGCCATCGGCACCAGCAGCACCAGCAGCGTGCCGACGGTGGCGGAGACAGCCAGCAGGATCTCGTGGGCGACCCGGGCATCGGCTCCGACCTGCGCGGGATCGATCTCATCGGGATCGGCCGTGATGTCGTGGAGGGAGTAGATCTGGTCGACCCGGGTCCCCGTGACCCCCAGAGCCAGCCACGGGAAGATACTGCCCGCCAGCACGACCAGCGCCATCAGGACGGTGAACACGACGGTCGGGTCGACAACGATGGCCTGCAGGAGCAGGCCCGAGGCGGCCAGGATCGCTCCCACCACGATGGCCGGGATGACGAGAGCGCGACCCTCGCGCAGTCCCACCACGGCCACCAGACCAACACCCAGCATCGCGGCTCCGGCAGTGGCCAGCGGTGCCCCGAAGAACTCGGCCGGGAGCGGCCACTGCCACGGACCGAGGTCGCCCGGCGCGAGCAGCAGGCCGGCCACCCCGGCGTAGACCACCGCGAGCAGGGCGACCGCCACGCCTGCGTCGGGCTCGTCCTGCCCGCGCGCCAGCACGACGCCGCCGACGACGAGCAGCGCCGCCGCCGCGGCAGCCGCCAGCCCGCCCATGACGCTCTCGCCCTGCAACAACAACGCGAAGGCACCGAGACCGAGCAGCATGCCGCCGGCACCGAGAGCAGTACGCCTTCCGGCGGCGGCCTCCCAGGGCTTGAGCGCGTGCTCGACCACGTCGGCCATCGCTTCGACGATGTCGTCATAGACCCGAGGTGCTTCGTCGTCGATGCCCGCCGTGACGGTGAGGAGTCCGCCGTCCTCGATGCCCTGGATCAGGAGTCCGGCGTCGTTGGCCAGACGCCGACCGTCCTGGGCGACGAGTCGGTAGCCGCCGTACACGGTGCTGGCATCGAGGATGCCGACGCTGCGGGCCAGCTCGGGAACGAGCTCGGCCACGGGGACGGCGCCGGGCAGCACGAGGTCGACCCGACGCGAGCCCGACGCAACGGTCACCCGGACGAGGCCCGAACCGATCGGCGTCGTCTGACTCATGCTGTGGTCCCCCCAAGTATGTGGTGCGGTCGAGACGAGTCCCAGGTCATGCTCAGGTCCTGCTCCGCATGGCCGGCCCGCTCGATCGGGCAGCAGCCTATATGGATCGTCGCCACCTCTGGACCGCTACGCCGACGACTGAGGCCGGTCGCCCCGAAGGGCGACCGGCCTCGTGTCGATGTCTGGTGACGTGGATCAGAAACGACCGGCGCCGCGGCTGTCGGCGGACTTGTATTCCTGGTTCGAGAGGTCAACGTTCTTGCCGGCCTGCTCGAGCAGGGCGATCATCTCGGTGATCGCCTGGTCCCACGTCTGCTTGGCCTCGCGGTAGGCTTCCTTGGCCGCACCGGTCCAGTCAGTGGCGAGCGGCCGAAGGTCGCTCTCCAGGGTGTCCAGGCGCGCCTCGATCTGCTTCGCCGCCGCGATCACGTCGGCCGAGCCCGCGTCGAGCTTGCCGTGTTCTACCTTGATTCCGTCGAAAGACATGTCAATCTCCTCTTGGTCTGGGCGGTCGCGGCGGTCAGCCGAGGCGGTTCTGCAGGTTGAGGTGCGCGTCGGACTGCGACTGGTCGGTCGCGACGTTGTCCTTCTCGGTCTCCCGCATGGAGGCCGCCAGGCCGTCGAGCGCCTGGAGGATCTTTTCCTGCTTCTCCTGCCAAGCGACCATGAGGTTGCCGAAGGAGGAAGCGCCCTGGCCGCCCCAGCCGGCCATCATCTCGTTGACCTTGTCGGAGACCGTGTTGCACTTCTGCTTGACTTCGATGCGCGCCGTCTCGACTTTTTCGGCCCCCTTGGAGAGCGCCTGTTCTGTCTGGCTGAGGTTGGTCATCTCAATCCTTCCCCCTCGGCGGGTGTCTCCCCCAAGAGTTCACTGGTGTGTGGAGTTGATGCTCTGAAGACGTGCTGTGGGTGGACCTGCCCTGTTCGTTGAGCTGTCCTGCTCGGGGAGACGTCCCGGCCCCCCGCGCTGACATCGATCTACCCGGCGAGGCGGGGGCTAAACATCACCCCGTCATTTCCCACAGGGCGCGGAAGAGTCCGGATGCGACGACCGTGGCGGCGAACGCGAAGGCGCCGGTCATGCTCTCGGCGACCTCGGCCTTGCGTGACCACCAGACGGAACGCCAGCCGCGGCCGGTGGCGACCGCCGCCGCGACGCTCACCAGGCCGAGCACGACGACTGTTAACAGCCCCCAGGTGACCCAGGTAGGTGACAGGTCGCGGACCTCGAAGGCAAGCAGCCACAGCCAGCACGCGAGCCCGGCGCCGCGCAGGAGTCGACGGGCTCCCGCGTGGCGGTACTGCCGAGCCGCCAGCAGGATGGCTCCCCCGGCGAAGAACGCCAGGCACCGGGCACCGATGCGGTCCAGGTCGATCGTGGCGGAGGCGAACATGAGGGGGGTGGCGACGAGTGTGACCAGGAGGATGCCTGCCGAGGACGCCGTGACCGTGAGGGTGGCGTCCTCGACCAGGCGGCGCATGGCGGACTGCGGGATCACGATGCGTCCGCGTTGACCGCTGGAGCGATCCCGGGCAGACCACGCGGTGACGGCAAGCCGATCCAGGTCCAGCAGGGCCTCGTCGGGCACGTCGACCGCGAGCGAGGGGACGAAGCGCGCGCCGAGCATGGCGAGCATGAGCAGCAGGGCCCACGAGACCCGGTCGTCCCACTTCATGAGCGGACTCAGGGCGCACACCCCGAAGACGAGGCAGCCGGCCACGATCCAGACGGTCAGGACCTGATGCCGACCCGCGCTCATCGCCCGCGCAATCGCAGCGGTCAGCGCGGCCGCCAACCCGCACACCGCGACCACGGCTGCCAGGAGGTGCTCACCGGGTTCGAAGAACGCCGCGAACGCCGCCGCGGCGGCGAGAGCCGGGGCCGCTGCGGTCCGTTGGTGGGCGTGTCTGCCCCACGGCACCGAGCCGGCAAGCGCGCACGTCAGGAGCAGTCCGACGGTCACGGTGCGCAGCCAGTCGTCGCCCGACAGTGCGGCGTACCAGGCGGACAATGCGGCGGCACCGACCGCGAGAGCGAGCACGACCGCGGCGACCTGGGGACTGTCGGCCGCCGGGTGGTCGCGGAGTGCGGCCTCGTCGGCCGGCTTCGGACGGCGTACGCCGGTCGCCGCGATGAGGACCGTGCCGGACTCGACGCCGATCGCACCCAGCGCAAGGTCTGCGCGGAGGTGTCCGCCCGTCGGCGTCTGCAGGAGCGGGATGCCGGACAGGCCCGCCTGGTCGGCGTAGGCGCGACCGACGTCGACAGGGGTGGCGCCGACAGGCACCACCATGTCCAGCACACCGACCGGACCGTGCACGCTGATGGCGATCGTCGCGGCGGACCCGGAGAAGGGGGTCGCCTCTGACACGGCGTCCGGCACGAGCCCCCCTCTGCGATCGACTGGTCGGTGTGCAGGGTAGTCCGTCCCGTCCCCCCCACCTATCATCATCGCGACTCATCGGCCATCGCTAGGGGGAACTGTGTGAGCACTGGACTGCGAGGCGGGCAACGGCTCGACGAGCCGGAGATGCCTGGCGGGCGGATCGTGCTCCAGCCGCCCCCCGAGATCCAGGAGAACGAGGGCGCGAGCGGCGTCCTGATGAATGCCATTCCCATGCTGGGAAGCCTGGGCTCGATCGTGCTCGTCGCGACCATGGGCACGGGCGGCAACAAGACCCGCAGCTTCTTGGCAGCGGGCATGTTCCTCTTCGCCACCCTCGGCTTCATCATCGTGCAGATCGATCGCCAACGTAAGCAGCGGGCCCAGCAGGTCACCGGCTCGCGCACCGAATACCTCCGCTACCTGGCGCACATCCGGGAGGTGGCCCGCACTGCGGCCGACCAGCAACGGCGCGCCCTCACCTGGCACCACCCGGAGCCGAGCGCCCTGCCATCACTGGCGGAGGAGCGCACCCGGCTGTGGGAGCACGGACCGGGCGACCACAACTTCCTCCACGTCCGCTACGGCCTCTGCGCCCAACCGCTGTCGTTGGAGCTGATCCCGCCCGAGAGCGCCCCGGTCGACCAGGTCGACCCCGCGGCCGCCTCGGCCCTGCACCGGCTCCTCGTGGTCCATCGTCTCCAGCCCAACCTCCCGGCCTCGATCGACCTGCGGGCCTTCGACCGCATCGAGCTCTGCGGCCCGGAGCAGGACGCCCGGTCTGCCGCCCGCGCGATGCTCTGCTCGGCGACCGCCTTCCACAACCCGGACCAGCTCGTGGTGGCCGTGCTCAGCTCCGAGGCCAACCTCACCCACTGGGACTGGGTCAAGTGGCTGCCCCACGCCCAGAGCAGCCGCGAGGCGGACGCAGTCGGGCCGCGGCGCATGGTCGCGACGTCGATCGACGACCTGGGCAACCTGCTGCCGCCCGACCTCAGCGACCGGCCGCGCTTCGGTGCCGACGAACGCCAGCCGACGCCCCACATCCTGCTGGTGATCGACGGCGGACACCTGCCGCCCGGCAACCACGTCGTCCCCCCCGACGGTCTGCACGGCGTCACGCTGCTCGACATGCCCGCACGCTGGGACGAGCTCGAGGACTCGACCCGCCTGCGGCTCCAGTTCGCCGGTGGCCGCCACGAGCTCGAGAAGCTCCCCGTACTCGGTGTCCGAGTGCGCGAGGAGCCGGTCAAGGCCCTCATCGACCAGTGCGACCTCGCCACCGCTGAGGCCTTCGCCCGCCGGATCGCACCGCTGAAGACCATCAGTGCCGACGCCTCCTCCGGCACCGCCGTCGACATCACCTCGGCGAACCCCGACCACATGGAGCTGCTGGGCCTCGGTGACATCCACACCTTCGACCCGGCCAGCTCGTGGCGACCGCGACCGGCACGCGACCGGCTGCGGGTGCCCATCGGCATCGGCGACTCGGGTGGACTCATCCACCTGGACATCAAGGAGTCGGCGCAGCAGGGCATGGGCCCGCACGGTCTGTGCATCGGCGCGACCGGGTCCGGGAAGTCGGAGTTCCTGCGGACGCTCGTGCTAGGCCTGGTGATGACGCACTCGCCCGACCAGCTCAACCTCGTCCTCGTCGACTTCAAGGGTGGGGCGACCTTCGCCGGCATGGCCGACATGCCGCACGTCTCGGCGGTCATCACCAACCTCGCGAACGAGCTCACGCTCGTCGACCGCATGCAGGACGCCCTCTCCGGTGAGATGGTGCGCCGCCAAGAGCTCCTGCGCGACGCCGGGAACTACGCCTCGGTGCGCGACTACGAGAAGGCCCGCGCGAACGGCGAGGACCTCGCGCCCATGCCGTCGCTGTTCATCGTGGTTGACGAGTTCTCCGAGATGCTTTCTGCCAAGCCGGAGTTCATCGACCTCTTCGTCGCCATCGGCCGCCTGGGCCGGTCGCTGGGGCTGCACCTGCTGCTCGCATCCCAGCGTCTCGAGGAAGGTCGGCTGCGCGGCCTCGAGTCGCACCTGTCCTACCGGGTCGGCCTGCGCACCTTCTCCGCCGCGGAGTCGCGAGGTGTCCTCGGAGTCCCGGACGCCTACGAGCTCCCGGCAGTGCCCGGTCTGGGCTACCTGAAGCCCGACCAGTCGACCCTCCTGCGGTTCAAGGCGGCGTACGTCTCCGGACCGCCCAGCGGCCGGGCCCGGGTCTCGCGGGACGAAGGTGGGCACGTCCGCGGCATCCTGCCCTTCACCATCTCCGAGGTGCTCGCACTCGAGCCACTCGAGAACGACGACGTCGTTGCTCCCTTGCCGACCCAGCAGGGCGAGCAGGCCCCCCTGCTCGACATCGCCGTCGCCCGGATGATCGGTGTCGGCAACCCCGCCCACCAGGTGTGGCTCCCGCCGCTCGACATCCCGGACACCCTCGACGAGCTCATGCCCGACCTGGCCGAGGACCCCGAGCTCGGCCTCATCTCCCACCAGTGGCGCTCCATCAACGGGTTGGTCGTCCCCCTCGGCACCGTGGACCGCCCCCGCGAGCAGCGTCGCGACACGTTGACCCTCAACCTCTCCGGCGCCGCTGGGCACGTGGCCGTCGTGGGCGGCCCGCGCTCGGGCAAGAGCACCCTGCTGCGGACGATCGTGACCAGCATGGGCCTGGTCACCACCCCGGCGGAGTCCCAGTTCTTCGTCCTCGACTTCGGTGGTGGAACGTTCACCCCGCTGGCCCGCTTCCCGCACATGTCGGGCGTCGCCACGCGCTCGGAGCCCGATGTCGTACGCCGCGTGGTCGCCGAGATCCAGGGCGTCGTCGACCGCCGGGAGGCCTACTTCCGCGAGAACGGCATCGACTCCATCGAGACCTACCGGACCCGCCGGGCACAGGGTCGCGCCGACGACGGCTGGGGCGACGTGTTCCTCGTCATCGACGGGTGGGGCACCCTGCGCGCCGAGTTCGACGACCTCGAGCTGGAGCTCCAGCAGCTCGCCGGACGTGGCCTGACGTTCGGCCTCCACATCATCGCGGCAGCCACCCGTTGGGCGGACTTCCGGGCCGCGATGCGCGACGTCTTCGGCTCCAAGCTCGAGCTGCGTCTCGGTGACGCGGTCGACTCCGAGATCGACCGGAAGGTCGCCGCGCTGGTGCCGGTCGGTCGACCCGGTCGGGGTCTGGTGCCCAGCAAGCTGCACTTCCTCGCGGCGCTGCCTCGTGTCGACAGCGACGGCGGCGCATCGACCCTGGGTGAGGGCGTCGACGACCTGGTCGAGCGCGCCAACGCGGCCTGGAAGGGTGCTCCCGGACCCAAGCTGCGCCTGCTGCCCGAGCTGGTCAGCCTGGACAAGATCCGCGAGGACGCCGTACGCCGCAAGATCGACGAGAAGAGGATCCTGATCGGCATCAACGAGAAGGAGCTCGCGCCCGTCGCGATCGACGTGATGACCGAGCCGCACCTCCTGATCTACGGCGACGGCCAGTCCGGGAAGAGCGCGCTGCTGCGCAACTACGTCCAGGAGGTGATGCGCACCCGCACGCCCAAGGAGGCGCAGATCGTCATCGTCGACTACCGCCGCTCGTTGCTCGGCGAGGTGCCCGACGAATACCTGCTCAACTACCTGACGTCCTCTACCCAGGCCACGCCCACGCTGAAGGACATCGCGGCCTATCTCGAGAGTCGGATCCCCGGCCCCGACGTCACTCCCGAGCAGCTGCGCAACCGGACGTGGTGGACCGGCGCGGAGGTGTTCGTCGTGGTCGACGACTACGACCTCGTCGCCACCACCCAGCAGTCCTCACCGGTCCAGGCCCTGCAGCCGCTGATGGCGCAGGCCCGCGACACCGGACTCCACCTCGTCGTGGCTCGCCGTGTCGGTGGTGCCTCGCGGGCGTCGTACGAGCCCGTCCTGCAGTCCATGCGCGACCTGGCCATGCCCGGGGTGCTGCTTTCGGGTCCGCGAGACGAGGGTGCCCTCATCGGCAACCTGCGGCCGCAACCTGCGCCGCCGGGCCGGGCCCGTGTCGTGACCCGGGACAAGGGCATCGAGGTCGCGCAGCTCGCGTGGACCGATCCGACGATGTGAGCCGGCATTGCCATTGCGGGGAGAGTCAGGTCAGCGCCGGCCGGACTTGAACATCCCGCGCGCCACCTCGCGCGCAGCCGTCCGCATGAAGTCCTTGAAGGCGCTCGACTTCACGACGTCCATCACGATGCCGTCGTCGTCCTTCTTCGACTGTCGGGTGACCCGTTCGGCCTTCTGCTCGCGGGCTATGTCCTTGACCTCCGCGTCCTCCGCGGCCTTGCGCGCACCCTCCTCCAGCTTGGCCGCGAGCTTCTCGCGAGCGGACTCCCGGTCGACCTCCTCGGCATACTTCGCGTGCAACGGCGACGCGTGTACGGCGGCTTCCATGTCGGCGGACGGGGCGGGGTCCATCAGCGACTCGGGCGCGCGGAGCCGGGTCCAGGCCACTGGGGTGGGGGCACCGCGCTCGTTCATCACCGTCACGACCGCCTCCCCGATGCCGAGGCTGGTGATGACCTTGCCGAGGTCGTCGTAGGAAGAGCTCGGGTAGGTGTTGACGGTCTGCTTGAGCGCCTTGGCGTCGTTGGGCGTGTGGGCGCGAAGCTGGTGCTGGATGCGCGAGCCGAGCTGCGCAAGCACCTGGTCGGGCACGTCGGTGGGGCTCTGGGTCACGAAGAAGACCCCGACCCCCTTGGAGCGGATCAGCCGGACGGTCTGGGCGATCTGGTCCAGGAACGCCTCGGAGGCGTCGTTGAAGAGAAGGTGCGCCTCGTCGAAGAAGAACACCAGCTTGGGCTTGTCGAGGTCGCCCTCCTCCGGCAGGTCGTGGAACAGGTCCGCCAGCATCCACATCAGGAAGGTCGAGAAGAGCGCCGGCCGGTCCTGGAGGTTGGGCAGCTCCAGCAGGCTGATCACCCCGCGGCCGTCCTCGGTCGTGCGGAGGAACTCCTTGGTCTCGAACTCGGGCTCGCCGAAGAACGCGTCCGCCCCCTGGGCCTCGAAGGCGACGAGCTCGCGCAGGATGACGCCCGCCGTCTGGCCGGAGACGCCGCCGATGGCCTTCAGCTCGGCCTTCCCCTGCGCGTCGCCGGTGAGGTACTGCAGGACCGCCCGCAGGTCGGCGAGGTCGAGCAGGGGCAACCCTGCTTGGTCGCAGTAGTAGAACACCAGGCCCAGCGAGGACTCCTGGGTCTCGTTGAGGCCCAGCACCTTGGCGAGCAGGGTCGGCCCGAACGCGCTCATGGTGACGCGCACCGGTATGCCGATGCCCTGACCACCGATGGCGTAGAACTCGGTCGGGAAGCCGGTCGCGGTCCACTGCTGCCCCACCGAGGCCGCGCGGGCCGTGACCTTCTCGCCCCCCTCACCCGGAACGCTCAGGCCCGACAGGTCGCCCTTGATGTCGGCCGCGAAGACCGGCACGCCCTGGGCGCTGAGCTGCTCGGCCAGGAGCTGCAGGGTCTTGGTCTTGCCGGTACCGGTCGCCCCCGCCACCAAGCCATGGCGGTTGAGCATCGCCAACGGGATCCGGATGTGCACGTCGGACAGGTCATCGACGCCCAGCATGAGGCCGCCGAGCTCCAGGGCATCGCCCTCGAAGGCGTAGCCCGAGGCGACAGCCGTGGCGACCGGATCGATCTCGACGGACGGGGACGCGGGAGCCGGGTCGGGAATCTGGGTCATGTCCAGAGCGTATCCAGCGACCCGCTCCCCCAGCACCGGCGAAGGAGCGGTCGGCTGGGTGGGGTCATATAGTCGCGCCGTGATCTTCAAGCGGGTGGGCGAGGGGCGGCCCTACCCCGCCCACGCCCTCAAGCCCCGCGACTGGGCCAAGATCCCCCCTCGCCAGGTCCGGATCGACCAGCTGATCACCACCAAGGACACCTTGCACCTGGCCGCACTCCTGGACGAGGACTCCACGTTCTACGGCGACCTCTTCGCGCACGTGGTGCAGTGGCGAGGCGATCTCTACCTGGAGGACGGGCTGCACCGGGCGCTGCGCGCCGCCCTCCACCAGCGCAACATCCTGCATGCCCGAGTCCACGAGATGGGGGACTGATGACCGCCTCCCTGCGATCAGCGCTGACCCTGCTGGTCCTGTCCCTGCTGCTCGTGGTCGCGGCCGTCTCGGGATGGAAGGCAGCCACTCAGCCCCTGCCGAGCTCCGCTCCTGCGCCACTGTGCACCGAGAAAACGGTACGCACGGGCGACCAGGTCTTCGCCGAGCAGGTGGCCGTGAGCGTCTACAACGGCAGCGACCGCAACGGTCTGGCCGGCGCCACGATGGAGCAGCTGGAGGAGCGCGGCTTCGTCGGTGCCGACAGTGACAACGCGCCCGCGAAGGTCGCCGGCGTCGCCGAGATCTGGTCGGACGAGCCGCGCAACGCCGCCGTACGCCTCGTGGCTCGTCAGTTCAAGGGCGCCAAGATCGTCTCCGGGGAGCGCCTCGGCCGCGGGATCATCGTGGTGGTCGGCGAGTCCTACAAGCGCCTGCGCAAGAAGGGGCCGGAGTCGGTCGCGGCCGTCGAGACGTCGACCTTCTGCAGCCCGCCCGAGAGCCAGTAGGCCCGCTCCCGGCGGTCACTCGCGCTTGCGCGGCTCCTGCGCCCACTGGGCCAGCCGACCGCGCGACGAGACCTGCCGCAGCCGTTCCTCGGTGGCGACCCGGAGCTTGCGCGGTGCCACGACCAGCAGGTCGTCGCCGTGCCGCAGGACCGTACGCCGCTCCGGGACCAGCGTCTCGCCGTCCCTGATCACCATCGAGACCGACGCCCCTGGTGGGAGCCGCAGCTCGCCCACCTCGACGCCGTGCATGCGCGAGGACGGTTCGATCGTGACCTGCAGCAGGTCCGCCGCCACCCGCTCCAGCGGGGCCGCCTCGACGTCGAGGCCACGTGGCTCCGAGCGACGAGCCACCCCCAGAAGGCGTGAGACCCACGGCAGCGTCGGTCCGGTCAGCACGGTGTAGATGACCACCATCACGAAGACGATGTCGAAGAGCACGTCGGCCTCGTCCACCCCCTCGGCGAGCGGGATGGTCGTCAGCACGATCGGTACGGCGCCGCGCAGACCCGCCCAGGAGATGAACGACAGCTCGCGCCACGGCATCGGCTGGACCACCGAGCTGATCAGCACCGACAACGGGCGGGCCACGACGGTGAGCAGCAGACCCGTGACCAGCGCCATGGCGACGATGTCGAGAGTGATGCGGCCCGGGGACAGCAACAGCCCGAGCATGACGAACAGCCCGATCTGGGCGAGCGAGGCGACCCCCTCGGCGAACGACCGGGTCGCCGGTCGGTGCGGCAGCTCCTGGTTGCCCAGGATCAGCGCTGCGACATACACCGCGGCGAAGCCGGAGGCGTGGAGGGCGGCTGCGCCTCCGTAGGCCAGGAACGCCAGGCACAGCACGGTCAACGGGTAGAGACCCGAGGACGGGAGGGCGATGCGGCGCATCACCCAGGCGCCGGCGATGCCCACCATCCCTCCGATCACGGCTCCGACGACGAGCTCGAAGATGATCGTCCCGCCGACTGCGAGCGCACCGCTCTCGGCTGCCGCTCCGGTGGAGATGATGGTGACGAGCACGACGGTGGGGGCGTCATTGAGCCCGGACTCGGCTTCGAGCGCCCCCGTGAGTCGCTTGGGCAGCGGCACGACCCGGAGCACCGAGAACACTGCGGCGGCATCGGTCGGCGAGCACACCGCACCCAGCAGGATGGCCAGTTCCCAGGGCAGGCCGAGGAGGTAGTGAGCACCTGCCGCGACCACGGCCACGGAGATCGCCACACCGACCGTGGCGAGCGAGACCCCCAAACGGATCGCGGGCCGCATCTCCCGCCAGCTGGTGGTCAGTCCGCCCTCGGCGAGGATCAGGGCGAGGGCGCCGAAGCCGAGCGCATGCGCGAGCTGGGCGTCCTCGAACTGGACGCCCAGACCCGACTCCCCCAGCAGCACGCCCAGGAGGAGGTAGAAGAGCAGGCTGGGAAGACCCACGCTCGCGGAGAGTCGCACCGCCAAGATGGCGACCAGGGTGACCAGCGACCCCACGAGCAGGAAGGTGTCGAGCTGGTGGACGTCGAAGGTCACGGCCACCTCGCTTCGTCTACGCGGCTCGGGTCCCGATCCTATCGGTGCTCAGGAGCCCACCCGCGCGCGGCTCACGAGCCGGCAGGGGTGTAGTCGGACAGACCCGCGACCAGCGAGCTGTGGATGAATCCGGTGCGGATCCGCTGCGGGTGGTCACCCACCGGCACGGTCCTGTCCAGCCTGCGCGTGCGGTAGGAGATGCGCGAGATCGTGTCGGAGCCGCTCCAGGAGATGTAGCAGTAGCGGCCGTCCCGGCTCGGCGTGACCCAGTAGGGCTTCTCCCCTCCCCTCAGCAGCCGACCTCGCTTGAAGGTGTCGCGTCGGACGACAGTCGCGTAGTCGGACATCGTCCCGGCGACGCAGATCTTGGTGCCCCTGGGGTTGACCGCGATGCCGTGGTGGGCCGAGTCGAGGAGGTACTGCTCGCGACGCACCTCCGGGTGCAGGTCCGGCAGCTCCCGGACCCGGGTGATCTCACCCGTCCGTCGACGCATCTCCACGAACCCGTGGAAGAAGGAGAGCTGGAAGTAGAGGTACTTCGAGTCTGGAGTCATGCTCAGCGGCCGCACCGCGGAGGAGACCTTCGTCAGACCGCGGGCGTCCAGGGCCTTGCGCACGTCGATGCGCCGGAGCACCTCGAACGTCCTGGCATCGACGACCTGCAACACGCGGTCGTCCTTCGTCGCGTCCAGGGCCGGGTCGTCCAGCGGGCTGTAGACCATGCCGATGGAGGCGTGCAGGATCCTGGTGCCGTCCTTGAAGTAGATGCTCTCGTGCGGCGAACCACCCGACGGGAAGCGGCCGACCTCGCGTCCGGTGGCAACGTCGAGGACGTGCACGAGGTTGGCGGTGGAGGCGCTCACCACTACCTGGGTGCCGTCCGGCGAGATCGCCATGTGGTCGGAGCGCGCGCCGGCGACCGGGAACCTCCAGACGATCTGGTGGCTCTCCAGGCTGATCGCCACGACGTCGGCGAAGGAGGGGCGGCTGACGACGAGCAGGCGGCCGTCGTTCGAGGTGTAGAGGTCGTCGACGAACTGGTCGTGGCCCTCGCCGATCATCTCGCGGATCGCCAGGAAGTAGGCGAGGCGGTAAGGGTTGGTGGCGATCTCGGCGAGCCGGGCGTCCTTGTCGGGGATGATGTTGATGCGTCCCAGCGGCTCGAGCCCTGCTGGGTCGAGGACACTCGCCGTCCCGTCCCAGTTGTTGCCCACGAACACCGCATCGCGCACATCGCCGACCGGTTGCTGCTGGTCACCGTCGGCACGAGCCGAGGGTCCTGCGCTCAGCAGCGCCAGCACCAGCGCGGTACACACCCACCACGACTTCGACGTCCCCATCATTCCTCCTTCCTGCGCAACGACATCACCTGGCGAGGGGTTATGCCAAGGCCGCCGCACACGAGTCGAAATCGGGTGCAGCTCACTGGTTTGGGACCACCGCACCCGGGTACAGGCAGGGGGACGTCCCGCGAGGGACGAGGGAGGGAGTGACATGTACGGCGATTCCGCCGCATCGCGTCGACGTGTGGCCCAGCTCCGAGAGCAGAGTGGCGACATCCGAGCAGCTGCCGACCGGCTGGTGTCCCAGGCCGAGAGCGTCCCGTGGCGAGGGCGGGCCGCGGAGGCCATGCGGGTACGGATCAAGGAGCGGGCACAGCACCTGCGCGTGGCCGCCGCTCATCACGAGACTGCCGCCGACTCCCTCGGCCGGCACGTCACCGAGGTCGACGCCCGCAAGGACGCGATCGCGGCGATCGAGCTGAAGGCCGGCGCGCTCGTCCGAGACGCACAGTCGCGGACCGAGGCACTCCAGGCCGCCGACGTTGCTCCCGAGCCCACCCCGGAAGACGCCGCGCTGGTCGCCTTCGTCCCCCCTCCCGCCGGTCACAAGGACTGGCTGGACATCGAGCTGCCGGGACTCTGACATGGTGACCATCGACCTGACCACGCCCCCGCCGTCGGCGGCGAGCTTCCTCGACGGCCTGCCCCGGCGCCTGACGCTCACCCTGCCCGAGCTGCGCCATGCCGCACACCTGGCCGGAGACGCACCCCTGCCCTTCGACCTCGCCGAACCAGCAGAGACGTCGACCGCCGGCCTCGAGGGACGCCTCGGCCAGTCCCGCCACAGCATCGAGGACACCGCGTACGCCGCAGCGCTGGCCTCCCTCCGCGGGGCCGACGAGACCCTTCGCCACCGAGGCCTGGTCACCGACGAGGGCGTGGACCCCGGCATCACCGGAGCGATCGGTCTCCTGGCCACCCCCACGCTGGCCCTCGACATCGACGTGTCCGCCGGCACCTCCCACGTCAAGGCGTGGCACCGGCAGGCCGGCAACGCCGTTGCCACCCTCGCGACCTGTGACGGGATCGTCTTCGAGCTCGCCTGGTTCGCCACGGACCAGTGGCCCGGCGAGCTCTCGCGGGCAGCGGCCATTCCGGAGGACATCTCGCTCGACGAGAGCTCGGTGCCCGAGGAGATCGACCTGCCCTTCCAGCTCGTGGACGCCGTCGGGGAGGCACTGCGATCAGGTCGAGCAGACCTGGTCCCCGTGCTGATGAGCCAGCACGGCGAAGGGATCGTCGACGGTCGGGCCCAGCCGATCAACGACACCGAGGCCAGCACCGCGGTGGCCGCCATCCACACGGAGGGGAAGGGCCGGCTCCGTGTCCTTGCGGCCCGCGTCTCTGCGGACGAGACGACCGAGGTCGGACTCGTGTCCTGGGTGCTGCTTTCCGACGGCTGGCACTCGCTGCTCCCCCATCAGGCGCAGGACGACTCGCGGGTCCGCGTCCGACGGACCTCCCCGGCCGACCTCGCCACCGAGCTGGCCCCCATCCTCGCCCAGGTGACCGCATGACCAACGACTCCAGCACTGTCTCGAAGAGCCCCGTCTCGCAGATCCCCGTCCAGGACGAGCGTGGGGTGTCCGACGCCGCCAGCGAAGCCGACAAATACCACCAGATGCTCGCGCTCGCGGACGTCTTCGACGCAGCCGGCGCCGACATGCGTGACCGCGCCCGACTCGGGACCGAGATCCTGTCCGACCCCGATGTCGCCGAGACCGCGGAGCTGTCACCGGCGACCTTCGCGCAGGCCGAGGAAGACATCCGGGCGGCCACGACGGGCAAGCAGGGGCTCCTCACCCGTTCCGTAGAGCTCGACGCCGACGCACTCGTGGTCCGGGCCACCGTCCTGACCTACCGCTGGATCGACGAGCTGCAGGAAGCGGCATTCAAGACTCTCGGCTCCATCGCGGGGCGCGCGATCGGCTACCTGGCCCCCGAGGTCGCACTCGGTGGCGCCATCGTGTCCGCCGGACTGATCGAGACCGACGCCCTCGACCGCGACGGCGTGGCCGCCTATCTCAACGAGCTGGCCGAGAGCAATCCGGACCTGATGGACCACATGTCCGACAGCGGTGGCCTGCTCGAGGGCATGCAGATGCGCTCGCTCCTCACCGCCGGCGTGCTGGCCACCGACAGCGGAGGCGCCGTGGCGCGCGGCGGTCTCCGCGCACTCGACATCGAGCCCTTCGCAGCCGACGCCACCTCGGCGCTGCGTGACGCTGCTGCCGGCCTGGTCGACACTCCGACCGACGAGACGGGCAGCGCAGAGAGGGGCGAGTCAGCGCCGCCGAGGTCGATCGAGCAGCTGATGACGAACCTTGTGACCGCTGATCGCCGCATCAGCGTCCAGCGCACGGGTGCCGGGCGCTACATCGCCTACCTCCCCGGCAACAAGGCCCACGAGGGTGGCCGCCTGCGGCTGGTCGGGGCCGACAACTCCGCCTACGTCCGTCAGGTCGTCCGCGCCATCGAGCAGACCATCGAGCAGACCGTCCAGGAGGGCGAGGAGCCGCGGGTCATGCTCGTCGGTTCCTCGTTCGGTGGCGCCGCGGCTGCTGAGATCGCGGCGAGTGCCCGCTCGGAGTCCTTCGTCGTCGACCAGGTCATCACCATCGGAGCTCCGGCCGCGCAGGTGCCGTCCATCCCGATGCAGACCAGGGTGCTCTCGCTGGAGGACCGGGCGGACCCGGTCGCCCTGCTGGGCTCGCTGATCAACGCTGCGGTCGACAACCGTGTCACGGTCATCTACGACGGTGCCGCGAGGGGCTCGGAAACCTACGTCGTGGGCGGCCGGGCCGCGGACGAGGCCGACCACCCCGGACTGCAGGCCGAGATCCGGCGCATCCAGCGGCTCGGCTATCTCGCTGGCTGAGCAGCGTCAGCGCGCCCGGAGCCGGGCGGTCTCCCCGAGGGAGATCACGGAGACGAACTCCTCCAGCTGGGTCAGGTTCCGGCACTCGACCATGGGCACGACCTCGCCGTACGCAGGGGCGACGCTGTCGCCGGTGCCCCAGTGCCGGGGGTGCTCCGGATTGAGCCACCAGGCGTGGCGGACCGAGGACGCGAGCTCGCGGAGCACCGGCAGGGCGAGGTCGCTGTAGTTGGACCGCGCGTCGCCAAGGATCAGCAACGACGTCTTCGGCCCCAGCGCGTCGGCGTGCTCGTCGGCGAACGTCGTGAGCGCCCGGCCATAGTTCGTCCGCCCCCACAACGCCGCGTGCGCCGTGCTCGCCGCCAGGCTCTCCATCACCTCCACCACGTCACCGCCCGGGGTGAAGTGGTCGGTGACCTCGTGGACCTGGTCGACGAAGGTGAAGGCGCGCACCTTGTGGAACTGCTCGCGCAGGGCGAAGACCAGCAACAGGGTGAACTGGGCGAAGTTGGCGACCGAGCCGCTGACGTCGCACAGCACGACCAGCTCGGTCCGGTGCGGCCGCTTCGGGCGGTGCCGGGTGTCCAGCGGGACGCCGCCGGTGGAGAGGGAGGAGCGCACCGTCCGCCTGAAGTCCAGCGCACCGCCTCGGCGGGCATGCTGCTGCTTGGTCAGCCGGGTGGCGAGTCGGCGGGCGAGCGGGTAGATCTCCCGCCTCATCTCCTCCAGGTCGCTGCGGCGGGCGGCGGTGAAGTCGAGCCTGTCGATGGTCGGCCTGATCACCACACTCGCGACGTGCTCCGGTCCCTTCTCCTCCGCGATCCGACGCCGCGCGTCTCCCTCGACGAGCTGGGCGAACCGGCCGACCCGACGATCGGCGAGGCGCTCTGCGTCCTGCTCGGTCAGGCCTCGCGCCATCAGGCCGGCGACGATCTGGTCGAGGAGCTGTTGCGCCGAGACGCGTTGCAGGGCGGAGTACGCCGACCAGCTCGACAACCCCGCTCCTCGGCCCGGCATGGCGCCGAACCGGCCGACCGCCTCGACCGCCAGGTCCTGGAGCCGCCCTCCCGACTCTGCCTCCTCGAGAAAGGCCTCGGCCAGCTCGTCGCGGAACCTTGTGAGGTCCGCGCCGGTGTCGCGCGGGCCGTCTCCCTGCGCCCCCGGTCCGGTGAGGGCATCGGTGGCGGGATGGCCGGCGACCCCGTCTCCCACGAGGCGCGGGAAGTAGAGGTCGAAGATCGCGTCGAAGGTGACCCGCTGGGAGTGCTTCTTGACCAGCGTTGCGGCGTACGCCGTCCGCACCACCTCACGATCGTGCCACCCGATCCGGCGCATCGCGCTGATCGCATCGAGGCCCTCCGCGAGCGAGACCGGCAGGCCCGCCGCCCGCAGCGCCTCGACGAAGCCGATGTGGGTGTCGAGCAGCGTCACCGGGCGGCCAGCCTCAGTTCCTTGATCGCCCGCGCGTGGTCGGAGGCGTGCTTGAGGACCACGCCCAGCGTCCGCCGCACGGCCTCCTCGTCGAGGTTGCCGATCTCGAGGGCGATGAGGGTGCGTGCCCAGTCGACAGACTCCGCGATCGAGGGTGCCTTCTTCAGCTCCAGCTCACGCAGGCGTCCCACCACCTCGACCAGCTGGGCTGCCACAGCGGGGTCGAGACCCGGCACCTGGGAGGTGATGATCTCCCGCTCGCGCTGCGCATCGGGATAGTCGAGGTGGAGGTAGAGGCAGCGACGCTTCACCGCCTCGGAGAGCTCCCTGGTCGCATTGGAGGTCAGGACGACGAAGGGGCGTCGCGTCGCCGCCACGGTGCCGAGCTCGGGGATGGTGACCTGGAAGTCGGAGAGCACCTCGAGCAGGAGCCCCTCGACCTCGACATCGGTCTTGTCGACCTCGTCGATCAGCAGCACCGTCGGCTCTTCGCGCCGGATCGCGGTCAGCAGCGGCCGCGTCAGCAGGAACTCGTCGGTGAAGATGTCGTCGTGGGTCTCGCTCCAGTCTTGGTCGCCGGTGGAGGCCTGGATCCGCAGGAGCTGCTTCTTGTAGTTCCACTCGTACAACGCCCGGGCCTCGTCGAGACCTTCGTAGCACTGCAACCGGATCAGCTCCGCGCCCGTGGCACGCGCCACTGCCTGGGCCAGCTCCGTCTTCCCGACACCGGCGGGACCTTCCACCAGCAGCGGCTTCTCCAGGGCGCCGGCGAGGTAGGCGGTCGTCGCGGTCGGCCCGTCGGCCAGATAGCCGGCCTCGTGCAGTCGGGCGCTCGCGTCGTCGGGGTTGCTGAACCAAGTCACCCAGCGGAGCCTAAGGCAGCCGCCGCACCCGGCCGACGCCCCCTCAGCACGGCTCGCTGCGCTTCGCCTTTGCAGAGGGGGCGGGATTCGAACCCGCGGTAGGTCTCCCTACGACCGCTTTCAAGGCGGTTCCGATCGGCCGCTCCGGCACCCCTCCTCGCGCCGCCCAGGACGGCACCGGAGCATTCTAGGGCGTGCGGTTCAGTCCGAGCCGCCCAGTTCCAGCTCGACGTCGTCGTAGGCCATGTCGCGCAGGCGCTGCAGGTGGTGGTTGATGTCGGTCAGCAGGCGCAGGCCCTGGTTGCGCACGTCCTCCAGGTCGGGGCACTGCAGCACCTTGGGCTCGAGCTGACCGATGCGGGCGAGCAGCGCCCGGCGCTCGCGCAGCGCCATACCTCGCCGAGCGCTCAGCCAGGCGTCGTCCGGGTGCTCCGACTCCAGCATCAAGAGCGCGCGGACCGCTTTCATCTGCTGCCGGACGGTCCAGCGCCAGTTGCCGGCCGCGACCCCTGGCCCACGCGGTGAGTCGAGGGCGCGGTGCAGCTCGCTCAGGGCGGTGGCTGCACTCGTCATCGGTGCCCCTTGCTCCGGGGAGGCGGCGGAGGTGTCCTTCGAGTGTGACGTGCGGCACTCTTCGGGGCAAGGCTGGATTGGCGTAACACTGGCAGGC
>NZ_JAOPXV010000014.1 GCF_025964975.1 Nocardioides sp.
CGGTCGAGGGACCGCCGCGCTGCACGTCGACGACGACCAGCGGGAGCTCGGTCATCACGGCCAGGCCGATGGCCTCGGACTTGAGCGCGACACCGGGACCCGACGTGGTGGTGACACCGAGGCTGCCGGCGAAGGAGGCGCCGATCGCGGCACCCACCCCGGAGATCTCGTCCTCCGCCTGGAAGGTGGTGACGCCGAAGGACTTGTGCTTCGAGAGCTCGTGGAGGATGTCGGAGGCCGGGGTGATGGGGTAGGACCCGAGGAACAGCGGCAGTCCGGACTGCACGCCGCCGGCGATCAGGCCGTAGGACAGCGCCAGGTTGCCGGTGATGTTGCGATAGGTGCCGGCCGACATGGGCGCGGGCTTGACCTCGTAGCGGACGATGAACGTCTCGGTGGTCTCGCCGAAGTTCCACCCGGCCTTGAAGGCGGTGATGTTGGCGTCGCGGATGTCGGGCACCTTGGCGAAGCGCTTGGACAAGAACGTGATGGTCGACTCGATCGGGCGGCCGTACATCCACGACAGCAGCCCGAGGGCGAACATGTTCTTCGCCCGGGCGGCGTCCTTGCGTGAGAGCCCGAACTCCTTGACGGCAGCCACGGTCATCCCGGTGAGGTCGACCGGGTGTACGGCGAAGGCAGCGAGGTCGTCGCCGTCGAGCGGGTTGGCGGTGTAGCCGGCCTTGCTGAGGTTGCGAGCGGTGAAGTCGTGAGTGTCCACGATGATGCTGGCGCCCTTGGGCAGGTCGCCGAGGTTGGCGCGCAGGGCCGCAGGGTTCATCGCGACCAGGACGTCGGGGGCGTCGCCCGCGGTGAGGATGTCGTGGTCGGCGAAGTGGACCTGGAACGACGAGACGCCGGGCAGCGTGCCCTGGGGGGCTCGGATCTCGGCCGGGAAGTTGGGCAGGGTCACCAGGTCGTTGCCGAAGACGGCCGACTCCTGGGTGAACCTGTCGCCGGTCAGCTGCATGCCGTCGCCGGAGTCACCGGCGAACCGGATGATCACGCGATCGAGCTGCTTGACCTGCTTGGGCTGGGTCACCTCATGCCTGCTTCCTGCGAAAAAAGAGCGTCGTTCCGGGCCGTTCAGCCCAGCGTCCACTGTAGTCGGCGGCTGTAGGCGCCGAGCGTGATGCGTGACACGCGCAAGATGGTTGAAGTAAGTCACTAAAGTTATGTATCCTGGTCGACATTGACTAGTAACTGTCCTTCTCGGGTCGGCGAACAGAAAGAGAACCAGCACCATGAAGCTCACCTCCAAGGCCACGCGTGGCTTGGCCGCGGCGTCCATCGCCTCACTCCTGGCCTTGACCGCCTGCTCGACCAACTCCGAGGGCGCAACGGAGGATGGCGGCACCGCGATCGACCTGATCGCCTACTCCACCCCCGAGACGGCCTACAACGAGATCACCGCCAACTTCGCCGAGACCCCCGAGGGCGAGGGCGTCGAGTTCAGCACCTCCTACGGCCCGTCAGGCGACCAGAGCCGCGCCGTCGAGGGCGGCCAGAAGGCCGACTACGTCAACTTCTCCCTCGAGGGTGACGTCACCCGGCTCGTCGACGCCGGCTTGGTGGCCGACGACTGGAACGCAGGTGAGCACGCCGGCATCGTGGCCGACTCGGTCGTGGTGATCGTGACCCGCCCCGGCAACCCGCTCGACATCAAGGGCTGGGAAGACATCGTCGAGCCCGACGTCGAGATCGTCTCCCCCAACCCCGGCTCCTCGGGCGGTGCTCGCTGGAACCTGCTGGCGGCCTACGGCCACGCGCTCGAGGTCAACGACGGCGACGAGGACGCGGCCCGTCAGTACCTGGTCGACTTCTTCGACAACGCGGTGGCCCTCCCGGGCTCGGCCCGTGACGCGCTGACCAGCTTCACCAGCGGTGTCGGCGACGTGCTGATCTCCTACGAGAACGAGGCCATCCTCGCCCGCCAGAACGGCGAGGAGCTCGACTACATCGTGCCGGACGAGACGCTGCTCATCGAGACCCCCGCGGCCGTGACCAAGGACGCCGAGCCGGAGGCGCAGGAGTTCCTCGACTACCTCTACACCGAGGAGGCGCAGGCCAGCTTCCTCAAGTACGGCTACCGCCCGGTCACCGAGGGCGTCACCGGTGACGTCGAGGGCGCCAACGATCCCGCCGACCCGTTCCCGACACCGAAGGTGCTGTTCACCGTGGCCGAGGACTTCGGCGGCTGGCCCGAGGCCGCAGAGAAGTTCTTCGCCGACGGCGAGGACGGCGAGCCGCTCGGCCTGGTGGCCGAGGTCCAGCAGGAGACCGGAAAGCTCGGCGAGTAGGACTCATGACAAGCGCCATTCTGGGCCCGCCTGCCGACACCGTCGGGGAGCCGTCCACCGGACGCGCTCCCCGGCGGCGTCGCAGTGCCAGGCCCCGCAACACCCTCACGCCGGGCGCCGGACTCGGCCTGGGTATCGCCATGATCTGGTTCAGCCTGCTGGTCCTGATCCCGCTCATCGCCATCATCGTCACCGCCGGCGAGGGCGGGTGGGACGCCTACTTCCAGGTTCTCCGCAGTGACCAGACGTGGGCCGCGGTCACCCTGACCGTCAGCCAGGCTGCGATCGTCACGGTCATCAACATCGTGGTCGGCACGATCATCGCCTGGGTCCTGGTCCGCGACCAGTTCGTCGGCAAGTCGCTGCTCAACATCATCATCGACGTGCCGTTCGCCCTGCCCACGATCGTCGCCGGTCTGGTGCTGCTCTCGTTGTACGGCCCGGAGAGCCCGCTCGGACTCGAGTGGGCCAACACCGAGCGCGCCGTGATGTTGGCCCTGGCCTTCGTGACGCTGCCCTTCATCGTGCGCACGGTCCAGCCGGTGCTCGAGGAGCTCGACGCCGATGTCGAGGAGGCAGCGGCATCGCTGGGTGCCACCCGGGGGACCATCGTGAGGCGGATCATCCTGCCCAGCCTGACTCCGGCCATCGCGGCGGGAGCAGCCCTCTCGTTCGCACGTGCCATCAGTGAGTACGGCTCGCTCGTCC
Organism: Nocardioides sp.; assembly: GCF_025964975.1. GTDB lineage: Bacteria > Actinomycetota > Actinomycetes > Propionibacteriales > Nocardioidaceae > Nocardioides. The sequence continues at coordinate 3,009 of NZ_JAOPXV010000014.1, forward strand.
TGCTGTCCGGCAACCTGCCGTTCCGCACGGAGGTCGTCTCGGTCCGGGTGCTGACCTTCATCGAGAACGGCAACACCCAGTCCGCGGCCGCTCTGGCCTCGGTGATGCTGGCGGTCGCCCTCGTGGTCATCGTCGGTCTCGACATCGCGCAACGAAGGGTGGCCAACCGTGGTTAAGGTCTCGACCCCCGTGCGTTGGCTGCTGCGCGTCATCGCCGTCGGCTATGTGTTCTTCCTCGTGGCCTGGCCGGTCTCGCTCGTCGCCATCCGCACCTTCGAGGACGGCACGGAGGACTTCTTCGGCATCTTCACCGACCCCAACACGGTCGGCGCGCTGCAGCTGACCCTGATGGTCGCTCTGTGGGCGGTCGCGATCAACCTCGTGTTCGGGGTGACGATCTCGCTGCTGCTGGTCCGCTACGAGTTCCCGGGCAAGCGGGTGCTGTCGGCGCTCATCGACCTGCCGCTCTCGGTCTCGCCGGTGGTCGTGGGTCTGGCCCTCCTCCTGGTGTTCAGCGGACGGACCGGTTGGTTCGGCCCGAGCATCGAGGAAGCCGGCTGGCAGGTCATCTACGACTCGCCCGGCATGATCATGGCTACCTGCTTCGTGGCCCTGCCGCTCGTCATCCGCGAGGTGGTGCCGGTCCTCACCGAGATCGGCGACGACCAGGAGCAGGCGGCTCGCAGCCTGGGCGCCAACGGTCGTCAGACGTTCCTCCGGATCACCCTTCCCTCGATCAAGTGGGCCGTGATCTACGGAGTCGTCCTCTCGCTCGCCCGGTCGCTCGGGGAGTTCGGCGCCGTCAAGGTCGTCTCCGGCAACATCACCGGCCGGACCCAGACCGCCACCCTGATCGTCGAGGCGAAGTATCAGAACTTCGAGCAGACGACCGCCTACTCGGTCGCATTCCTCCTGGCGTTCATCAGCATCGCCTGCCTGATCGTCGTCGCGTTCCTCCGCCCCCAACACGAAGAAGCCTGAGGCCCACCATGAGTATCGACGTCACTGGAGTAACCAAGACGTTCGGCGACTTCGTCGCCCTCGACAACGTCAACGTCTCCCTGCCCACCGGTCAGCTGACCGCCCTCCTGGGCCCGTCCGGTGGCGGCAAGTCGACGCTGCTGCGGATCATCGCCGGGCTCGATACCGCCGACACGGGCACCGTGTCCATCGAGGGCGTCAACGCCACCAAGCTGCCACCGCAGAAGCGCAACGTCGGCTTCGTCTTCCAGCACTACGCCGTCTTCAAGCACATGACGGTCGCCAAGAACGTCGCCTTCGGGCTAGAGATCCGCAAGCGCCCCAAGGACGAGGTCGCTGCCCGGGTGGACGAGCTGCTCAAGCTCGTGCACCTCTCGCAGTTCTCCCACCGGCTGCCCTCTCAGCTCTCGGGCGGTCAGCGCCAGCGGATGGCCCTCGCTCGCGCGTTGGCCGTCGAGCCGACCGTGCTGCTCCTCGACGAGCCCTTCGGGGCGCTCGACGCCAAGGTCCGCAAGGAGCTGCGCGAGTGGCTGCGTCGTTTGCACGACGAGGTGGCCGTGACGACCGTGTTCGTCACGCACGACCAGGAGGAGGCGCTCGAGGTGGCCGACGAGATCGTGGTGATCAACGAGGGCCGGGTCGAGCAGGTCGGGTCCCCCGACCAGCTCTACGACGAACCGGCCAACGACTTCGTGATGGGCTTCCTCGGCGAGGTGACCAACCTCGGACCGATGACCCTGCGTCCCCACGACATCGAGGTCTCCACCGCACCCCTGCTGGCAGGCGCCGTCGAGGGGACGGTCTCCCGTGTCGTGCGCATCGGCTTCGAGGTGCGGCTCAGCGTCCTGACCGTCGACGGCCAGGAGGTGATGGTGGTGCTCACCCGCACCCACTCGCGGTCACTGGGCCTCGTCGAGGCCACCACGGTCTGGCTGACGCCGGCCACTGGTGCCGTCGTCATCCCCTCCATGCGGCCTGCGCTGGTCGGCTGACTCGCACTGGCTGAACTTCCACCGGCTCGGGTGGAAGCTCAGCAGGGAGCGACCCGGCGTCCGGGATCGTGCGGGTACGGCGAGTTTCCGTGTATGGGGCATGACGTGGCACCTGGTGCGCGGGACGATGACAGGCACCTCCTGCTCGGGAGAGTCCTGGTCCGGAGGAGGAACGGCATGGCCACTCCCAAGGAAGTACGGTCCGCTCGGCGTTGGCCGGCGACTGCATCGGCCGTCATCACCATCGCGGTCGCCGGGTCGATTCCCGTCCCGCCGGCCGGCGCCGCCGAGCCCACCAACATGGTGCTCGTGTGGAACGAGAACGCGGTCAACATCCTCAGCCGACCCGCGGCCAACACCCCACCCGGTCTGGGCCAGGGTCCGCCACTGTCGCCGCTGAACCTGGCAATGGTCCACGGCGCCATCTATGACGCGGTCAACGCCATCGATGGAGGCTACGAGCCGTATCTCTCAGGCCTGTCCGCGCCCTCGACCGCGTCGCAGGCATCCGCTGTGGCGCAGGCCGCGTACGATGTCCTGTACGGCCTCACCCCGGCAGCCAACACTCTCGTCCGGACCAGGATCGATGGCATGCTCGCCGCCTCCCTTGCCGCGATCGACGCCGGTCAGGCCAGGACGGACGGCATCGAAGTCGGTGCCGACGCAGCGGCAGCGATGCTCGCGGCCCACGCCAACGATGGTCGTTCCGACAGCGAGCCCTGGGCGGTCGGCAGCGGGCCCGGGCAATGGCGCCCGGTGGCGCCGCTGTCCATCAACGTGCTCGGGCAGTTCGCCACCGTCACGCCGCTCACTCTCACCAGCCCCGATCAGTTCGTCACCGCGGGTCCGCTCGACATCATGAGCGACAAGTACGTCGCAGACTTCAATGAAGTCAAAGCGTGGGGCGCCCAGTCGGGATCGAGCCGCACCGATGCGCAGACCCTGACCGCCGGGTTCTTCACTGCCAATCCGATCCCCTTCTACAACACCGGGCTCCGTGGGACCGCCACGGCTCAGGGCCTGTCGACGAGCGAACAGGCTCGCCTCTTCGTCCAGGCCAGCATGGGATCGGCGGATGCGCTGATCGGTTGCTTTGCCACCAAGGGTCGGTGGAATGCGTGGCGGCCGCAGACCGCCATCCGCGAGGCAGCGTCCGACGGCAACCCGCTCACCGTGGCGGATCCCGACTGGTTGTCCCTCTTCGCGCCACCGGGTATCCGGATGAGCCGTCCGGCTACAACTGCTACACGGGCGGGTTCTGGCAGAGCGTCCGGTACTTCTTCGGCACCGACGAGATGACGTTCTCGCTGACGAGCCCTGGCGTCGCGGCAAGTTCGACCGCGGGCGATCCCATCGGGGTCCCGGGTTCGACCAAGAGCTTTGCGCGCTTCACCGATGTCATCGACGGCACCGTCGATGGCCGCATCCTCAACGGCTTCCACTTCCGGACGGCCGACGTCCAGGGCGCTTGGCTCGGGAAGAAGGTCGCCCAGTGGGTCGACAAGCAGCACTTCGCCCCAGTGGGGTGATGGCTGGGGGCCGGCAATCCACCAAGAACTAGCGAAGGGAGTCGAGATGTCCATACTCCGCCGGCTCGGATGCGTGCTCGGCCGACACAGCTGGGGATCACTGGAAGGGGGAATGAACGAGGCCCGCCAGACGTGTCGCCACTGCATGAAGACTCGGCGGATCGGAACGAGGTCGTCCACCGGACGCGGTCCCACGATCGGTGACGAGGCCGATCGCGGGCAGCAGCCCTAGCCTTGGCGCCTGCCGGACCTACGGCCCGTCAGGCACGTGACTCGCACGCTCAGCGGTAGTTGGTGAACTGCACCGCGAACTCGTAGTCCTGCGACTTCACCAGCTGCTGGACCGCCTGGAGGTCGTCGCGCTTCTTGGAGGTCACCCGGAGCTCGTCGCCCTGCACCTGGGCCTTGACGCCCTTGGGGCCCTCGTCGCGGATCAGCCTGGAGATCTTCTTCGCGTCCTCTGAGCTGATGCCCTCCTTGAGCGTGATGTCGATCTTGGAGACCTGGCCGGATTGGCGGGGCTCGGAGGCATCGAGGATCTTCAGGCTCTGGTTGCGCTTGATCAGCTTGTCCTGGAAGACGCTGAGCACCGCGCTGGCCCGGTCGTCGGCTGAGGCGGTGATCTCGATCGCCTGCTCGCCCTTCCACTCGATGCTCGCGCCGGTGCCCTTGAAGTCGAACCGGTTGGCGATCTCGCGGGCTGCCTGGCTCAGGGCGTTGTCGACCTCCTGGCGGTCCAGCTTGCTCACGATGTCGAAGCTCGAGTCGGCCATGGTGGTGCCTCCTTCTGTGCGGCTGCCGGGTGCCCCCGGCGATTCGTAGCGGTGTCCGTGCCTTGCTATTGTTCCGCACGCCCCGGCAGGTTGCCCGAGCGGCCAAAGGGAGCTGACTGTAAATCAGCCGGCAACGCCTACAGAGGTTCGAATCCTCTACCTGCCACTGGACAAGATCACGTGTCCAGTCGCCAGACCCCCTCACCTCGTGCGGGGGTCTCGTGCGTTGTGGGGGTTCGCTGCTTGACTGCACGAGTGAGCCTCCCCGCGCCCCCGGACGATGCGTGGCTGGATGCCGAGTGCCGCCGGCTCCTGGCCTTCGGCGGGAACGTCATCCACCCGGTCGGCGGGGCCGCGTGGCTCGGCGACGAGGGCGTGCCCGACCTCGACCGCCCGGTGCACACGTGGATCACCAGCCGCACCGTCCACGTCTACGCCCTGGGCCACCTGCTCGGCGTCGAGGGGTGCGCGCCGATCGCCACTGCCGCGCTCGACGGGCTGCGGAGCACACTGTCCGACGACGAGCACGGCGGCTGGTTCGGTGCCGT
>NZ_JAOPXV010000020.1 GCF_025964975.1 Nocardioides sp.
GGAAGCCGGAGCCGCCGAAGGTCTGCAGCGACTCGGTGCCGAGCAGCACCCACGAGCGCTCCGAGCCGTAGCCCTTCACGATCGGGAGCAGCAGGTCGTTGACCTTCTCCGCCAGCTCGTCGCGCTCGCCGGCGTGCTCGGCGAGCATCACCCTGTCCTGCCAGGACGCGGTGTAGAGCACCAGGGACCGCATCGCCTCGGAGAACGACTTCTGCGTCATCAGCGAACGACGTACGTCGGGGTGGTGGGTGATCGTCACCCGCGGGGCGGTCTTGTCCGACGCCTGCGTGAGGTCGGCACCCTGGACTCGCGTCTTCGCGTAGTCGAGGGCGTTGAGGTAGCCGGTGGAGAGCGTCGCGATGGCCTTGGACCCGACCATCATCCGGGCGTTCTCGATGACCTGGAACATCTGGGCGATGCCGTCGTGCACCTCGCCGAGAAGCCAGCCCCGGGCCGGTTCGCCGCCGCCGACCGACGGGTCGCCGAAGGCGACCTCGCAGGTGTTGGAGACCTTGATGCCCATCTTGTGCTCGACGTTGGTGACGTAGACGCCGTTGCGCTCGCCGGTCAGCTCGCCGGTCTGGTGGTCGAAGTGGTGGGTCGGCATCCAGAAGAGCGACAGACCCTTGGTCCCCGGACCGCCGGCACCTTCGACGCCCTCAGGACGGGCCAGGACGAGGTGCATGGTGTTGTCGCTGAGACCACCCTCGGCGGAGGTGATGAACCGCTTGACGCCGGTGACGTTCCAGGAGCCGTCCTCGTTGGGCGTGGCCTTCGTCCGGCCGGCTCCGACGTCGGACCCGGCATCGGGCTCGGTCAGCACCATCGTGCAGGGCCACTGACGGTCGACCATGATCTCCGCGACGCGCTGGTCGCGCTCGTTGCCGTTGGCGTAGACGACGCCGGCGAACGGCGGGCCGGCGGCATACATCCACACGGGGGCGTTGGCGCCGAGCACCATCTCGCCCATGGCCCACACCAGCGACGAGGGCGCGGGCGTGCCGCCGAGCTCCTCGCGGATCTGCAGGCGCCAGTACTCCGAGTCCATCCAGGCCTGGTAGCTCTTCTTGAAGGACTCCGGCACCGGCGCGGTGTTCGTCTGGGGGTCGAAGACCGGCGGGTTGCGGTCGCTGTCGACGTACGACGCGGCCAGGTCCTCGCGCGACAACCGGTCGACCTCGGCGAGGATCTCGCGAGCGACCTCCCCGTCGACCTCGGCGAAGGGTCCCTGGCCGAGGACCTCGTCCCGGCCGAGGACCTCGAAGAGGTTGAACTCGATGTCTCGCAGGTTGCTCTTGTAGTGGCTCACGATCGACCTATTCCGTCTGAGGGGGGAGCTAGCAGGCACGCCTACTACTCGTCAGTAACATCCATGATGCCTCCCCGAGAAGGCGCGCGCAACACGAATCGGACATGTGGCTGGTCACAGCGGTCGGTTCGGCCCAGTGCGGGGCCAGTGCGTCAACGTTGAGCGACTTGACCGACTTCTCTGACAAACTGCGCCCATGCGCGTTTCCGCCAAGGCCGACTACGCCCTCCGGGCGCTGATCGAGATCGCCGCTCGCACCGACGGCACTGCGGTCAGCGCTGAGCAGCTGGGCAAGGCGCAGGACATCCCGCACGGCTTCCTCCAGGCGATCCTGGCCGACCTGCGACGTTCGGACGTCGTGGTCTCCCAGCGCGGTCAGTCGGGCGGGTGGCGGTTCGCTCGCTCACCGGACTCGGTGTCGGTCGCCGACGTGATCCGTGCTGTCGACGGCCCGCTGGTCTCGGTCTACGGCCTGCGGCCCGAGGCCGTGGCGTACGGCGAGTCGGCCCAGGTGCTCCAGCACGTGTGGATCGCAGCGCGGCACGCTCTGCGCTCGGTCTTCGAGGCGGTCTCGATCCAGGACCTCGTCGACGGCCAGCTGCCGTCGGCGGTCGCCGACCTCACGGCTGACGAGGACGCCTGGCAGCCGCACTGAGCACTCAGGCCGCGAACTCGTTCTCCACGCGCTTGCGCCGCTGCTTCAGCTTCAGCAGCCTCGAGTCGAGCCGCGCCTTCTCCTCGGTCAGCGACAGGCTGAGCACCTCCGCCGCCACGGTCGCACCGGACGGGTCGTCACCGAGGCGGGGGATGCGGCTCGACTTCACCTTCGCCGACCAGGCAACGGGAAGCTCGTCGCTCCCGCCTGTGGAGGAAGACGTGGCGCTTCGGCATACCCACACGGTGGCGGGGCCGGGGGACCGTCCGGTGAACTGGGCGTGACCCCACGGGAAGGTCGGACTTCACGAGGTTTCCATGACGTTCGCGGGTGTTGCAGGCCCAGCGAACGTTCAATTCCCCCGGGTAACCGGGGGACCAGTGCGCCTACTCCCGCTCGAGCCGGGACAGCCAGTCGACGAACGGCTTGTACGCCTTCCAGTCCGCGCGGACGACCTCGGCTACCTCGGCGGTGTGGATGACCGGCTCGAAGCCGATGGTCCGGCCGGCGAAGAGCTGCTTGTGCCGCAGCAGGTCGATCCGCGGGTGCTCGCGGTCGTAGCCCCGCGGCGAGGTCTTCAGCTGCTCGCCGGAGATCTCGAAGCCCGCCTTCTCGAGCTTCGCCAGGATCCGCTGCAGCTGCGGCCCCGACGAGTCGTCGACGATCGCGTCGCGGAAGGCGGCAAGCGTCGGTGCGTCGGCGTTGTAGAAGCCGGCACCTGTGCGTACGCCGCGGGCGGACACCTCGACGTACCAGCCGGTCGCCGGAGCCACCCCGACGAAGGCTCCCTGATGGGTCTTGTAGGGAGTCTTGTCCTTGGCGAAGCGGACGTCGCGGTAGGGACGGAACACCTTCGCGGCGCCGAATTCGGGGGCCAGGGCTGCGGTCAGCGCCTTCATCGGCGCAGCCACCGACTGGTCGTAGACGCCCCTGTTGGTCTCCCAGAACGACCTGGTGTTGTCCATCTCGAGGTCGTCGTAGAAGTCGAGCGCGGCGACGGGGAATCCGGTGAAGCTCACCTACGAGACGCTAGCCGAGGCCTGCACTCCGGCCGGTCCCGACCACCACAGACATCAGCCGCATCCTCTGTCACGCTGCTTGGGACGTCTCGGGAGGGAGTCAGTCGTGGGTGCGTTTCGCTTGCATAGGCACCGCCTGCTGGTACGAGCGGTGGGCGCTGTTCTTGCCGCAACCGGTCTGGTGGCGGTCTCACCCGGTCCGGTGCACGCCGCGGAGTGGTGGGAGACGTCGAGTACGGCCGGGTGGTACGACGGCCAGGTCAGCTACAGCCAGGTCCTCAACTGCTTCTCGGTGATCCAAGGGAGCCCCTACTACGAGGCCGGCGTCGGCGCCTACGTCGGCTACCTCGCCGATCCACAGTCAGCGCGTCCGGCTGCCGGCGACAAGGGCTGGATCCGCTTTCGCGTGTACGGCATGGGCAACCCGTGCGCGGGTGGCAGCTACTTCCGTCCCCGCTTCTACCTGCCCTCCGGGATGGGCTGGGACCCGAACCGTCAGATCCAGTGCGCCTATGACGGCTCCGGCGGTTCGGCACCACAGGCCAACTGTCCGGGCTGGGGCAACATGGACGGCACCAACGCCTACTGGAACAACGGCTCCGGCTCCGGCGGCAACCTCTGGGGCGTGGCCCAGGGTCACTACTGGGAGTTCCAGTTCCCGGTCACGATGAGCCAACCGCTGTCCGGTGCGATCCTGGACGCCCACCTCGAGGTGGCGGACGGCAACTCCAACCCGACGATGTTGCTGCGCCAGAACAACACCTACGTCTTCAGTCCCACCCCGTCGGCCAACCCGGTCACCGTCCTCTACGACCGACCGTCGTCCTACGACCGCGCGACCCTCCCGTGGGCATCGTCCACTCCCACCACGTACGGGATGTTGTCGGAGTTCCAAGCCGTGGTGAACAACCGGAGCGGAGTCGCCCGTATCGAGATCAGCACCGATCCGGGCATGGGATCGATCCTCGGCTCCGACGAGCTGCCCTTCAACGCCAACCAGTACGGGCCCTCCTTCGGTGTGGCCACCGACTGGGGCGCACCGATACCCCAGCTCCAGACCGGGGTGACCTACTTCTGGCGCGGCATCGTGGACCCGACAGGTGCCGAGCTGCCCGTCGTGGGACCCGTGCAGTCCTTCCAGCTCAAACCCGGCGGTGGAGTGGTCTCGAATTCCGCGACCGGCACGTCCTCCGGCGGTATCGGCACCGGGTCCGGTGGAGTCTCCGGGGGGACCATCACACCTGTCCCGCAACCCCAGCCCCCAGCGCCGCCAGCACCACCACCACCGCCACCACCGCCACCACCGCCACCGCCCCCCCGCGCCGGCGTCCACGTCGGTGGTGGCCACGACCGCCAAGGCCTCGAAGGGCATCAAGGTCACGCTCGCCTGCAGCGGGCCCTGCTCGGCGAAGGCGTCGGCGACGGTGTCGAAGAAGATCGCCAAGAAGCTGGGCGTGAAGTCGACGACGATCGGCACGGCCAAGGCCTCCGTCGCCGCGACCGGCTCGAAGATCTTCACCATCACGCTGTCGAAGGCGATCCGAGCCCGGATCGCCAAGCTCGGCAAGATCGCCGCCAGCGTCAAGGTCGCGACGACGGCGGAGGCCGGGTTTCGACGACCGCCACCAAGGTCACCGTCAAGGGCTGACGCAACTCGCCCTCACGAGACGCGTGCGTACACCTGCTCGTCGCCGTCCTCGCCGAAGGAAGAGATCGTGAGGATGCCGTCGGCGCACTCCGGCCGGCCCAGGAACGCGTTGCCCTTCGACGCCGACTGGTAGGCCACCGACAGGTCCGTGCCGTCCCAGCGCATCAGTCGCGCCGGCTCGCTCGCCGTGGTCGGGTCGCTGACGAAGAAGGCGTCACCCCCGCAGGAGACCAGCGAACCGGTCGTGCCCTTGGCAAGGATCTGGGGCTGGCCCCCCTCCGTGATCGTGCTGAACACCGCGCGCTCCTGGCGCCGCGGTCGCGGAACCTCCGAGAAGATGATGCCGGTGCTGGTGGCCGCGATGTCCCAACCGATGCACTCGCCCGGACCGTCCACCGGCTGCGGGACCCCCGCCCGGTCGAGCAGGGTCAGGGTGCGGCACGAGATGTCGCTGCCGTAGTCGAAGAGCATCGCCGCGACGCCGTGCTCGTTGGCGTCGAGCTCCGCGATGCCTACGCGACCCGGCGGACACCAGCCGTCCTCACCGTTGCCGTCGGCAACGGCGAGCGTCGCAAGGCAGGCGCGGCCGTCCTCCGCCAGGCCCGGGTAGTAGAGGCTGTTGTCGACCAGCGCCCAGTCGCCCCCGTTCGCGGGCTCGGGGACGACGATCTTGATCTGCTCGCCCGTGGAGAGGTCGACGCGGTAGCCGAGGCCGCTGGCCACCTCCCCACCGAAGGAGTAGGACACCACCGCCGTCTCGCCGTCCAGCAGCAGCGCGTCGACCTCGCCGCTCGTCACGGCGTCGAGGACGACGTCGTCCCCGCCGGTCGTGCTCTCGAAGCGGACGTCGCCGCGCTGTGCGAGGGCCGTCCACGACTCGCCGACGACCACCCGCTCGTCCACCCCGTGACCGGTGGGTTGCCACTCGAGCTGCTGGGCAGGCTCAACCGGCTCGGTCGGGGCCGACTCCGTCTCGGACGGCGCCTCGCTGGCGGCAGCCGATGACGTCGTCGGTGCCTCGGCGGGCTCGCGCTCGTCGTCGGCACACGCGGCCGCGAGGAGAAGCAGGGTCGCTGCCATCGCCGTACGGGCAGCGCGGCGCATCAGAGGCCCAGGTTGTGCTGGAAGTGGGCCCGGTTGGCGCGATAGCTCTTGTAGGCCGACTGCCACTGGGTGCGCGCGATTCGGGGCTCGGTGGGGTCGAACCTGCTCTGGTCCCAAGGCTCGAAGTAGCTCAGCATCGGTTGGCCTCCCGGGTTCTTGTCGTAGCCGCGGCCCACCTGGAAGTGCCCGGACGCGTCGTCGTCGAGGTAGGGGAAGTACTTCTTGGCCAGGATCGGATGGAGCACCACGGGCGCCTGGTAGGTGTGAAGGTGCTTCTTCATCAGCCGGAACCACTCGGCGAAGGTGAAGTCGCTGATGTCGAGCACGATGTACGGCCCAGCGTGCTCGTCGCCGTCGTAGCCGGTGTTGTGGTTGACCACCCGGACCATGTCGGTGATCGACGTGCCGGCACTCGTCGTGTGCAACCGGTCGGCCCAGAGCGCCTGGCCCTGGCGGCGATCGCGCCATCCCCAGGCGATCATCTGAGCGGTCGCCGGTCCGCAGTAGTAGGTGCGGTTCTGTGGCCGGACCTGCTTCTCGCGGAGGATCTTGAAGGCCCGGGGGTGCTTGCGCGCGCTCGTGCGCGCGGCCAGCGCAGCCTCCGGATGCTCCTCCAGGAAGCGCTCGGGCAGCGGGACGCCCTGGATCTCGTGGCGGATCAGCCACACCTTCGCGACCGAGCGGGCAGCGGCAGTGAGCTCGGCCCGCTCTGCGGCGGCGCGCTCGCGCGGGGAGAGGCGGCTGTAGCGACGCAGCGCCGCCAGCGCGCCGAGGTCACCGGTCTGCTCCGGCTTCGTCCGTCCGGGGGCGGGACCCGCTGCGGTCGCCAGCCGCGAGGCCACCTCGTCCTGGCTCTGGGTCGTCCAGCCCAGGCCGAGGCAGTAGCGCTGTCCCTCGAACACCGCACAGCGGGAGGCGGCCGCTGCCAGGGCGTACGCCGATGAGCGGGGCGACACCGTGCTGCGCGGGCCCTCCGCGACGACCCGGTCGATCTCGGCCTGCAACTCCGGGGTGATCGCCCCCAGCCCCGGCGCGCCCGCCTGCGTCGGCTGGCTGGACTCGTTCGACCTGGGGGTCATGGCCGGTCTCGGACCGGAGTCTCCGGGCAGGAACGGGCTGGCCGCGACCAGGAGTGCGAGGGCGCCGGTCGCAGCGCCAATGCGCCGGCGCCGGCGGACTCGGGTGGAGTCGGCCGAGCGCTCGGATGTGGCGGGGGAAGGGGAGAACATGGGGAAGGCCTCAATGTGCTGGACATCGTGGGCACCCCACTGTCCCCCCTGATCACACTGGACGCAACTTTCACATCCGTCACAGGGGTGGGCCGGGGCGCTGCCTCGCCCTCTCGAGTCGAGTGATGAGCCCCGCCGTGGATGGAGCCATTTCATCACTCGACCCCGGCGTGGCGCCGCGACGGCCTCGCGGCTGCGCCGCGAGCCAGTCGCGGCGTTCGGAGCGGATGACGAGATTCGAACTCGCGACATCGACCTTGGGAAGGTCGCGCTCTACCAGCTGAGGTTCATCCGCAGGTTGCGCCGGTATCGTACCCGACGTCCTCCTCGGCTCGACCGAGCGGAGTGGACGAATCAGTCATCAGGG
>NZ_JAOPXV010000026.1 GCF_025964975.1 Nocardioides sp.
AGCTCTTCCACCGCAAGCCGATGCCGACCTGGGGCTCCGACCTGTCGACGATCGACTTCGACAACATCAAGTACTTCGTGCGCTCGAGCGAGAAGCAGGCCACGTCGTGGGACGACCTGCCCGACGACATCAAGAACACCTACGACAAGCTCGGCATCCCCGAGGCGGAGAAGCAGCGTCTCGTCTCGGGCGTCGCCGCCCAGTACGAGTCCGAGGTCGTCTACCACTCGATCCGTGAGGACCTCGAGGAGCAGGGCGTGCTCTTCCTCGACACCGACACCGCGCTCAAGGAGCACCCGGAGCTCTTCCGGGAGTACTTCGGCACCGTGATCCCCGTCGGTGACAACAAGTTCGCGGCGCTCAACACCAGCGTGTGGTCGGGCGGCTCCTTCATCTACGTGCCCAAGGGCGTCCACGTCGACATCCCCTTGCAGGCCTACTTCCGGATCAACACCGAGAACATGGGCCAGTTCGAGCGCACGCTGATCATCGTCGACGAGGACGCCTACGTGCACTACGTCGAGGGCTGCACGGCGCCGATCTACTCCTCCGACTCGCTGCACTCGGCCGTCGTCGAGATCATCGTGAAGAAGGGCGGCCGCTGCCGCTACACGACCATCCAGAACTGGTCGAACAACGTCTACAACCTCGTCACCAAGCGCGCCGTCTGCGAGGCCGGTGCGACCATGGAGTGGGTCGACGGCAACATCGGCTCGAAGGTGACGATGAAGTACCCCGCCATCTACCTCATGGGCGAGCACGCCAAGGGCGAGACCCTGTCCATCGCCTTCGCGGGCGAGGGCCAGCACCAGGACGCGGGCGCCAAGATGGTGCACGCGGCCCCGCACACCTCGTCGAGCATCCTGAGCAAGTCGGTGGCGCGCGGTGGCGGCCGGACCTCCTACCGCGGCCTGATCCAGATCAACGAGGGCGCCTACGGCTCGAAGTCCAACGTGCTGTGCGACGCGCTGCTGGTGGATCAGATCAGCCGCTCGGACACCTACCCGTACGTCGACATCCGCGAGGACGACGTGTCGATGGGCCACGAGGCGAGCGTCTCGAAGGTCTCCGACGACCAGCTCTTCTACCTCATGTCGCGAGGCATGGAGCAGGACGAGGCGATGGCGATGATCGTCCGTGGTTTCGTGGAGCCCATTGCCAAGGAGCTGCCGATGGAATACGCCCTCGAGCTCAACCGCCTCATCGAGCTGCAGATGGAAGGGTCCGTCGGCTGAGGACCGAGGAGTGAGCCGGAGCCGGGCCGAGGAACGAGGTCCGGTGGAGGCGAGCCCCGCAGCGTCCGAAGCAAATGCACCGCGTCCGATGACGAAGAAAGAGAAGTAGTTGACCATCACTGATGCTGTTCGGTCTGCCCTCGAGGTGGACGACAAGGTGGAGTCGCACCTGAACCCGCCGGGTTCGTTCGCCGTCTCCGACAACCCGGTCCCCACCGGGCGCGAGGAGATCTGGCGCTTCACGCCGCTCAAGCGCCTGCTCGGGCTCCACGCCGATGCCGAGTTCAACCGCAGCACGATGTCGTGCACGTGGAACTCCCAGGCGGGGGTGCGCGTCGAGGGCGTCAGCGGTGACGAGGCCCGCTCCCTGCGCGGGATCAGCGGTCTCGTCCCGAACACGCGGTTCGCAGCCCGCGTCCTGGCCGAGGTCCCTTCGACACTTCTCATCGACGTGCCTGCCGAGAGCGAGCTCGCCGACCCGATCGTGGTCGAGCTCGTGGGCAAGGACGCCACCAACACCGAGGCCGGCCACGTGGCGATGCGCTTCGGCGCCCACAGCAAGGCCATCGTGGTCATCAACCACGCGGGCTCTGCTGCCATGGCGGCCGTCGTCGAGATCGTCGTGGGCGAGGGAGCCGACGTCACCGTCGTCTCGATCCAGGACTGGGCCGACGACGCCGTCCACCTCGCCCACCACCAGGCGCTGGTGGGTCGCGATGCGACGTACAAGCACGCGGCGATCTCCTTCGGTGGCGACGTGGTCCGGATGGACGCCAACGTGACGTACGACGGTCCGGGCGGCTCGGCCGAGCTGTTGGGCCTCTACTTCGCCGACGCCGGCCAGCACATCGAGCACCGGATCTTCGCCGACCACAACGCCCCGCGCACGAAGAGCAACGCGATCTACAAGGGCGCGCTGCAGGGCGAGAAGGCACACACCGTGTGGGTCGGCAACGTCCTGATCCGCAAGGTCGCCGAGGGCATCGAGACCTTCGAGGAGAACCGCAACCTCATCCTCACCGACGGCTGCCACGCCGACTCGATCCCCAATCTCGAGATCGAGACCGGTGACATCGCCGGTGCCGGCCACGCCTCGGCGACGGCCCGCTTCGACGACAACCAGCTGTTCTACCTGCAGTCACGTGGGATCTCCGAGAAGGAGTCGCAGCGCCTCGTCGTGCACGGCTTCTTCAACGACCTGATCCGCAAGGTCGGCGTCCCCTCCATCGAGGAGCGCCTCCTGGCCACCGTCGAGGCGGAGCTGGCCAAGAACGTGCTGAAGGAGGACCGATGACCTTCGTCCGCGTCTGCGCCCTGGACGAGGTGCCCACCGACCAGGCCCTCGGCGTGACCGTCGGTGACGTCGATGTCGCAATCGCCCGTGACGGTGACGAGATCTTCGCCCTCCAGGACCTCTGCTCGCACGCGGCCGTCGTCCTCTCCGAGGGTGATGTGGCCAACTGCACCATCGAGTGCTGGCTGCACGGCTCGACCTTCGACCTCCGCACCGGCAAGCCGACCACCTTCCCGGCGACCGAACCGGTCACCACCTTCCCCGTAGAAGTTCGCGAGACCGACTCCCAGGCCAGCGTCTGGGTCGACGTCGACACCACCCTGAATGGAGTGACCCCGTCATGAGCAAGCTCGAGATCACCGACCTGCACGTCACCGTCGACACGGAGGACGGCCCCAAGCAGATCCTCAAGGGCGTCACGCTGACGATCAACGACGGCGAGACCCACGCCATCATGGGGCCCAACGGGTCCGGCAAGTCGACCCTGGCCTACTCCATCGCCGGGCACCCGAAGTACACCGTCACCGGAGGCACCATCGCCCTCGACGGTGAGGACGTGCTGTCGATGTCGGTCGACGAGCGCGCCCGCGCCGGCCTCTTCCTGGCCATGCAGTACCCCGTCGAGGTCCCCGGCGTCTCGGTGTCGAACTTCCTGCGTACGGCGAAGACCGCCATCGACGGCGAGGCCCCCAAGCTCCGTACGTGGGTCAAGGACGTCAACGCCGCCCTCGCGCAGCTCGACCTCGACTCGACCTTCGGCACCCGCAACGTCAACGAGGGGTTCTCCGGCGGCGAGAAGAAGCGTCACGAGATCGCCCAGCTCGAGCTGCTCGACCCCAAGGTCGCCGTGCTCGACGAGACCGACTCGGGCCTCGATATCGACGCGCTGCGGATCGTCTCCGAGGGCGTCAACCGGTTCAAGTCCGGCGGCGACAAGGCCGTCCTGCTCATCACCCACTACACGCGGGTGCTGCGCTACATCAAGCCTGACTTCGTGCACGTCTTCGTCGACGGCAAGATCGCTGAGCAGGGCGGCCCCGAGCTGGCCGACCAGCTGGAAGCCAACGGCTACGACAAGTACACCAAGACCGCGGCGGTCTGACCATGGACGGGCTGCTTCCCGAGCTGGAAGTCATCCGCAAGGACTTCCCGATCCTCGAGCGTCAGCTCGCGGGAGGCTTCCCGCTGGTCTACCTCGACTCGGCCAACACCTCGCAGAAGCCTCAGGTCGTCATCGACACGATGGTCGACCACCTCGAGCACCACAACGCCAACATCTCCCGGGCCATGCACCAGCTCGGCTCGGAGTCGACCGAGGCGTTCGAGGCTGCGCGTGACCGCGTGGCGGCGTTCATCAAGGCGCCCGACCGCGACGAGGTGATCTTCACCAAGAACGCCACCGAGGCGCTCAACCTGGTGGCCAACTCGCTGTCGTGGGCCACGGGCGACCTGGCGGTCGCAGCAGGCGACGAGATCGTCATCACCGAGATGGAGCACCACTCCAACATCGTTCCCTGGCAGCTCCTCACCGAGCGCAAGGGCGCGAGCCTGCGGTGGTTCGGCCTCACCGACGACGGCCGGCTCGACCTGTCGAACATCGACGAGCTGATCAACGAGCGCACCAAGGTCGTCTCGTTGACCTGGGTGTCCAACATGCTCGGCACCATCAACCCCGTGGCGCGGATCGCAGCACGCGCCCACGAGGTCGGTGCCATCGTGGTCGTGGACGCCTCCCAGGCCGCTCCCCAGCTGCCCGTCGACCTGCAATCGATGGAGGGCGCCTCGCGACCCGATGTCCTCGTCTTCACCGGCCACAAGGTCGTGGGTCCCACCGGGATCGGCGTGCTGTGGGGTCGCCGTGAGGTGCTCGACGCCCTGCCCCCGTTCCACGGCGGCGGGGAGATGATCGAGACGGTGACGATGCAGCGATCGACGTACGCCCAGATCCCGCACAAGTTCGAGGCCGGCACTCCGCCGATCATCGAGGCCATCGGCCTCGGTGCGGCGGTCGACTATCTCGACCACGTCGGTCTCGACGCGATCCATGCCCACGAACAGGCGCTCACCGGCTACGCCCTCGAGGGACTCACGTCGGTGCCCGGGCTCCGCGTGCTCGGGCCGCTCGATGCCGCGTCGCGCGGGGGAGCTATCTCCTTCGAGCTCGAGGGCGTCCACCCGCACGACATCGCGCAGGTGCTCGACTCGCGTGGGATCGCCGTCCGCGCCGGACACCACTGCGCGAAGCCGGCGCACGCGCGCTTCGGCGTCCAGGCGTCGACGCGCATGTCGTCCTACCTCTACACGACCCCGACGGAGATCGACGCCCTCGTCGACGGCCTGAACTACACGCGCTCCTACTTCAAGGTGGGTTGACCCGATGGACGCCGCGCTCGACTCGCTCTACCAGGAGATCATCCTGGACCACTACAAGCACCCCCACCACGCAGGATTGAGGGGCGACCCCTCCGCTGCCGGCACTGCCGAGGTGCACCACGTCAACCCGACGTGCGGCGACGAGGTGACCCTGCGCGTCCACCTCGCCGACGGCGTGGTGTCCGACGTGTCGTACGACGCCGTGGGCTGCTCGATCTCGCAGGCCTCCACCTCGGTGATGACAGACCTGCTCATCGGCAAGTCGGTCGAGGAGGCGATGGGGATCCACCAGACCTTCCTCGAGCTCATGCAGGGCAAGGGGAAGATCGAGCCCGACGAGGACGTCCTTGAGGACGGCATCGCCTTCGCCGGCGTCGCCAAGTTCCCCGCGCGCGTCAAGTGCGCCCTGCTCTCGTGGATGGCGTGGAAGGACGCGACCTCCCAGACCCTCTCAAAGGAGAACTCATGACCCTGGACAACACCGCCAAGCTCGACAACAGCGACCTGCCCGACGTCCCGGCGACCGGGGGCGGCTCGACCGTCACCGTCGAGGACGTCACCGAGGCGATGAAGGACGTCGTCGACCCCGAGCTCGGCATCAACGTCGTCGACCTCGGCCTCGTCTACGACGTGCACCTCGACGAGGCGTCCAACGTCGTCCTCGACATGACGTTGACCTCGGCCGCCTGCCCGCTCACCGACGTCATCATGGACCAGACCAACGCCGCCCTCGAGGGCCTGGTCAACGACGTCGCGGTCAACTGGGTCTGGATGCCGCCGTGGGGTCCGGACAAGATCACCGACGACGGACGCGAGCAGTTGCGGGCACTCGGCTTCAACGTCTGAGCCGCATGCGCTTCACCGAGCACGAGCTCACCGTCGCCGTCACGTCCGCGGCCAGGACGGTGGCGGTCGCGCGCCAGCGAGGGGTCCGCCGACGCGCCGGCGGCGTCGAGGAGACGTGGGCCGCGATGAGCCCCTACGAGCGCTACCAGGTGCTGGAACCGGTGGGCAGTCAGGTCCTGCCGGTGCTTGTCGCGCTCCCGGACGTGGTGGTCGCACCCGGGACCCGGCCCAGCTTCACCGACGCCCAGATGCTCGCGGCGGTCGAAGAGACCCTCGGGGAGGCCGGGGGGCGCCTGCGCCGCAAGGTCGTCGTGGCGGCCCGGCTCGCGCTGGTCCGCTCCGCCCTGGCGCAGCTTCCGCCCCGTCAGGATCCTGACGCAGTGGTGACTGACTCCCCGTGAGTGTGGTCTCCACCTGAGTCGAGTGATGAGCGGCGTCGCGGTTGGAGCCACTTGGTCACTGGACTGGGCGGAGAAGAGGTCAGCCCACTGGGGCTAGGCTCCGCACATGAATGACGACGTGATCGGCAACTTCTGGGAGCTGGCGCGTTTCCACGCCAAGCTGAACGTCGCTCCGTCCTACTTCGGCCCGACCACGCTCGAGGTCGTCCGCCCACCCGCCTGGTCCTACGGCGAGACGCCGGCCGAGGCCGACGAGTTCGTGGCCCGCATCAAGGGCGATCAGCGCCTCTCGACGTCGACCCCCGCGTCGGCGTACGACGAGGTGGGACACGAGGAGGACACCGCGCTCCCGGTCCCTGGCGCCCTGTCGATCCTGTGCAACGGCGCCGGTCATCCGGTCGCGCTGCTCGAGACGGAGCGGGTCGAGGTCGGAGCGGACGTGGTGGAGTACTTCCGCGTGGTCTACCACGGCGAGGGTTAGGCACGCCTGATGGAACGCAGGACCTATCTCCTCATCGACGGGGAGAACATCGACGCCACCCTGGGCAACGCGATCCTCGGTCGACGCCCGCGACCTGAGGAGCGTCCTCGCTGGGACCGACTGCTCGAGTGGAGCGAACGGGCCTTCGACCAGCCGGTGACGGGGTTGTTCTTCCTCGCTGCCGGCACCGAGATGCCGACCACGTTCGTCCAGGCCCTGATCGCGATCGGCTTCAAGCCGGTGCCGCTCAGTGGCGCCGGCAAGGTCGTCGACATCGCGATCCAGCGGACCGCGGAGGCGCTGGTCTCTCGCGACGCCGACGTCATCCTGGCCAGCCACGACGGTGACTTCGTCGACCAGGTCTCCGACCTGTGCGACGGCAGCCGCCAGGTCGGCATCGTCGGTTTCGGGGAGTTCGTCAACAGTGCCTTCCGCGGGCTGCCGGGGCTGCGCATCATCGACCTCGAGCACGACGTGGGGGCATTCAACGCACCCCTGCCCCGAGTCAGGGTCATCCCGATCGACGAGTTCGACCCGCTCGAATTCATCTGAGCATGCCGATCGTCCTGGTCCCCACCGAGCGCCTGCCGCGCTGGGTGGACAACTTCGTCGCGCGCCACGGTGCCGCGGCCCTCTCCGTAGAACACGGCGCTCTCCGTGGCGCCGCCGAAGACGGGTCGACGTTCGTCGCGCGGTTGCCGTTCGGTTCGTCGTACGCCGACGTGCCCGAGGTCGCTGCCTTCGTGGCAGCCGCTGAGGCGCCGGGGGAGTGGGGCGTGCTGCTGGTCCGCAAGGGCGGGTTCGCCGTGGCCCGCCTCGAGGGTGCCCGGATGGTGGAGCACAAGATCGGGCAGCGGCACGTGCAGGGCCGGACCAAGGCGGGCGGCCAGAGCCAGCAGCGGTTCGCCCGGCGCCGGGGCAACCAGGCCCGCCAGGCCTACGAAGCGGCCGCCGACCACGCCGCGCGCATCCTGAGCCCGGGGCGGCTCGTGGCCGGCGGAGACCGCCCCGCGGTCGAGGAGGTGCTCACCGACCCCCGGCTTCAGGGGCTGGTCGTCGTGGAGCCGTGGCTTGCGGTGCCCGATCCGCGCCGGGCGGTGCTCGACCAGGCCATCGTCGACGCCCGGTCGATCGCCGTGGACGTCACCAACGCCTGAGGTCCGAGATCCGGGTCCCACATCGGCTAGCGTCAGCGCCATGTGGCAGCCCGAACCCGGATGGCACCGACTGCCCGGCAGTGGCAGCCCCTCGGCGTACGGCGTCTGGCTGGCCCGCGAGGGAGACGCCGAGGTGGTCGTCAAGCGGCTCGTCGCCCCGGCCGCGGGCGACCTTCCCGAGCTGTCAGACTGGCGCTCCCCGGCATGGTGGGAGCGGGAGCCGCAGGTGGCGCTGCACGGTCTCGTCGTCGCCACCGACGGACTCCGCGGCCCTGCTGCCCGACGCGTCGAGGAGGACAGTGAGGGCATCACCATGGTTCTCGAGCGGGTCACCGACTCCGCCAACCCCGGACTGTTCGTCGCCCGTGCCCTGGGCCGGTTCGCCCGGACGCCCCCGCCGGACGTGCCCTGGCTCGCGCGCCACCAGCTGCGCGAGCGGCTGGCCCGGATCGAGCGGCGGGGCGGGTGGCAGACCCTCGGGCGGACCACCCTCGCCGACGTGGCCGACCACCTGTGGCAGCGGCGGTCGGTGCACCTCGCCACGCTCGATGACCTGCCGCAGGTGCTCCAGCACGGGGACCCCACCCCGGCCAACCTGCCGGGACGCGACGGTGACGACGTGGTGGCGATCGACTGGAGCAACCTCGGCACCGGTGCTGTGGGTCACGACCTGGGGCTCTGGGCGCTGACGGTGCGCGAGGACTTCGAGCCGCTGCTTGCGGCGTACGCCGAAGGGCTGGCCGATCCCGCGCAGGCGGAGGCCGCCGCCGGCGCCCGGATCGCGGCCGTCTACACGGCGCTGAGCCGACTCGACTGGGCGCTGCAGCGGGTGGCCGACGGGGAGGGTGCGCTGGCGGGGAAGTACTCCCACCCCAGCGTCGCCCCCTACGTCATCTCCATGCAGCGACAGGCCACCCAGATCGAGGCCCTGCTGGGCTGAGCCTCAGAGCTCGCTGGCGGAGAACGTGTCGCACGCCTGCAGCGTGCCCTCGTCGTAGCCGACGGTGAACCACCGCATCCGCTGCTCGGACGACCCATGGGTCCAACCGTCGGGGTTGGCGCGTTGCCCGGACTTCTCCTGGATCAGGTCGTCGCCGACCGTCTTGGCGGAGTCGAGCGCCTCGTCGATGTCGCCCTCGTCCAGGGTGATCAGCTCGCTGTCCCTGGCGTGGCGCGTCCACATGCCGGCGTAGCAGTCACCCTGGAGCTCGAGACGAACGGCGTCGGAGTCCGCACCCTGCTGGGTGCGCACCTGGCCCATGGTGCCGAGAAGGTTCTGGATGTGGTGGCCGTACTCGTGGGCCAGCACGTAGGGCTCGACGAAGTCGCCACCCTGCCCGCCCAGCTGACCTTCCAGCACACTGGCGAAGAACGTCGTGTCGAGGTAGATCCCTCGGTCGACGGGGCAGTAGAACGGGCCGACGTCGGAAGTGGCCTGCCCGCAGCCGGTGTCGACACCGCCGCTGAAGGTCTTGGTGGCGGCGGGCGCGAGCTCGGGCCCACCTTGCTCGGGCAGGGTCTTGGCCCAGTACTGCTCGAGCGACAAGAGCACGGCCTTGCGCGCGCAGTCGACGTCCTCATTGGCGTCCTCGCCCGTCTTGCAGTTCTCGTAGCGGTCGCTGTCGCCCTCGAGGCCCTGTGGCTGGCCCTGCTGGCCCTGCGGATCGATGCCGAGCCCGCCTCCCGAGGTTCCGCCGCCGACGCACTGGCTCAGCACCAGGAACAGCACGATGATCAGGATGCCGCCGAGGCCCCCGCCTGCGCGGGTCCCGCCGGGGATGGGCAGGCGCATGCCGCCGCCACCGCCCCCGAAGCCACCGCCGCCCCCGCGACCGGCGTCACTGACACGACCTCTGCTGATGGTGGCCTTGGGATTGAACCGCATGTGGGAAGCCTTTCCGAGCGAGCCGAGCGTGCGTGTCTCCTGCGCAGGCTAACGGCTCAGGGGCAGGACCGCCGGGACGTGACCTCCGCAGGGGTGAACGTCCACGATGACAGGGATGGGTGGCCACACCGGTATCCTGACGGCCTCATGATCAACGCCCAGCAGCTCGAGGTCCGCGCGGGCGCCCGCCTCCTCATGGAAGACGTCAGCTTCCGCATCGCCTCCGGCGACAAGGTGGGTCTTGTCGGGCGCAACGGCGCCGGCAAGACCACGCTCACCAAGATCCTGGCCGGCGAGGCCCAGCCCGCCGCGGGCAAGGTCATCACGTCGGGCGAGGTCGGCTACCTTCCGCAGGATCCGCGGATCGGCGACCCCGAGGTCCTGGCCCGCGACCGCATCCTGTCGGCTCGTGGTCTCGACGACGTCGTACGCCGCATGCGTGCCGCCGAGGAGGACATGGCCAACGAGGACCCGGCGATCCACGAGCGCGGGATGAAGCGTTGGACGCGCGCGGACGCCGACCTGCACGCCGGCGGGGGATATGCCGCCGAGTCGGAGGCCGCCCAGATCGCGAGCAGCCTCGGCATCGAGACGCGCATCCTGACGCAGCCGCTGAGGACCCTCTCCGGTGGTCAGCGCCGTCGGGTCGAGCTGGCCCGGATCCTGTTCTCCGGTGCGGAGACGCTGCTCCTGGACGAACCGACCAACCACCTCGACGCCGACTCCATCGTGTGGCTGCGCGACTTCCTGAAGTCCCACCGCGGCGGTCTGATCGTGATCAGCCACGACAACGCCCTGCTCGAGGCGACCGTCAACAAGGTCATGCACCTCGACGCCAACCGCGGGGTCATCGACGTCTACAACATGGGCTGGAGGAACTACCTCACGCAGCGCGAGACCGACGAGCGCCGTCGCAAGCGCGAGCGCGCAAACGCGGAGACCAAGGCCAAGACGCTCACTGACCAGGCCAACCGGATGCGCGCCAAGGCCAGCAAGGCCACCGCGGCCCAGTCCATGCTCAAGCGCGCCGAGAAGATGATGTCGAGCCTCGAGGGCGAGCGTCAGGCCGACAAGGTGGCGCGGATCAAGTTCCCCGCGCCTGCACCCTGCGGGAAGACGCCGATCACCGCCGAGGAGCTCTCGAAGTCCTACGGCTCGCTCGAGGTCTTCACCGACGTGGACCTGGCCATCGACAAGGGCTCACGAGTCGTCATCCTCGGCCTCAACGGCGCAGGCAAGACCACGATGCTGCGCATCCTGGCCGGGGTGGACAAGCCCGACACGGGCCGCGTCGTCCCGGGCTACGGGCTCAAGCTCGGCTACTACGCCCAAGAGCACGAGACGCTCGACACCAGCCGGACCGTCCTGGAGAACATGCAGTCCGCTGCCCCCCAGCTCACCGACAGCGACGCCCGGTCGGTGCTCGGGTCCTTCCTCTTCTCCGGTGACGACGCACACAAGCCGGCCAGCGTCCTGTCCGGCGGCGAGAAGACCAGGCTCGCACTGGCCAGCCTCGTCGTCTCGAGCGCCAACGTGCTGCTGCTCGACGAGCCCACGAACAACCTCGACCCGGCTTCCCGCGAGGAGGTGCTGGCCGCGATCCGCACCTACGAGGGCGCGATCATCCTGGTCACGCACGACGAGGGCGCGGTCCGCGCGCTCGAGCCCGACCGGGTGCTCCTTCTCCCCGACGGTGACGAGGACCTCTGGAACGAGGACTACGCCGACCTGGTCTCGCTGGCCTGACCCCTGGGACTCGGGGGTCGAACCGGGCTCGGCGCAGCTGCAGGCGCTGGTAGGGATGAAAGTCGGTCGGGAGACCGCTGACCGCGAACCACTCAAGGGCTGCGGACTGGTCGGTCACACTGGAAAGCCGGTCCTACCGGATGCGGATCTTCACCCACGTGCTGAAGGGAGAGGCCCCGACGGCGTTGGTGGCGGCGATCCGGAACCGATAGCGACCCGGCTCGAGGTCCTTGAACACGACTCGGTGGACAGTGCCCCACGTGGTCTTGTCCTTGCCGTTGCTCATCTGGATGACGTAGGCCGAGACTCGGCTGCCGTTCGAATCGGCGGTGGCCCACTTCAGGATCGCTCTCGTCTGCCGGACGACGACACGAGGCGCCTCCATCCTGCTGGGCGCCGTTGCGGCAGCCGGAGGTGCGGGAGCCTCGGGGGTCACCGGGGTGGCGGCAGGGCTGACCGGATCGGCGGGTGCGGACGGTTGGCTGTCGCCCACGGTGTTGGTGGCGGTCACGATGAAGGTGTAGGCCGTGCCGTTGGTCAGGCCGGTGACGGTGCAGGTGGTGGCGCCGGTCGTGGTGCAGCTCTGCCCGCCGGGGTGGCTGGTCACGGTGTAGGCGGTGACCGGGGAACCGTTGGCGCCGGTTGGCACCCACCAGACGAGCGCCTGGCTGTCGCCGCGGACTGTGGACGGCGGGGTTGGCCTGGCCGGCACTCCTGCCGGGGTGGCGGGCCCGGAGGACTCCGATGGTCCGCTGTCGCCGACGGTGTTGGTGGCGGTCACAGCGAAGGTGTACGACGTCCCGTTGCTGAGCCCGGTGACGGTGCAGGTGGTGGCACCGGTGGTGGTGCAGGTCTTGTCGCCGGGGGTTGAAGTCACGGTGTAGCCGGCGACCCGGGAGCCGTTGGCGTCGGGTGCGGTCCAGGTCACTCGGGCTGTCGTGTCGCCGCGAACCGCTGTGGGTGCGGCTGGCTCGTCCGGGACGCCAGCCGGGGTCACCGGCTGCGACGGCTCGGACGGGTCGCTGTCACCCACGTCGTTGGTGGCGGTCACGATGAAGGTGTGGTTGGTCGAGTTGTTCAGCCCGATGACGGTGCACGTGGTGGCGCCGGTGGTGGTACAGGTCTTGTCGCCGGGGGTTGAAGTCACGGTGTAGCCGGCAACGGGGGAGCCGTTGCCGCTGACGGAATTCCAGGACACGACGGCCTGGTTGTCACCACGGGCGGCGGAAGGAGCAGCGGGCCGATCCGGGACCCCGGCGGGGGTGGCCGGCTCGGACGCGTCGGACGGCTCGCTGTCGCCCATGCCGTTGGTGGCGATCACCACGAAGGTGTAGGCAGTGCCGTTGGTGAGGCCGGTGAAGGTGCAGCCCGTGAAGGTGGTGCACCTCATCCCCCCGGGGCTGCTGATCTCGGTGAAGCCCGTGACAGGGGAGCCGTTGCCGCTCGTGGCGGTCCACGTCACCCTCGCCTGGTGGTCGCCGCGGGACACCGAAGGAGCGGCGGGCTTGTCCGGGACCCCGGCCGGCGTGACCTGGCTGGAGGGCTCGGAAGGCACGCTGTCGCCCTCGCTGTTGGTGGCGACCAGCGCGAAGGAGTAGGCCGTGGCGTTGGTCAAGCCGGTGACGGAGCAGCCGGTTGCGCCCGTGGTGCTGCACGTCTTGCCGCCAGGTGTGCTGGTGACGGTGTAGCCGGTCACGGGGGAGCCGTTGGCGCCGGTGGGAATCCAGGACACGTCCGCCTCGGTGTTCCCGCGGACGGCGACTGGTGCCGCCGGCTTGAGCGGGACGCCGGCCGCGCTGACAGGGTCGGCCGGCTCGGACGGTTCGCTGTCACCGACGGTGTTCGAGGCGGTCACGACGAAGGTGTAGGCAGTGCCGTTGGCCAGAGCGGTGACGGAACAGGCGGTGGCGCCAGTGGTGCTGCAGGTCTTCGCGCCAGGGATGCTGGTGACGGTGTAGCCGGTGACGGGTGAGCCGTTGCCAGCGGCGGCGGTCCAGGACACGTTCGCCTGCTTGTCGCCGCGAACGGCGACCGGTGGGGCGGGCTTGAAGGGAACTCCGGCGGGGGTGACGGTGCCGGAGGGCTCGGACGGCGGACCCTCACCCGCGTTGTTGGTCGCGGTCACGACAAAGGTGTAGGCCGTGCCGTTGGTCAGGCCGGGAATGGTGCAGCTGGTGGCGCCGGTGGTGCTGCAGCTCATCCCGCCCGGGATGCTGGTGGCTGCGTAGCCCGTCACCGCGGTGTGGTTGCCGGTGACGGCGCTCCAGGAGACGGTGGCCTGCTTGTCGCCGCGGACCCCGCTGACAACGCTGGGCGGGTTGGGGGCGGAGTCGGGCGTGTCGTTGATGACCAGCAGCGTCGGCCAGGTGCCGCTGGTCACCTGCGGGCGGGGGGTGCTCTGGTTGCCGAGCGCGTCACTCAGGATCCCGAAGTTCCTCGCTGTCCACTGTCCGGGCGCCGCAGTCATGGGGAAGGGCAGCGTCACGCGCCAGACACCGTCGTGAGGGGTTCCTGACACCCGGGTCATGAAGGTGTTGAACACCTGCTGGGTGGTGGCGTCGCTGTCGAGGCCGAACAACACCTGGTTGTTGACCCCGGTGATGTCGTCGGTGATGTGGGCCTCCAGGACCACGGTCTTGCTTGCGAAGGTCACGTCCGCGGTCGCCGAGGACAAGGTCGCGCTCTGCACCACTGGAGGCATGGTGTCGGGCATGTCGTTGGCCACCGTGAGCGTGGGCCAGGAGCCGGTGGCCACTGGCGGGAAGTTGATCCGGTTGCCAGCCTCGTCGCGGAAGACTCCGAAGTTCCGCGCGGTCCACGTCCCCGTGGCCGCGTGCCTGGGGATCGTGAGGGTGACGCGCCAGACCCCGTCCAGCGGGGTGCCAGAGACGCGGGTCATGAACGTGTCCAGCGCCTGCTGGGTGGTGGTGTCGCTGTCGAGGCCGAACAGGACCTGCGGGTGGACACCGGAGAGGTCGTCGGTGATGTGCGCCTCCAGCACCACGGTCTGGGCACCTGTGCTCACGTCCACTGTGGTCGAGGAGAGCGTCGCGCTCTGGACGACCGGCGCGGCGACGTCGTCTGCGGCGATCGCCCGACCGCCCGGGACGAGCAAAGCGGCAATGACAGCGGTGGCGATCGACGCGCGCGCAGAGAACCGGAGGTAGGACGACACGGGGACTCCTAGGTCGAGCGCGACGACGACCCCCGGACGACGTGGAACGTCGCGGCGGGAGAGAGAAGGTCGGGCGAGGGGGCGGTGCGACCGACCAGACCTCCCGATCCAGCGTCAGGAGTGGTCGGTCGTGCGTCGCCGAGTGTGGCACGGCTGCGACCGGGAGGTGTCCGATCAGCGATATTCATCCAGAACCGTTTGGGGTTCGCCCCGCAGTGCGCCCGTCCCAGGCGTCGACAGCCCTGAGACACTGCGGGCATGACGCTCCCCGATCTGGCCGCCGTCGGCCTCGACTACTCCGTGGCCGGCCCGGTCGCGACCATCACGCTCGACCGTCCCGACGTACGCAACGCCCAGACACCGGCCATGTGGCGCGCGCTGGCAGCGATCGGCCGCGAGATCCCCGACGACGTGAGGGTCGTGGTCGTGACCGGGAGGGGCGAGACGTTCTCGGCCGGGCTGGACCGCGCGATGCTCGACCCGGCGACGCACGGTCAGGAGAGCGTCATCGGGCTGCTCTCGCTCAGCGACGAGGAGGCGTCAGCTGCGATCGACGAGTTCCAGCGGGGTTTCACCTTCCTGCGCGAGCCGCGCTTCGTCTCGGTGGCGGTGGTCCGGGGGTACGCGATCGGCGCCGGGTTCCAGCTCGCCCTGTCCTGCGACCTGCGGGTGGTGGCCGACGACGCCCAGTTCTCGATGAAGGAGTCGGCGCTCGGCCTGGTGCCCGACCTGACGGGAACAAAGCCCCTCGTCGAGAGCGTTGGATACGCCAGGGCACTCGAGATCTGCGCCACGGCCCGGATGGTCGGGGCGCGTGAGGCTGTCGACATCGGACTGGTCAACATGGCCGTCCCGGTCGCCGACCTCGACGCCACGGTGGCTGATCTCGTCGCCGCCCTGGCCGCACCGATGGCTGATGTGGTCTCCGAGACCAAGACGTTGCTGCAAGGGGCCGCTGACCGTGACCTCGACGAGCAACGACGACTGGAGCGGGAAGCGCAGATACGCCGCTTCCGTGCTCTGGCAGACGCCTTCGCAGGCTGACAGGACGCACGTATGTCGATGATGGGACCCGGCGGCGGGGGGCCGCCCTGGCGCCACCTCCGCTCCGACCGGACCGTCGTCGACGAGCGGATCGAGCGGCACACGGTCTGGCGGGTGCTGACCTTCGCGCGCCCGCACCGCAGGGCGATCCTGGCCTTCCTGATGGTCACGATCGCGAGCGCCGGCCTGGTCGTCGTACCTCCACTGCTGCTCAAGCAGATCCTGGACAAGGGCATCGCGTCGGGCGACACCGAGCTGGTGATCTGGCTCGCCGTGGCAGTCGCAGTGGTCGCGGTCGTGGACTCCGCGCTCGGGCTGCTCGGCGGCTACCTCTCCAGCAGGATCGGTGAGGGACTCATCTTCGACCTGCGCACCCAGGTCTTCGCCCACGTCCAACGACAGTCCCTGGCGTTCTTCACCCGCACCCAGACCGGGGCCCTGGTCAGCCGTCTCAACAACGACGTCATCGGCGCCCAGCGTGCGTTCACGTCCACGCTGTCAGGCACGGTCGCCAACGTCATCTCGGCGGTCGTCGTCGGCATCACCATGTTGGCGCTGAGCTGGCAGGTGACGGTGGTCTGCCTGATGCTTTTCCCGCTGCTGCTGCTGACGTCGCGGTGGGTCAGCAACCGGCTCGCTGGTCTGACCCGCGAGCAGATGGACGGCAACGCCGACCTCGGCAACGCGATGACGGAGCGGTTCAACGTCGGCGGCGCCATGCTCCTGAAGCTGTTCGGCCGTCGCGACACCGAGGACAGGATGTACGCCGAGAAGGCGGCCGTCGTGCGCGACCTGGGGGTGAGGATCTCACTGCTCACCCGGATCTTCTTCGCGGCGATGACGTTGCTGCCGGCGCTGGCCACTGCGCTCGTCTACGGCATCGGTGGCTATCTCGCCATCCAGGGTGAGCTCTCCGTCGGCACCCTGATCGCGCTCGGCATCCTGCTCCTGCGCCTCCTCGGCCCGTTGCAGGGTCTCTCGAACGTGCGGATCGACGTCATGACGGCCCTGGTCAGCTTCGACCGTGTCTTCGAGGTCCTCGACCTGCCGTCCCTGATCGAGGAGAAGCCGGACGCAGTGGTCCTGGCCCGCAGCGCGTCGTCGCTGGAGTTCGACCACGTGGCCTTCACCTACCCCACGGCCGACGAGGTGTCGCTCGCCTCGCTGGAGAAGGTCGCTCGCAGCGAGTCGCGGCCGTCCGGTCCGGTCCTCACCGACGTCACCTTCCAGGCGGAGCCGGGCCAGATGATCGCGCTCGTCGGGCCGTCCGGTGCCGGGAAGACCACCGTCACTCACCTCGTTGCCCGGCTCTACGACGCTTCTTCCGGTGCTGTCCGGGTCGGTGGCGTCGACGTCCGCGACGTGACCCTGGAGTCACTGGAGGACGTGGTCGGCTACGTCACCCAGGACGCGCACATGTTCCACGACACCATCCGGGCCAACCTGCTGTACGCCCGCCCGGACGCGGACGACGCCCAGGTCTGGGCGGCCCTCGAGGCTGCGCAGATCGCCGCCTTGGTGGGGTCGCTGCCCGACGGCCTGGACACCGTGGTGGGGGACCGGGGCTACCGGTTGTCCGGTGGTGAGCGACAACGTCTGGCCATCGCCAGGCTGCTGCTCAAGGCACCCGCCATCGTGGTCCTCGACGAGGCGACGGCGCACCTGGATTCCGAGTCGGAGGCAGCCGTGCAGCGTGCGCTCGACGCTGCCCTGGAGTCGCGTACGTCGCTCGTCATCGCCCACCGGTTGTCGACGGTCCGCAACGCCGACCTCATCCTGGTGCTGGAGAGCGGCCGGGTGGTGCAGCGCGGCACCCACGCCGAGCTCCTCGCCGAGGGTGGGCTCTACCGCACGCTCCACGACACGCAGTTCCGCGACGACACGACTCGCATAGCCTGACGCCATGGATCTGGAGCTGACCGACAAGGTCTTCATCCTCACCGGCGCCGCCCGCGGGCTGGGTCGGGCGACGGCCGAGGTGCTGGTGGCGGAGGGAGCACGGGTCGTCGTCTCGGGACGGTCGAGGGACTCCCTCGACTCGGCGGTGCAGGCACTGGGTGAGCGCGCTCGCGGTGTCGTCGCGGACAACGCCGACCCGGGCACCCCGGCCGCCCTGATGACTGCGGCTCACGATGCCTTCGGCCGCCTCGACGGTGCCCTGATCTCGGTCGGCGGGCCGCCCAAGGGCGCGGTCACGGCGATCAGCGACGAGCAGTGGTCCTCGGCCTTCGAGTCCGTCTTCCTCGGTGCGGTCCGCCTGTGCCGCGAGATCGGCCGGGCGCTGGGCGACGGGGGGTCGCTGGCGCTGGTGCTCTCGTCGAGCGTACGGGTTCCGCTCGCCGAGATGGCCGTCTCCAACGGTCTTCGTCCCGGGCTGGCGATGGTGGCCAAGACGCTCGCGGACGAGCTCGGTCCACGCGGCGTACGAGTCAACGGACTGCTGCCCGGGCGCATCGCCACCGAGCGCGTCAGCGAGCTCGACGCGTCCACCGGCGACGAGGCGGCTGCTCGGGCCGCCGCCGAGAGGACGATCCCGCTCGGCCGCTACGGCGACCCGGCGGAGTTCGGCAGGGCTGCTGCCTTCCTGCTGTCCCCGGCGGCGTCATTCCTGACCGGCGTCATGCTTCCCGTCGACGGGGGCCTGCTCCGGGCTCTGTGACCTGCGGCGCCCGCGCACCATCCCGGGTCCACCGCGCGCCTCGTCATAGGCGAGGTAGCCGAATCCGAAGAGGGCGAGCACGCCGAAGAACCACCACTGCAGGCCGTAGAAGAAGTGCGGTCCGCCGTCCTGTTCCGGCAGCTCCACTGGTTGCAGCGGCTCGGCCGCCTCGGGTGACTCCGAGCTGAGCTCCACGAAGCCCGTGACCACCTCCCGGTCCAGGGACTCCCCGATGCGCTCGCTGCTGATGGCGCGCGTGGACTGGTCGGCCACAGCAGTGCTGTCGCCGGTCGCGTCCCCCCGCGCCCAGCCCTCGATGGTCACCTCGCCGGCAGGTGGCGATGGCACGTCGTCGGGGGTGGCGCCGCGGTTGTCGGTCTCCAACCAGCCGCGGTCGACCAGCACGCTCGACCCGTCCGACAGCTCGAGGGGGACGACGACGTCCACACCCGCGGCGCCGTCGCGGGTGCGGTAGCGGACGATGACGGTGTCCTCCACTGCATAGGTGCCGGTCGCGCTGACCCGCTTCCACTCCTCTTCATCCGCCACCGGGGAGCCCGGTGCGAGCACCTCGGTGACCGGGACTGGAGGGTCGTTCTCGTTGCGCTCGATGACGGCATTGCGCGCCAGGCGGTCCTCGCGGCGGTCGAACTGCCACTCGCCGAGGCGCCAGGCGGACCAGGCGAGCGTGAGGACCACCAAAAGGAACAGCACCCACCGGCGACTGAGCAGGAACCGCAGGTTGGGCACGTCCCGAGGCTATCCGTCGGCCCCAGACGATGGGCACGCGCCTACACTGACGAGGTGCTCCCTCTTGCAGATCGATACGGCCGGGTGGCTACCGACCTGCGCGTGTCCCTGACCGACCGCTGCAACCTGCGCTGCTCCTACTGCATGCCCGCCGAGGGCCTGGACTGGCTGCCCGACGACCAGACGCTGACCGACGACGAAGTCGTCCGGCTCATCGACATCGCCGTACGCCGACTGGGAGTCACCGAGGTCCGCTTCACCGGCGGCGAGCCGCTCGTCCGCCGAGGGCTGGTCGACATCGTGCGGCGTACGCACGAGCTCGGGGTCGAGACCTCGCTGACGACGAACGCGCTGGGGCTCGCCCGCACCGCCGTGGCGCTGCGCGAGGCCGGGCTGGACCGCATCAATGTGTCCATCGACACCGTGCGCCCCGAGACCTTCCACGAGATCACGCGTCGCGACCGCTTGAAGGACGTGATCGCCGGGCTCGAGGCGGCGCGCGAGGCCGGCCTGGCTCCACTGAAGCTCAACGCCGTCCTCCTGCGCGGCACCAACGAGGACCAGGCGAGCGAGCTCCTGGCCTGGGCCCTCGAGCGAGGCTACGACCTCCGCTTCATCGAGCAGATGCCGCTCGATGCGCAGCACGGCTGGAGCCGTGCCGAGATGGTCACGGCCGACGAGATCTTCGAACAGCTCAGTGCCGACTTCACGCTCACCCCGCACGGCCAGCCCCGCGGGAGTGATCCTGCGGAGCTCTTCGACGTGGACGGCGGACCCGGCGCCGTCGGCATCATCGCGTCGGTGACCCGGCCGTTCTGCGGCGACTGCGACCGGGTCCGGCTCACCGCTGACGGCCAGATCCGCAACTGCCTCTTCGCCCGGGACGAGTCGGACCTGCGGGGCGCGATGCGAGCCGGGGCCACCGACGACGAGCTCGCCGACCGATGGGTCACCGCGATGCTCGGCAAGCGCACCGGACACGGAATCGACGACCCGTCGTTCCTGCAGCCGGATCGCCCGATGTCGGCGATCGGCGGCTGAGCGGGCTCTAGCCCGTGGGGCCGGGAACCGACGGTCCGTGCTCGACGACGTCTCGAAGGAAGCCCCGCGCCCCGAGGAAGTCGCTCAGCGACACCCGGTGGTCATCGCACGCCAGCCACGTCTTGCGGCGGTCGGGGGTGTGCAGCTTGGGGTTGTTCCACAGCAGGGCCCAGCTGGCATCTCGTGTGCACCCCTTGGCGGAGCAGATGGCCGGCTCGTCCCTCGTGACGAGCGCTTCCTGGTCAGTCACCGGACCTCGCCTCTCATGGCCGCTCGTCGACCATGGTTCGTCGCAAATAGACGGTGCCGGACAGCCACGGGGGGAGCTGCCCGGCACCAGCGACCACAGACGGGGGATGGCTGGGGTCGCAAAGTTGATTCTTGCACGATGCGATTGCGATGCCAACACGACAGGTGCGCGTGTCGGCGCGGGTCAGTTCAGCTCGCGCGCCACGCGGGTTTCGCGCAGCTCGAAGCCGTCGTCGGAGCGGGTCTGGTTGTTCGCGAGGACCACCGCCACATAGGGCAGGAGGACCGCCCCGGCCACCAGGACCCATCGCAGGAGTCCGGGTCCCACGCTCACGGCGCCGACGACACAGGCGGTGCGGACCGTCATCGAGAACAGGTAGCGGCGCTGTCGTCCGGCAAGGTCATCGGCCGCGCTCGTGCGGGCAGTGGTGATCCGCACTGACGACGAGTCCCGGGGAGGCATACCTCCACTGTACGTCGGTAGTCTCAACGGGCGGCCGGCCGACGTGGTCGTCGCTTCAGACGTCCATGAGGAGCACGCCATGTCCGATCGCACCTACCGCGTCACCGAGATCGTCGGCACCTCGCCGGACGGGATCGACCAGGCAGTGCGCAACGGCGTCGAGCGCGCCGGCAAGACGTTGCGTCACATCGACTGGTTCGAGATCACCCAGATCCGGGGCCAGGCCAAGGACGGACGGGTCGAGCACTTCCAGGTCGGGATGAAGGTCGGGTTCCGGCTCGAGGACGAATGAGATCGCACCGCTGCGGCGAGGGGTTTTCGCCTACCCCGGGGTAGGCGCTAGCGTCGTCAGGCGTGAGTGAAACCACAGCACCCGCCCCTCGGTCCGTCCTGGTCACCGGTGGCAATCGCGGCATCGGCCGCGCCATCGCGGAGGCGTTCGTCGCGGGGGGTGACAAGGTCGCGGTCACCACGCGCTCAGGAGGTGCCCCGGACGGGACTCTCGACGTGCGGTGCGACATCACCGATCCCGCCGCGGTCGAGGCCGCCTTCGCGGAGATCGAGGCCGCGCACGGAGCCGTCGAGATCTTGGTGGCCAACGCGGGCATCACCCACGACACCCTGATCCTACGGATGTCGGAGGACGACTGGTCCAGCGTGATCGACACCAACCTGACGGGTTCCTTCCGGCTGGCCAAACGTGCCGCCAAGGGCATGCTGCGCCTGCGCCGCGGCCGGATCATCTTCATCTCGTCGGTCGTCGGGCTGCTCGGCTCGGCCGGGCAGGTCAACTACGCGGCCTCCAAGGCGGGCCTGGTCGGGATGGCTCGGTCGCTGGCACGAGAGCTCGGCTCGAGGTCCATCACGGCCAACGTCGTCGCGCCCGGCTTCGTGGAGACCGACATGACAGCAGCGCTCACCGATGAGCAGAGGCAGGCGATCAAGACGCAGGTGCCGCTCGGTCGCTACGCCTCGGCAGCCGAGGTTGCCTCGGCCGTGACCTGGCTGGCGTCCGACGGCGCGGCATACGTGACAGGAGCCGTCATCCCGATTGACGGCGGACTCGGAATGGGGCACTGACATGACTGACTCCACTGGAATCCTCAGCGGCAAGACCATCCTGGTGGCGGGGGTGACGATGGACTCCTCCATCGGGTTCGCCACCGCGAAGGTCGCCCAGGAACAGGGCGCCACGGTGCTCATCTCCAACTTCGGTCGGGCGCTCAACATCACCCGACGCATCGCCAAGCGGCTGCCCGCCGACGCACCGGTCCTCGAGCTCGACGTGACCGACGAGGAGCACCTCGCCGGTCTGGTCGACCAGGTGCGCGAGCATGTCGACCACCTCGACGGAGTGGTGCACTCGATTGCCTACGGCAATCCGGCGACGCTGCTCGGCGGCAAGTTCCTCGAAGGTCCCTGGGACGACGTGGCTCAGGCCGTGCAGGTGTCGGCCTACTCGCTCAAAGCGCTCGCGGTCGCCAGCCGACCGTTGATGTCCGAGGGCGGGTCCATCGTGGGCCTCACCTTCGACGCGACCATCGCGTGGCCGGCCTACGACTGGATGGGCGTCGCCAAGGCCGCGCTGGAGTCCACCTCGCGCTACCTGGCCCGCGACCTCGGCTCGGCGGGCATCCGCTGCAACCTCGTCTCGGCGGGCCCGCTCAAGACCCTGGCAGCCAAGGCCATCCCGGGTTTCGAGGATCTCGAGTCCGCCTGGAAGGACCGTGCTCCGCTCGGCTGGGACGAGAGTGACCACGCGCCGACCGCCAAGGCCGTGTGCGCCCTGCTGAGTGACTTCTTCCCCGCGACCACCGGCGAGATCATCCACGTCGACGGTGGTTTCCACGCGATGGGCCTCTGAGCCGACAGCACCAGCGGGCGGTACGGTTCCGCCGTGACCTCCCTCGTCGAGCTACGCGTCCTGGAGGGTCCGAACCTCTACTTCCCGCGGGCAGCCATCAAGCTGACCCTCGACATCGGCACCATCGCGGACGCGTCCGACGAGACCGTGCTGCGGTTCGCGAGGCGCATCGGACTGAGCACCACACGCCCTGGAGCCCCGGGGTCGGGGTTCCGCCAGCGGTTCGCGATGCGGGCCGTCGAGCGTCTGGTCCGAGCAGTCGCTCAGGAGTCGGGCACGTCGCGGCTCGCCGTGCGGGTGCGTCCGACCGCCGAGCACAACCAGCTCGTGGTCGCGTTTCCCTGGCGCAACCGCGGACGCGCCGAGGCACTCGGCCACGCGGTGGCCCACGTGCTCGATGCGCTCCCGAGCCCCGACGTCGACGCGGCCGTGACCGCCGGCGCGGCTGAGGTCGCCGCAGCGGCCCCTGGCGCGCGCCCGACGACCATCACACCGAGGATCCCCGTGGTCGCGGTCACCGGCACCAACGGCAAGACGACCACCAGCCGGATGATCGCGCACATCGCGCAGGCGGACGGCAAGCTGGTCGGCTGGTCCAACACCGACGGCATCTACATCGACGGCGAGCTCGTCGAGGCGGGGGACTACTCCGGGCCCAGCGGGGCCGGTCGGGTGCTCGCCCACCGAGGGGTGGAGCTCGCCGTCACCGAGACCGCCCGCGGCGGCATCCTCCTCAAGGGCATCGGGCTGACCCGCAACGACGTCTCGGTGGTCACCAACGTCACCGCGGACCACCTCGGCATGCAGGGCATCGACACCGTCGACCAGCTGGCCGAGGTCAAGGCGGTCGTCCCGAGGATCACCCGGTCGTCGGGCTGGTCGGTGCTCAACGCCGACGACCCCCGGGTGCTGGCGATGCGAGCGGTGATCCGGGCGCAGCCCTGGGTGTTCTCCCGGGACCCCGACTCACCGGCGATCCGCGAGGTGCTCAACAGCGGGGGCCGCGCGACGACCGTGATCGACGGTTGGGTCACCGTGATGCGCCCGGGCGCTGATCCCGAGCCGCTCGTCGAGCTGGTCGAGGTGCCCATGACCCTGGCCGGACTGTCGCGCTTCAACGTCGAGAACACCCTGGCCGCGGCGTCGGGCGCCCTGGCGATCGGCATTTCCTGGCAGTCGGTCGTCACTGGGCTGAAGTCGTTCCTGCCGGACGCCGAGCACAACCCGGGCCGGATGAACTTCTTCTCGTTGCCCGGTGAGGTCACCGTGGTCATGGATCTTGCGCACAACGAGGCGGGACTGGAGGCGCTGCTCGAGATCATGCAGGGCGTACGCCGTCCAGGATCTCGGGTCCTGCTCGGGCTCGGCGCCGTCGGTGACCGGACCGACGAGCTCATCGACGCCCTGGGTGAGATCGGGGCCAAGGGCAGCGACGTGGTCGCGATCGGGCACAAGCAGCACTACCTGCGCGGCCGCACGATGGACGAGATCGACGTCCTGCTGCGGGCCGGGGCCGCGCGCGTCGGTGTCGTCGACATCGAGACCTACGACACCGAGGTCGCCTGCCTGGCGGCGCTGGTGGAGGGGGCGGAGGTCGGCGACGTCGTGGGGCTCATGTGCCATGCCGAGCGCCAGGC
Organism: Nocardioides sp.; assembly: GCF_025964975.1. GTDB lineage: Bacteria > Actinomycetota > Actinomycetes > Propionibacteriales > Nocardioidaceae > Nocardioides. The sequence goes on from NZ_JAOPXV010000026.1 coordinate 24,301, forward strand.
GGCGTACGACTGGATCGAGGCGCACGGGGGCATCGCCGACGACCCGGAGACCCTGGCCACGAAGGTGCGGGTCGTGCGGGGCTGATCCGCCCGAGGAGGTTCAGGTGTCGCCGCGGTCGATCTGCTCGCCCGGCGCACCGATGTCCAGGTCCCCCTCCACGATCATCGCGACGAGACCGCCGTCCGTGCGCGTCTCGTGCGCCTCGCCGGGCTCCCACACGGCCGCCTGGCCGACGCTGACCGTGCGCACGACGCCGTCGTGCCCGGAGACCTGGGCCTCGCCGGAGAGGACGACGAGCAGCTGCCTCCCCTCAGCCGGGTGGCGTCCGATCACGCCCCGGGGGCCCAGGGTCACCGCCACGAGGTGGGCGTCGGCGCAGATCCCGAAGGCGCCCACGGAGAAGCCCTTGCTCTGGTGCGCCTCGATGGGCCGGTGCGGCAGGTCGGCCAGGGCCAGGATGCGCACTCAGGGGCCCGCAGGCGGCGTGTAGTCGGGGTCGGCGGCCGGGGCCTCGTCGTTGATGCCCGAGCCGGCCTGCGCCCGCGAGGACCAGTCCTCCAGCTCGCTCATCACCTCGCCGTGCTTGTCGACGCAGACCACGACCAGGTCCCCGCGGTTGGCGCGGCTCATCGCGTGGCGGACGGCGGAGATCTCGTCGAGGACCTCCTCCACCTGGCGGCAGCGCGCGCCCTCGGCCATGGCGGTTCGAAGTCCCTCAAGCACGAAGCTCGCCACCTCGCCACGTTCGCGACCGCGGAGGGCGACGTCCTCGCGCACGATGCAGACGTCGAAGTGCTGAGCGGCGATGTGCCCGAGCTCGCGCATGTCCTCGTCACGCCGATCACCCGCGGTGGCGATGATGCCGATGCGCGAGGGGCGGGCGAGGTCGTGCGAGGACTCCAGCGACTCGCCGAGGCGGTCGACGAAGTCGCCGAGCGCCTTCATGCCGGGCGCGTTGTGACAGTAGTCCACGATGACGTTGACCCCGTTGACCTCGACCTCGTTGAGGCGGCCGGGGGAGAGGTAGTAGCTCGTGGAGAAGGTGCGCAATCCCTGCCGGATGTCGTGCAGGG
>NZ_JAOPXV010000199.1 GCF_025964975.1 Nocardioides sp.
GGGCGCTCAACGTCGAGCGCGGCACCACGCTCATGCTCACCACCCACGACCTCCAGGACATCGAAGCCCTGTGCGACCGGGTCATCGTCATCGACCACGGGACGGCCGTCTTCGACGGGTCCCTCGGCGGCCTGCACGAGCTGGGCGGGTCGTCACGGACCCTGGTGGTCGACCTGGTCGACGTGTCGGACCCCATCGAAGTCCCCGGAGCAGTGGTCAGGAAGGTCGAGGGACCGCGTCAGTGGCTGTCGTTCCCCTCGGACGCGAGCGCCGCCCCCATCGTGGGCGCGGTCGCGGCGTCCTACGACGTCGCCGATTTGTCCATCCAGGAGCCCGACATCGAAGAGGTCATCCGTGACCTCTACTCGAGGGGCTGACCGAGGCGGAGCCGCCTGGGACGCGGAAGCGCCCAGGACCCCGGCGCCCAGCGACGCCGAGAGGCTGCGGACGGGTCCTCGATCGTCGGACCCACACGCTCGATGATGATCACCGCTCGGTCGTCCTGACCGCGCGGCACGTGGCGCAGGATGCGTCCCGCAGCACCCTCGAAACCGAGCTGCACCGCCTGGCGAGCCGTCTCGAGCAGCCAGTTGATCCCGTCCTCCAGGTCTCGGCCACGGGCCTCGACCACACCGTCGGTGTAGAACAGCAGCGCCTCCCCCGGGGCCAGCTGGCCGGTGCTCGACTCGAAGTCCGCATCGGGGGTGACGCCCAGCGCCATGCCGGCGGAACCGTCGAGGATCCACGCGCCCTGCTCGCGATCCCACCGCAGGGCCGGCGGGTGACCCGCACTCGTCACCACGTAGTGACCCGTCTCCACGTCCACGAGGAGGTGCACCGCGGTGGCGAAGGCCTCCTCGGAGTCCTGCCGAAGCAGGAAGGCGTTGGCCGCCCTCATCAGCTCCTGCGGCGCCATCCCCCCGACCAGTCCCCCCAGCGCGCCGGCGAACTGCAGGGCCTGGGGCCCGACCGCCAGGCCCTTGCCCGACACGTCGACCAGCACCATCTCGAGATGGCGCCCGTCGCTCATGTCCGCCACCAAGAAGTCACCGGCGTAGCGCGCACCGTGGGCGGACAGCATGCTTGAGTGGGACTTCCATCCCACGGGCAGGTCCGGGATCGCTGCCTGTGACTGCAGCCGGTCGCGGAGGTTGGCCAGCACCTGCTCGCTGAGCGCAAACGGGAGACCGGAGCGCTGGCTCCTGGACTGGTAGAGGACCAGTGCCCCGGAGAGGACGAGCGTCATCATGGCCGCGAGCTGGGCCTGCAGGGGGGCGCCCTCGTGCGCCGTCGAACGCGCCGCGGCGACGAGGATGAGAGCACTCAGCAGCACCAGCGGCGGATATCTCAGCACCAGCACGCCGAGGATCAGCCAGACGAACCAGATCGAGAAGGGCGTGACGGGGATGGTCCACGCGACGAAGAACGAGACCACGACCCCGATGCTCAGGACGCCGAACGCGTAGGCCTGGCTGCCGCGAGAGCCGGTCCGCCAGCTCGCGACGCGGGCGTCCACATAGGCGGAGACGCGTCCTCCCACCTTGGTCAAAGTCCGCGCCACGCGCAGAGCCTAGGGGGCCGGACGGCCGCCCCGAGGGGCAATGGGAGAACTGGCCCGGATCGTCGACCGGCGGTCCCGCAGGGCGCCACCCACCCGATGGTCGACTCCGTTAGCCTCCGGGCATGACCGACGCCTTCGACACCGACGTCCTCGGCGCGCCGTACACCCAGCAGACCCTCGACCTCGGCACCGACAGCGAGGGCGAGGTGGTCGCCACCCTTGTCCACCTGGCGGCCACCGTGCCGACCGGGCGCGCCGTCCTGCACGTCCACGGCTTCGCCGACTACTTCTTCCACACCGAGTACGCCGAGTGGTGGGCAGCCCGCGGCTACGACTTCTACGCCGTCGACCTGCGCAAGTACGGCCGCTCGCTCCGCGAGCACCAGACCCCCAACTACGTCGAGGACCTCACGGAGTACTACGAGGACCTCGACGCGGCGTGGGCGGTGATCACCGCCGACCACACGTCGGTCCTCGCCACGGCCCACTCCACCGGTGGGCTGACCCTGCCGCTGTGGCTCCACGAGCGGCAGCCGCCCGAGCTCGCCGGGGTGCTCCTCAACTCGCCGTGGCTCGACATGCAGGGCGCGGCGTGGCTGCGCTCGCTGCCCGGACGCGCTGCGCTGGACCAGATCGGGGTCCGCCAGCCCCGGCGCGTCATCCCCCGCACCGTCAGCGGCTACTACACGCGCTCGTTGCACCGGGACCACGACGGAGAGTTCGACTTCAACCTCGAGTGGAAGCCGATGCAGTCGTGGCCGGTCTATGCAGGATGGTTGCGTGCCGTTCGTCAGGGTCACTCCAAGATCCACCGCGGGCTGGACATCGCGGCTCCCACCCTCGTCCTGTCGTCGAGTCGCACTGCCTACCCCTCCGAGATGGGCGAGGACGTCCACACCAGCGACGTGGTGCTCGACGTGCGGCAGATCCGCCGTTGGGCTTCGTCGCTGGGTCCGCACGTCACCAGCATCGGGATCGAGGGGGCCCGGCACGATGTCGTGCTCTCGCTGCCCGACGTGCGGGCACAGGTGTATGCCGAGATCGACCGGTGGCTTGCGGCGTACGTCGAGGACGACTGACCGCAGGGCCCGTGGCGCGGTCGGTCAGGTGAGCAGGGTGATCAGCGCCGTCAGTCCGACGACCACGATGAAGGCGCGCAGGAGCGGTGCCGGGAGCCGTCGTCCGATCGAGGCGCCGAGGATCCCGCCGACGACGGCACCGACCCCGATCAGGGCGACGACCAACCAGTCGACGTCGGCGAACACGGCGAACAGCACGCCGGAGACTCCGTTGACCAACGCCGCCAGGACGTTCTTGAGGCCGTTGAGTCGTTGGAGGGCCTCGTCGACGCCGATGCCGAGCACCGCCATCATGAGCACGCCCTGCGCCGCACCGAAGTAGCCGCCGTAGATCCCGCACGCGAACATCAGCGGCCAGACCCACCAGGCGCCTCGCGCAGGCAGACCTCCCGTCGCCTCGTGGCGCCGCGCGACCCACGCCGAGATGCGTGGCCCCGCGACGACGAGGACCAGTCCGAGCAGGATCAGGGCAGGCACCACGGCCTCGAAGGCGCCCGGCTGCCACAGCAGGAGGAGCCCGCCCAGGAGGCCACCGGCCCCCGAGGCGCTCGCCAGGTGGAGGATGCGGGCCCGCTGCCCGCGGAGCTCGCGTCGGTAGCCGATCGCTCCGGTGACCGATCCGGGCACGAGCCCGATCGAGTTGGAGACGTTCGCCGTCACCGGGGGGATCCCGAAGGCCAGCAGCGTCGGGAACGTGATCAGCGTCCCCGATCCCACCACCGTGTTGATGGTGCCCGCCGCCACGCCCGCGAGGGCGATCAGCGAGGCCTCGAGGAGGCTCACGCCGTCGGGGGCTCCTGGGCGGGGGCCTCGACGGGCGCAGGCTCGACGGGGGTCGCTGCGGGTGCCGACACCGGTGCGGCGGCCGCAGGCGTGCGGCTGGCGGACTCGGCTGCCGCGATGGCCTCCTGGACGACCTTCTTGGTCGATCCCTCGTCCGAGGACTGCGGAAGCTGCGGCTCCGTCGGACCCATGTCGACGCGGGTGCGTGGCGTGGCGTCCTGCGGGATCCCGGCGATCTCGTGGATGGAGGAGCCGAGGCCCTCCAACGCCTTGGTGATCTCGGAGGGGATGACCCACACCTTGTTGGCGCTGCCCTCGGCGATCTTCGGCATCATCTGGAGGTACTGGTAGGCCAGCAGCGACTGGTCGGGCTGCCCGTCGTGGATCGCCTGGAAGACGGTCTGGATGGCCTGGCCCTCACCCTGGGCGCGCAGGATCGAGGCCTCCCGGTCGGCCTGGGCGCGCAGGATCTGCGACTCGCGGTCACCCTCGGCGTTGAGGATCTGGGACTGCTTGGACCCCTCGGCCGTGAGGATCGCCGCCTGGCGCTGGCCCTCGGCCGTGAGGATGACGGCACGCTTCTCACGGTCGGCGCGCATCTGCTTCTCCATCGAGTCCTTGATGGAGGGCGGCGGGTCGATGCCCTTGAGCTCGACACGGTTGACGCGGATGCCCCACTTGCCGGTGGCCTCGTCGAGGACACCACGCAGCCCGGAGTTGATGGAGTCGCGGCTGGTCAGCGTCTCCTCGAGGTCCATACCGCCGACGATGTTGCGCAGGGTGGTCATGGTGAGCTGCTCGATGGCCTGGATGTAGTTGGCGATCTCATAGGTGGCCGCGACCGGGTCGGTGACCTGGAAGTAGATGACCGTGTCGATCGAGACCACGAGGTTGTCCTCGGTGATCACGGGCTGCGGCGGGAAGGAGACGACCTGTTCGCGCAGGTCAATGAGGTAGCGCAGCCGGTCGACGAAGGGCATCAGGAGGTTGAGTCCCGCGGGCAGGGTGCCCTTGTACTTGCCGAAGCGTTCCACGATGCCGGCACGCGCCTGCGGGACGATGCGCACGCTCTTGGCGAGCGTCACGATCACGAACAGGACCAGCAGGCCGAGCAGGATCAGGCCAATCATGAGGGCTCCCTAGGGTGACGACGAGCGTGGGTGGACGGTGCTGGACGGTCTGGTCAGGACTCGAGCTGCGCAACGGGGTGGACGATGGCGGTGGCGCCGCGGATCTCGAGCACCTCGACCGTCTCGCCTGCGGCGATGCTGAGGGTCTCGTCATAGGGCTCGGCGGTCCAGAACTCGCCGGCGAGCTTGATCCGGCCCGGAGCCAGCGGGGAGATGTCAGCGGTCACGGTGCCCTGGCGCCCGACCAGCTTGCCGTGCCCGACGGCGAGCTCGGGTCCCCCGTGGAACCGCTTCACGACGGTGGGTCGCACCAGGGCCAGCGCGGCGACCGAGACCCCGGCGAAGGCGACGACCTGGATCGCGATGGGCAGACCGAGGACGGCTGCGACCATGCCGACGACGGCGCCTGCTGCCAGCATCACCAGGATCAGGTCGAGACTGAACATCTCGGCCACACCGAGCACGATGGCCAGGCCCAGCCAGGCTTCCCACGCGTGCCTCAGGATCCACTCCATGGCCGGAGCCTATCCCCTGCCGTCGCGTGGCAAACACGGCGTCAGGACGCGCTGTGCCGCGCCTGCCGGCGGGCTGCGAACCTACCGTCCTCGTAGGCCACGCGAAGCGGCATGCCGAAGGTCCTGGACAGCGTCTCAGGGGTGATCACGCGCTCCAGCGGGCCGGATGCGACCACACGACCGGCCTTCAGCAGGAGGGCATGGGTGAACCCCGGCGGGATCTCCTCCACGTGGTGGGAGACGAGCACGGTTGCGGGTGAGTCCTCGTCGAGCGCCAGCACGGACAGGGTGGAGACCAGGTCCTCCCGCCCCCCCAGGTCGAGGCCGGCGGCGGGCTCGTCGAGCAGCAGCATCTCGGGGTCGGTCATCAGCGCCCGGGCGATCTGGACCCGTTTGCGCTCGCCCTCGCTCAGCGTCCCGAAGGTCCGCTCAGCGAGGTGACGCGCGCCCACCTCGGTCAGGAGCGAGACGGCCCGCTCGTGGTCGAGGTCGTCGTACGTCTCACGCCAGCGTCCCAACATGGCGTAGGAGGCGGAGACGACGACGTCGTGGACCCGCTCGCCGCGCGGGATGAGGTCTGCCAGCGCAGCGCTGGTGAGGCCGATCCGCGGACGCAGGTCGAACACGTCGACGGTGCCCAGGACCTCGCCCAGGATGCCGGCGACCCCTTCCGTGGGGTGGATCTGCGCCGCGGCGACCTGGAGGAGCGTCGTCTTGCCGGCTCCGTTGGGGCCGAGGACGACCCAGCGCTCGTCCTCCTCGACGGACCAGTTGATCTCGTGGAGGAGCGTTGCCCGACCACGCCGCACCGTGAGGTCGGCGAACTCGATCACGGCGCTCATGCGCCTCACCCTAGCGGCGACCTGCCACCCCGACTCGCGCGTATCGTTGCGAGCCGTGTCCCTCGACCTGCCCCTGTCAGCCCGCCTTGCCTGGTGGCTGACGGCCTGGCTGCGTGGTCACGAAGTCACCGACCACGTGCTCGACGCTGTCACCGACGGCGACCTGGGCCACGTCGTCGACGGGTTGCCCGGGGGTACGGCGATGACGGACCTCCTCCTCGAAGCGAGGCGCTCCGGGGCGGCCGGTGCCGGGCTGGCGCTTCCCGTCGAGGGCGACCCCTTAGGGCTCGGTGGTCCGCGGGAGCTGAACGACGCGGCGCTCGCCGTGGGTGAGGCGGTGGTGTTCGGCGCGTGGGCAGTGGTGCCGGAGGTGGTCGGCGAGGTGGCTCACTGGCGCGTCCGACCGGCCGCGCCCCGCCAAGTGCCGGACGTGGGCGAGGCCGACCGCACGCTGCGGGCGACCCTGATCGGCGCGGCGGACCTGCTCTCCGACCTCGACGTCGCTCACTGGCGGCCCGAGGCAGCGGACGAGCTGATGAACCTGCGCCACCGACCCGTCCTCGCTGCACCGTCCGGGACACCACCGCGCTGCACGGACCTGGCCGCCCGTGGCCTGCAGGGGTGGGCCATCGCCGAGCTCGCCCTCGGGGACGACGGCGGCGCGCTGTCTGCCCATGAGATCGAGGCACGCCGCGCGGCTCTGCGCCCGTTGGAGCGCGCGTCCAGGCGGGCGCTGGTCGCGGCGTGCTCGTCGGAGGTGTGGCCGGACCCCTGACCACGCACTGACTGCTGGACGAGTGCGGCCACCCTCTCCTGCGGCGCATAGGCTTCTCCCGAGATGAGCGACGTGGAAGAGACTCCCAAGACCCTCCTGATCACCATCACGGGCAAGGATCGCCCCGGTGTCACGTCAGCGGTGTTCGCGACGATCGCCGCTGCCGGTGTAGAAGTGCTCGACCTCGAGCAGATCGTGCTTCGCCGTCGCCTGGTGCTGGGCCTGCTGGTCACGGCACCTCGTGACTGGAAGAAGCTGCGCGCGGCGATCGAGGAGACGGCCACCGGCCTCGGCATGAGCGCCGAGGTGCTGCGCGGCCAGGGCGACAACCAGCCGCGGCGCATGGGACGTTCGCACGTGACCGTCCTGGGCTCCCCCCTGAAGGCCTCCGCCATGGCGGCCATCACCGGGCGGATCGCCGACTCGGGGGCGAACATCGACCGGATCGAGCGCATGGCCCGCTATCCGGTCACCGCCATCGACCTGGCCATCTCGGGCGTCGAGACGGACGTGCTGCGTCCGTTGCTGGCCGCCGAGGCCTCCCACCAGGGCATCGACATCGCCGTCCAGCCGGCCAACCTGCTGCGCCGGTCCATGCGACTGATCGTCATGGACGTCGACTCCACCCTGATCCAGGGCGAGGTGATCGAGATGCTCGCAGCCCACGCCGGCTGTGAGGACGAGGTCGCGCGGGTCACCGACCAGGCCATGGCCGGCGAGCTCGACTTCGAGCAGTCGCTGCGGGCACGCGTGGCGCTTCTCAAGGGCGTGCCGGCCAGCGCGATCGACGAGGTCTACGAAGCCATCACCCTGGCTCCCGGCGCCCGCACCCTGGTTCGCGTCCTGCGGCGGCTGGGCTACCGGTTCGCCCTCGTGTCGGGCGGCTTCAGCCAGATCACCGACCGGCTCGCTGCCGACCTGGGCATCCACTACTCGCGGGCCAACGAGCTCGAGATCCTCGACGGTCTCCTGACGGGCCAGGTGCTCGGCAGCGTGGTCGACCGGGCGGGCAAGGCGCGGGCGCTGCGCGAGTTCGCGGCCGACATCGGCGTACCGGAAGGCGCCACCATCGCGATCGGCGACGGTGCCAACGACCTCGACATGCTCAACGCCGCCGGATTGGGCATCGCCTATAACGCCAAGCCCATGGTGCGCGACGCCGCCGACGCAGCGGTCAACGTGCCCTACCTCGACACGATCATGTACCTCCTCGGCATCACCCGCGAGGAGATCGAGGCGGCCGACGCGGATGCCGGCATCGTCACCCCCGCTCCCCCCATCTGAGTCGCCGCTCGGACCTGAGTCTCGGGAAGACTCAGGTCGAAGGCCGGCGGCCGACGACCACGCACGCTCCGATCTCTGGGTCCGTGAGGACGTCGGACGAGAACCCCGCCTCGTGCATCGCCCCTGCCGTCAACGACGCCTGCGACACCGACGTCTCGATGACCAGCACCCCATTCGTCGAGAGCCAGTCCATCGCCTGGGCCGCGATCCGGCGATGGAGGTCCACCCCGTCCGGTCCCCCGTCGAGGGCGAGGCCCGGCTCGTGATCGCGCGCCTCGGAGGGCATCAGCGCCACCTGGTCGCTCGGCACGTAGGGCGCGTTGGCGGCCAGGACGTTCACCCGTCCCCTGAGGGTCGCGGGCAGGTCGGCGTACAGGTCGGACAGGTGGACCTGACCGCTCGGCACGTTGACGCGCGCGCATTCCAGCGCGGCCGGATCGACGTCACCGAGGTGGATCTCAGCGGCCCGCACGGTGGCACCGACCGGACCCACCCCGCAGCACAGTTCCAGGAGCACGGCGTCAGGTCGAGCGTGCTCGCCGGCCGTTCGAGCCAGCAGCTCGGTGCGACGCCTGGGGACGAACACGCCGGGCCGGACGAGGAGTCGCCGTCCTGCAAAGGCCACCCAGCCCAACAACGTCTCGAGTGGCTCTCCCCCGATGCGGCGGCGAACCAGCGCCTCGAGTGACGCACCGGTGAGGTCCGTGCCGATCAGGAGCTCGGCCTCCTCCTCGGCGAACACGCAGCCCGCGGCCCGCAGCCGCCGGCCGAGCTGGTCGACGATCAGGAACGTCCGGCTCGGAAGGCACGCAACGATGCGGACGCGAACTCCAGGTCTGTCCACGCATCGACGACGTCGAACACGGTCATCGCGCATGGCGGATAGCCACCCACCATGGCGGCGCTCGCAGCCGCGTCGCCACCGCCGTCGTCGAGCAGCTGGGCGAGGTAGGCGATCGTCGGGTTGTGACCGACCACCATCACGGACCGTGCATCCGCCGGTGCCTCCCGGAGCAGGTCGAGGACAGTGTCGGGGCTCGCGGCGAACAACGCGGGCTCGATCACTGGCGCCAGCTCCCAGCCGGCCGCCTCCGACATCAGGGACCACGTCTCCCGGGCGCGGGTGGCGCTCGACACCAGCGCACGGTCGGGGACGAACCCGGACTCGGCCAGCCACCGTCCGGCCTCCGAGGCGTCGGCCCTGCCCTTCTCGGTGAGCAGCCGCGCGTGGTCGTCCTCGCCCCACGCCTCCGCTTTGGCATGGCGCACCAGGACCAGACGGCGTCGCGCGGGGGCGGGGTCCGAACTGGTCACGCGGTGATTCTCCATGCCGATAGCCTGCCTGTCATGCCTTCACCCCCGACGCCCGGTCCCCTGATGATCATCGGAGGTGCTGAGGACAAGCTGCGCAAGCGCGCCATCCTCAAGGACTTCGTGGCAGCGAGCGGAGGCGCCGACGCCAGGATCGTGGTGATCCCGACCGCCTCCTCACTCGGACCGGAGATCAACGAGGTCTACGAGGCGCTCTTCACCAAGCTCGGCGCAGCCGAGGTCCGTACGGCCCGTCCGGAGACGCGAGAGGACGCCCACGATCCCGACCTCGTGCAGGCTCTCGAGGACGCCACCGGCATCAACATGACGGGCGGCAACCAGCTCAAGCTCTCCGGCGCCATCTGCGGCACACCGTTCGGGGACGCGATCGTCGATGCGCACGAACGGGGCGCCGTCGTGGCGGGCACCTCGGCCGGTGCGAGCATCCAGTCCTCGCACATGGTCGCCTTCGGGGCGGGTGGAGCCACTCCCAAGCAGCGGATGACCCAGGTCGCTGCCGGGCTCGGTCTTGTCACCTCGACGGTGATCGACCAGCACTTCGACCAGCGCAACCGCTACGGGCGGCTGCTGATGATCGTGTCCCAGAGCCCCCAGCTGCTCGGGATCGGCGTGGACGAGGACACCGCGGCGGTGATCGAGGAGGTCGACGGGCACGAGGTCCTCCGGGTGACGGGCCGCGGGTCGGTCACGATCTTCGACCCCGACCGCATGGTGACCAATGCGCACGAAGCCCGGCAGTCCGCCCCGCTGCTCGCGAGCGGCGTCGTCCTGCACGTGCTGCCGGCCGGTTCGGCGTACGACATGACCACCCGCACGCTCGTCCCACCCACGCACACCGTCGACGAGAGCGAGGCGGCCGAGATCGCCGAGGCCGGGCGCGACCTGCGTCGGATGGCCCGCGACATCGCGGCAGGCGACGTGTCCCCCACCAACCTGCGCCGGCGGATGACCCGCCATCGAAAACGGCTGAGCGTCTCGCCCACCCCACCAGCAACTGACGGAGACAAGTGATGAGCGAGCGAACCAACAGACACTGCGCGAGTGCCTCATGCGCGCACGGAGCGAAGCGAGTACGTGCATGAGTGAGCGGCCCACCCCCGACCTGACGATCCTCGAGACGCGCATCTACCGCGGTGCCAACGTCTGGTCCTACGACAAGTCGGTCCACCTGGTCGTCGACCTCGGCTCGCTCGAGGAGTTCCCCACCAACACCCTGCCCGGCTTCAGCGAGGAGCTCGTGGCGATGCTGCCCGGCGTGCGCGAGCACTCCTGCTCCCGCGGCCGGCGTGGCGGGTTCGTGGAGCGCCTCAACGAAGGCACCTGGCTGGGCCACGTCGCCGAGCACGTCGCGCTCGCGCTCCAGCAGGTGGTGGGCCACGACATCCGCCGCGGCAAGACGCGCATGGTCAAGGGCCGCAAGGGCCACTACAACATCGTCTACGGCTACATCGACGAGCAGGTCGGCATCGAGGCCGGCAAGCTGGCGGTCCGCCTGGTCAACCATCTCGTCGAGGGAGATCCCGACTTCGAGTGGGAGTCCGAGCGCGACGCCTTCATCCGCCGTGCCGAGCGCACCGCCTTCGGCCCGTCCACCCAGGCGATCGTCGACGAAGCCGTCTCCCGTGACATTCCATGGATCCGCCTCAACCAGCACTCCCTCGTCCAGCTCGGTCAGGGTGTCCACGCCAAGCGCATCCGCGCCACGATGACCAGCGACACCAGCTCGATCGCCGTGGACATCGCCTCCGACAAGGACCTGACGACCACCCTGCTGGGCGCTGCCGGGCTGCCCGTGCCCAAGCAGGGTTCGGTGCGTACGGCGGACGGTGCCGTCCAGGTCGCGGCGCGGATCGGCTACCCCGTGGTCGTGAAGCCGCTGGACGGCAACCACGGACGCGGCGTGTGCCTGAACCTGCAGGACGAGGCGGACGTACGCAACGCCTTCCCCATCGCCGCCGAGCAGTCGCGCCGCGGCGTCGTGATCGTCGAGTCGTTCGTGACCGGCAAGGACTACCGCTGCCTCATCATCGACGGGCGCATGGTCGCCATCGCCGAGCGGGTCCCGGCCAGCGTCACCGGAGACGGCACCTCCACCGTGGAGCAGCTGGTCGACCTCACCAACGCCGACCCCCGTCGTGGTGTCGGGCACGAGAAGGTGCTGACCCGGATCAAGGTGGACGCGGCCGCCCTCGACGTGCTCGAGGGCCAGGGCCACTCCCTGACCTCCGTCCCGGCCGAGGGTGAGACGGTCCGGCTCGCCCTCACGGGCAACATGTCGACCGGTGGGATCTCGATCGACCGCACCTTCGAGGCGCACCCGGAGAACGTCGAGATCGCGGAGGAGGCAGCCCGGATGGTCGGCCTCGACATCGCGGGCATCGACTTCATCTGTCCCGACATCACCGAGCCGGTCCGCGAGACCGGCGGGGCGATCTGCGAGGTCAATGCCGCTCCGGGCTTCCGGATGCACACGCACCCGACCATCGGGGAGCCGCAGTTCATCGCCAAGCCCGTGGTCGACATGCTGTTCCCGGCCGGTGCGATCTCGCGCATCCCGATCATCGCGGTCACCGGGACGAACGGGAAGACGACCACGAGCCGGATGATCGCGCACATCTTCAAGGGCCTCGGTCGCAAGGTCGGCATGACCTCGACCGACGGTGTCGTCATCGACGAACGCCTGGTGATCCGCGCCGACGCCTCCGGTCCACGATCGGCCCGGATGGTGCTCCAGAACCCGCGTGTCGACATGGCGGTCTTCGAGGTCGCTCGGGGAGGCATCCTGCGCGAGGGCCTGGGCTATGAGCGCAACGACGTCGCGGTGGTGCTCAACGTCCAGCCCGACCACCTGGGCCTGCGGGGCATCGACACCCTCGAGCAGCTCGCCGACGTCAAGGCCGTGGTGGTCGAGGCGGTGCCCCGCAACGGGTACGCCGTGCTGAACGCCGACGACCCGCAGGTGCGGGCGATGCG